>CAYNIT010000044.1:0-12759 GCA_964397205.1 uncultured Phaeodactylibacter sp. | reverse complement strand
GAACTACCTATTCGTCAATCAGGGAGATTATCGCTTTGAGAACCGTTCTGAAGCCTGGGGGCTGGCAACCCCTAGCCATTCCAATGGCGCTGCCTACGGCGATTTGGACCAGGACGGCGACCTGGACCTGGTGGTCAATAATGTCAATATGCCTGCCTTCCTGTACCGCAACCGGCTGCGGGAACAAAACAGGCCGAACGGGCATTACCTGCAGCTTCGGCTGGAGGGAGCAGGGCAAAATACCCATGCCCTGGGCGCTAAAGTTACATTGCGGCACCGGGGGGAACTGTTCTACCTCGAGCAGATGCCCATGCGCGGCTTTCAGTCCACCGTCGGCCATCAGCTTCACATTGGCCTGGGCAGCCTGCAGCAGGTAGACAGCCTGATAGTAGACTGGCCTAATGGAAGGCGTACGCTCTTGGAGCAGATCAAAGCAGATCAAAGCTTACAACTGAAACAATCCCAAGCATCATTTGAATCACCATCCGCCCTTGCCCCTTCCAAGAGCGGTGTATTCAGGGAAGTGAAGAGCTTGCCGGGTATTGACTTTAAACATGAGGAAAACCAGTTTGTGGATTTTGACCGCGACCGGCTGCTCTATCACATGCGTTCTACCGAGGGGCCTTGCCTGGCGGTGGGAGATGTTAACGCAGACGGCAGAGAAGATTTCTACATCGGCGGCGCGAAAGATCAGGCCGGCGCACTGATGATTCAACAGGCCAATGGCACTTTTAAGACTGGCAGCGATGCGCTTTTCCAACAAGACAAAGGGGCAGAAGACGTAGATGCGTCTTTTTTTGATGCCGATGGCGATCAGGATCTGGACCTGTATGTGGCCAGCGGCGGCAGTGAATTCTCCAGCAGTTCCTTTGCGTTGATCGACCGGCTCTATATAAACGAGGGTGGGGGGCAATTTTCTAAATCTCCGCAATTGCTGCCTGCTGGCAAGCCTGCCTCTACCGGTTGTGTGAGCCCTGGCGATTACGATGGCGACGGCGATATCGACCTCTTTGTAGGACTGCGCCTACAACCCTTCGCCTATGGTTTGCCGGTAGGTGGGTACCTGTTGCAAAACGATGGCAGCGGCCAGATGAAAGCACGCCCTCCCGCAGAAACTCCCGATTTGCAAGAGTTAGGGATGGTCACCGATGCCATGTGGCTGGACTACGATGGCGATCGGGACGATGACCTCATCGTGGTAGGCGAATGGATGCCTGTCCGGATATTCAGGAACGAAGAGGGCCAGCTGAGGGAGGTCACTCAACGCGCTGGCTTATCAGAGAGCAACGGTTGGTGGAACAGCTTGTCTTCTGCAGATGTAAATGGCGATGGCCATCCGGACCTGATTCTGGGCAACCACGGCCGTAATTCCCGATTTAAAGCTTCCCGGCAGGAGCCGATGCGTATGCATGTCAACGACTTTGACGGCAACGGGACCGTCGAGCAGATCATCAGTGTTTACAACGGAGGCACTTCCTATCCGCTGGTGTTGCGCCACGACCTCATCAAGCAGTTGCCTAAATTGAAGAAAAAGTACCTGAAGTACGAAGCCTTCAAGAACCAAACCGCCGAGGATATCTTCGGAAAAGAGGCGTTGGAACAGTCCGTACAGGTGGAAGCCTACGTCATGGAGAGCAGCCTGGCTATCAATCAGGGGGATGGCACTTTTAAGCTGAAGGCGCTGCCCGAAGAGGCTCAGTTCGCACCCGTCTACGCCATTCAAGCGGAAGACTTTGATGGGGATGGCCGGACGGATTTATTGCTCGGAGGGAACCTGTACGAGGTAAAGCCTGAAGTAGGCCGCTACGATGCCAGCTACGGGGCACTGCTGCTGGGAGACGGCCAGGGTGGATTTACCTTCCTGCCCAACCACCAATCGGGGCTTCGGTTGGAAGGCCAGGTTCGCGATATTCGCCCCCTCGAATTCAACGGCGAGCGCTTGCTGCTCATCGCCCGCAATGATCGTTCCCTGCAAATATACCGCGCCCCGAAACAAGTCGATTTTCCAGACTAAAAGATATTGTTATGCGCTGGTTAACCTGCTGGGCCGCTTGCTTTGTCTTGCTGTCCGCCTGCCAAAGAGAAGATAAGGAGCAAAAGCGCTTCCAGATGCTTGATGCGGAGCAGACCGGCATTTACTTCATCAATCAGCTGGAAGCTACGGAAGATTGGAATATCATAGAATACCTCTACTTCTACAACGGAGGAGGATTGGCCGTTGGAGATGTCAACAACGACAGCTTACCAGATCTTTTCTTTACCGCTAATACTCTACCCAACGCGCTCTACCTCAACGAGGGGCAAATGCAGTTCCGGGAGGTTACCGAGGAAGCCGGGCTGAGTGGTGAGGGCAACTGGAGCAACGGTGCTTCCATGGCTGATGTGAACGGAGACGGTTGGCTGGACATCTACCTCTGCCAGGTAGGGGGGTATAAAAGCCGACGCGGGCGCAACGAGCTATACATCAACAACCGGGATGGCACCTTCAGCGAACAGGCCGCCGCCTACGGCCTGGATTTTCAAGGGTTTTCCACCCATGCCGCTTTCTTTGACTACGACCGCGATGGCGACTTGGACTGTTATCTGCTCAACCATTCTGTTCATTCCCCTGAAAACTATACCCCTTCCAGCATTCGGGAGCAGCCAGACGAGCAAGCCGGCGACCGTTTGCTGGAAAACCAAGACGGGAAATTTGTGGATGTCACCTCAAAATCCGGCTTGTACAGCAGTCGTGTAGGCTTTGGATTAGGGGTTGCCGTCAGTGACCTGAACAACGACGGATGGCCAGACCTCTACATTTCCAACGATTTTCACGAAAACGACTACCTGTATTTGAATCAGGGAGACGGCACCTTCCGGGATGTGACCGAGGAAGCACTAGGCCACACCAGCACTTTCTCTATGGGCAACGACATGGCCGACTTCAATAACGATGGCCGCACCGACATACTGTCTTTGGATATGAAACCGGAAGAAGAAAGCGTGCTCAAGGCCTCCGTAGGCGCGGACCCATTCAACATTTACCAATTCAAGCGCAGCTACGGCTACCACCATCAGTTTCCCCGAAACATGCTGCAGCTCAACCAAGGGGTGCTGAAAGGAGTGCCTCGCTTTTCTGAAATCGGCCAACTGGCAGGGGTTGCTGCTACTGATTGGAGCTGGTCGCCACTATTCGCAGACATGGACAACGACGGCCGCAAAGACCTCTTTATTTCCAATGGCATCTGGCGGCGCCCCAATGACCTGGATTACCTCAACTACATTTCTAATCGGCAGGTGCAGGCTTCTGTAAGCGACCAGAAGATGGCAGAGCAGATGCCATCTGGCCGTGTACCCAACTACGCCTTTCGCCAATCCGAGCACCTGGCATTTGAGCAGGTGTCCAAAGCCTGGGGGCTAGACTTGAATGCTTGTACCAACGCCGCTGCTTTCGCAGATTTGGACCTGGATGGCGACCTCGACCTCGTGTCCAATCAGCTTAACGACAGAGCCCGGATACTAGAGAACCGAAGCCGGAATAATCGAGCTGTCCGTCTGCATCTTCGTTGTGAAGGGGATAACCCGTTTGGTATCGGCAGCCGGGTGGAGGCGTATACAGAAGGAGCCATACAAGTGCAGGAGCTGTTCCTGAGCCGTGGCTTTCAGTCTAGTACGGAAGCTGTAGTGCACTTTGGATTGGGAGAGGCGGCCGGCCTGGATTCTTTACGCATCCGCTGGCCGGACGGAACCTGGCAACGCTGGGGGGCATTGCCAGCAGGCACCCACTATCTGAAGCGATCTGAAGGTGCAGCTTTCCATCCCCCCCAAGCCCAACCGGATCCGGCACTTCACAGCGTAAGCGCCGAAGAGGCTGGCCTAGGCTTCCGCCATCGCGAAAACAATTACAACGACTTCGAGCGGGAAAAGCTGATGCCCCACAAGCTTTCCACCCAGGGGCCCGCAATGGCGGTCTCAACTTCTGGGGAAGCGCCGCTTCTTTACCTGGGCGGTGCTAAAGGGCAGCAGGGCGGCCTGTGGCAGCAAACGGAAGCTGGCTTTATGCCCTGGTCAGCGGAAGCCTTTGCAGGTACGGAAGTATACGAAGACACCGATGCCTTGTTTTTTGATGCTAATAACGATGGGCGTGCGGATCTGTTAGTGCTCAGCGGAGGCGGGGAGTCGCTGCGCGGGGAAGCGGCGCAGCCGCGTTTGTACCTGCAGGCTCCCGACGGGCGATTTTTTCGGCAGAGGGGTGCTTTCCCGGAGTTGCAAATCAATGGCAGCTGCGCACTAGCCTTTGACAGCGACGGCGACGGTGACCAGGACCTGCTGTTGGGAGGGCGGTCTATACCCGGCAGCTACGGCTTGCCCGGGCATTCTTATCTGCTGCAGAATGATGGCAAGGGAGCTTTCACCGATGTTACCCTCGAATTGGCGCCTGCTCTCAGAGCATTAGGTATGGTGACCGACGCGGCATTCCTGCCGGATTCCAGGCGGGTAGTGCTGGTGGGGGAGTGGATGCCCGTCACCTTTCTGCAAGTAGAAGGATGGTCCTGGGATACCATGCCCCATTCCCATGGCTGGTGGAATACCGTTGAGACGGCTGATGTCAATCAAGATGAGCGGCTGGATTTACTGTTGGGTAACCTGGGGCGCAATACCACGCTGCGCGCTTCTTCGGAGAAACCGCTCGAGCTTTTCGTCGAAGACCTGGACCAAAATGGCACGACTGACCCCATCCTATCCTATTACCGCGGCGGGCAACGCTATACCGTCGCCGGCAAAGACGAGCTGGCCAGTCAGTGGGTAGGCATCAAAAAGCGTTTTCCGGATTACGCCTCTTTTGCCCGCAGCACCTTCTCAGAAGTGTTTGGCTCAGAAACGCTGAGGGGCGCACTACACCTTCGGGCCGAAGAGCTGGCTTCCGGAGCGGCCTTACAGCAGCCAGATGGTTCTTTTGTCTTTCAGCCTTTTCCGCAGGATGCCCAGATGGCGCCCATATTTGCCATGCTATGGCTGCCAGATAGCGAAGGCCCTCAGCTTTTGGGGGCAGGAAACTGGCATGATATATGGCCGAGCCTGGGCCGCTATGATGCCTCCTACGGCACTGCGGCGAGCTGGAGCAGCGAGCATGGCTGGGAAATATGGCCGGCGGAGCGCAGCGGTTTCTTTGTCCGCGGAGAAAGCCGGGCTATAACCAGCTGGACCTATCGTAATGAGCGCTGGCTCGCCCTCGCACGCAATGATGCTGCGCCTTTGTTTTTCCGGTACAGATAGGATTAGAGTGTGACTGCTGGCGAGGATACGCAGTAAAATACTGATTAGGTAAAGACGGAGCTTGAGCCTTCATGCGATATTATCGGACTTCCTTTACCTTTGTATAAAGGTCGGCGGATTAGCGAATCCCGGCAATTTCTGGAAAACACTCGAATCCGCTAAGAGGGGGAGGGCAGCCGGCAAATGGGCTGTATACCACCTCCATTATTTTTGTAATTCAACAAAACCAAAGTGATTATGAGGCGATATAGTATTTTCCTATTGCTCGCATTGCTCAGCTGGAGCTGCCAGAAAGACTACATCGGCCGAGCCGAGCTGCAACAACGCCTGGAAGACAGCGATTTGCTTATCCGCTCGGTAGAGCAGCTGACCGATGTACAGGTACACGACATTTTTTCCCCGCCGGTAGCCAGCCGGGTATACGCTTACCCTTGTATCGCCGCCTATGAGGCGATGCAGCCCAGCTATCCGGAATACAAAAGCTTTGCGGGCCGGCTGCGGGAGCTGCCGCCTCTGGAAACCACCACCGATACGGCAGGGCTGAGTTACGAACTCGCCGGGCTGTACGCCTTCAACACGGTAGGCAAAACCCTGATTTTTTCGGAAGAAATGATGGAGGCATGGCAGCTAGAGATTGACTCTATGGTCAACAGCTGGAATGTTGCTCCGCGGACGGTCCGGGCATCAAAAGCTTATGCGGAAGAGGTGTCCGAACATATCCTGGCCTGGGCGAACGAAGACAACTACGCACAGACCCGGACCATGCCAAAGTTTTCGGTAACGGATGATCCGGCCCGCTGGAAACCTACCCCGCCCGCTTACATGGAGGGTATTGAGCCCCACTGGAACAAGATTCGTACCATGCTTCTGGATTCTGCCAGCCAATTTCAGCCCGCACCGCCGCCACCCTTCGATATGGCCGAAGGCGCTACCTTCTATGAACTGACTAAGGAAGTTTATGACGTAGGCAACAACGGCAACGAAGAACAGCGGCTCATCGCCAGCTTTTGGGATTGCAACCCCTACGTGATGAATCAGACCGGGCACGTCATGTTTGCTACGAA
Source organism: uncultured Phaeodactylibacter sp. (assembly GCA_964397205.1). Lineage (GTDB taxonomy): Bacteria > Bacteroidota > Bacteroidia > Chitinophagales > Saprospiraceae > Phaeodactylibacter. Next base: position 6,439 of record CAYNIT010000044.1, on the reverse strand, counting down.
AAAAATTACGCCCGGCGGCCACTGGATGGGCATCACCGGTATTGCCTGCCGGAAAGCGGGGACAAGCCTCATGGCTACAGCGCACGCTCATGCTGTGGTGAGCATCGGTTTGTTCGATGCTTTCATCAGCTGCTGGGATGAAAAGTACCGCAGTGCCCTGATCCGGCCCGAGACGGTCATCAACGAATACATTGACCCGGATTGGGTGCCCACCCTGCAAACGCCGCCCTTCCCGGAGCACACGAGCGGGCACAGCGTCATTTCTACTGCGGCTGCCGTCTTGCTGACCCGGCTCTTTGGCGAGGATTTCAGCTTTACGGATACGGTGGAGGTGAAATACGGCTTGCCGGAGCGCCATTTCGATTCTTTCCTGCAAGCTTCCAGCGAAGCCGCAATTAGCCGGCTGTACGGAGGAATCCACTACCGGCCCGCCATTGAGGACGGGGTGACACAGGGGCGTAGGGTAGGAAAGCTGGCGGCTAAACGTCTGGGCCTGGAGCAGCATCCGGGCATCTCCCAGCGGACGGAATAAGCGAGCGTGTTAAGCAATGGGAGTCGCACGCAGAGGCCCGCCTACTTGCTGGCAGGCAGGAAGTAGGCAAAGCTTGATTATGCGAGGCTTAAATGCGGTAGCTTTTCAGTAGCCCCCATTTTATGAGCAGTCCGGAATAAGCTTGACGGCCCGCTTCCTGCGCTCTACGGCAGCCCCTAATCCGTATACTACTTTTTTTATTCCCAGCTTTCTTCTATCCCGGATCGAAATTCTGCGAAAGTCTCCCTAGGATACTCCGCCTCTTGCAAATAGCCCCAAGCCTTCTGAGCTTTCTCAGACAGCTCGACCGCTGCATTGCCCGACAAGCCCCATTGCTCCCCGAGTGGCCGGCCTACACCGGCACCGTTGCCCAGGGGCGCTCCCTTGAAGAGCGCATCCGGTAAATGTTCCACCTGGCCGTTTTTGGCAAAAGCATAGAGGTCAAGCATTAGTTTATGCTCCTCTCGCAGGGGCGCTTGCAGATGCAAGGCGGTGATCAGCCGCAGCGCCAGTTCCGAGTCGAAGTCGTTTCTCTGCAGCCACTGCCCAAGTTGCTCGAAGCGCTCCTCGGCCTGTTCCATCCGGGAAATCTCCGTCAATGGGTTGTTCTCAGGCAACTGTTCTTCCAGAGCCGCCCGCAGTTGCTGACGTTGCAGCTGTTCTATTTCCTGCCGAACAGCGGGGCTCATGGACCAGCGTTGGTGGATAGCAGGCTCTTGCCGCGGCAGCAGCACTTCCGCCTCTTTGCCTTCAAAGTCGGCGTAAAAATGGAGCAGCTCCAGCGCCTCGGAGAGTTCTTCGTAGCGCATGGCGGCCTGTATTTGCTGTGCGAACCTATGGGGGTCCAGCGTCAGCTCCGCCTGCGGGGCGCTTTCTATGAAGCTTGGCTGTTCCGCCTCTCGTTGGAGGATAGCCTCCGCCTTTTGGTTTTTCTTTTTGGTGTTGACCTTCTCCTCGCACACCCATAGCCCCATGTAAAGTGCAGGCAGGTAATCTTGCTCGATGCGTTCGAAGCAGCGCAGGGCTTTATCCAGCTCGTCGTTCTCAATAAAAACCATACCCGCGTAGTAGCAGGCTTCCCACTCTTCGGGCGGCAGGGGCGGCGCCTCCGGTTGCTTCTTCTTCTTCCACAGCTGCCACCCGCCTTTTTCAGGGGGTAAGAAATGGGCAGCAGCCTGCAGGGCACGGTCCAGGTATTGATCGTCCGGCTCAGCGAAGGCCCAGCAAGCTTGTACCTGGTAGTAGGTCAGCTGTAGGGTATTTTGGGGGTTGTCTCCCGTTTCGCTCTCTTTTAAGTGGCGCAGGGCCGGAGCAGGATCGCCCATGAGGTAATGCGCCAGACCAGCCACGAAAGGCGAAGCCTGCGTTTGCTGCTGGTACCAGCTGAGGTAGGTACGCAGAGGTTGAGCATTAGACAGGCTCTGCTCCGCGTAGTCCTTCCAGTCCGCGTACTGCCAGGGCAGCATATAATCCCGTACGATACGGTAAGAAAAGAAGGGAAAGGGGGGCAGCTGGGCGAAGAGCTGAAAGCAGTGCACGGCCATTTCCGGCCCGTCGAGCTGTTCGGCGCGGCGCAAGCAGCGCAGGCCTTCTTCCCCTCTGCCGGCGGTGGAGAGCAGAATCGCTCCCTTGGCCAGCCAGGGCAGCGCCCAGTTGGCATCGAAAAGCAGGGCTGTCTCGTAGGCTTTCAGCGCCATGTCGGCATCTCCGGTAGCTTGAAAAACGTTGCCCTTGCCGTACCAGGTCAGCGGGTCGCTCTCGTTCAGCTCTATGGCCCGCTCGTAGGCTTCATCGGCAGCCTCCCAGTCCTCCAACTGGGCGTGGGCACGCCCCGCATCCCGCCACAGCTCAGCGGATTCCTCCCCGGCTTCTAAGGCTTCGTCGAAGGCATCCAATGCGGCTTCGTAGCGTTTGGCTTGATAGTGGGCGACGCCCTGCTCGTAGTGTGTCATGTTCTGCCTTGGTATTTCCTTTCCTGTTGGGACCAAGATATGAATTTTTGGCGTTCTCAATAGCCGCCGCCGCTGCCGATGGGGCTTTGGAATTCGCCCCCGGAATCGTATCTTTGCCCGAAATTCACAAAGATCAATGAGCGACGTACAGCAAGCCCCCACCGTTTTGCTACTTGAAGATGGCACCGTATTCCACGGCAAATCCGCCGGCAAAATCGGCACTACCAGCGGGGAAATCTGCTTCAACACCGGCATGACCGGCTACCAAGAGATTTTCACCGATCCTTCCTACTACGGCCAGATGATGGTGATGACCAACGCTCATGTCGGCAACTACGGCACTAAGCGCACGGAAGCTGAGTCGTACAGCATCAAGATCAACGGCCTGATCTGCAAGAACTTTACCAATCCCTACCACCGGCCGCTGGGCGACATGTCCATCCAAGCCTACTTCGAAGAAGAAGGGCTGGTCGGCATCTGCGATGTGGACACCCGCGCCATCGTCCGCCACATCCGCAGCAAAGGAGCTATGAACGCCATTGTGTCTTCCGAAACCACCGATGTGGAAGAGCTGAAGCGCCGCCTGGCAGAGGTGCCCTCGATGGATGGCCTGGAGCTGGCCTCGCGGGTAAGCACCAAAGAAACTTATACCTTCGGCGACCCCCACGCAAAGTACAAGGTGGCAGTATACGACTACGGCGTTAAGCAGAACATCCTCAACAGTTTCGCCGAGCGGGATTGCTTTCTCAAAATTTTTCCGGCTACAACGCCGCTGAAGGAGGTCAAAGCCTGGGGGCCGGACGGCTACTTCCTGTCCAATGGCCCGGGCGATCCCGCCCCTATGGATTACGCTGTGCAGACTACCAAAGCTATACTGGAGGAAGACGCGCCGCTCTTCGGCATTTGCCTGGGGCATCAACTGCTGGCCCTAGCCGTCGACATCCCAACCTACAAAATGCACCACGGCCATCGCGGCATCAACCATCCGGTGAAAAACTTGCAGACGGGGCGCTGCGAGATCACCAGCCAAAACCACGGCTTCGGCGTTCACCCGGATGCGCTGCGCGATCAGGCCGACAAAGTAGACATTACCCATCTCAACCTCAACGACAATACCGTCGAAGGCATGAAGGTGAAGGGCAAGCGCGCTTTTTCGGTACAGTACCACCCCGAGGCTTGCCCGGGGCCGCACGATGCCCGCTACTTGTTCAATTACTTCATAAAATTAATGGAGAGTTAACCTGGCCGAACAGCCTGTGTTGTACCACAGCGGCTATCTTTCCAGTTAAAACCATAAAATTGCCAAATATGAGTCTGATCCTTGATGTCAACGCCCGCGAAATACTCGATTCTCGCGGCAACCCCACTGTAGAAGTGGAAGTAATTACCGAAGAAGGCTTTCTAGGCCGCGCCGCGGTGCCCTCCGGCGCCTCTACGGGCAAGTACGAAGCCGTAGAATTGCGCGATGGCGATAAAAACCGCTACCTGGGCAAAGGGGTGCTGAAAGCAGTGGACCATGTAAAAGACATCATCCGGGATGAGCTCGAAGGCGTAGACGTGACCGATCAGCGCTTCATCGATCAGACTATGCGGCGGCTCGACGGCACCGGCAACAAAGGCAAATTAGGAGCTAATGCCGTACTTGGCGTTTCTCTGGCTTGTGCCAGAGCGGCTGCCGAGGCTACCGTTCAGCCCCTCTACCGCTACCTGGGCGGCGTAAATGCCCACCTGCTGCCAGTGCCCATGATGAACATCCTCAATGGCGGCTCTCACGCCGACAACAGCATCGACTTCCAGGAATTCATGATCATGCCGGTCGGTTCGGATACCTTCTCCGGCGCGCTGCGCATGGGCGTAGAGGTGTTCCATACCCTCAAGGCAGTGCTTAAAGACAAAGGCTATTCCACCAATGTAGGAGACGAGGGCGGCTTCGCTCCGAACATCCAATCCAATGTGGAGGCCATTGAAACCGTGCTCACCGCCATCGAAAAAGCGGGATACAAGCCCGGCGAGGACATCGTCATCGCCCTGGATGCAGCTGCCTCCGAATTTTACAATGCCGACGAAAAAGCCTATCATTTTCACCAATCCACTGGCGACAAGCTGTCGACCTCCGATATGGTCAACTACTGGAAAGAGTGGGTAGAAAAATACCCCATCTTCTCCATTGAAGACGGTTTGGACGAGGACGACTGGGCTGGCTGGCAGGAACTGAACAAAGCCATCGGGCACCGCACCCAACTGGTGGGCGACGACCTGTTCGTCACCAATGTTGAGCGCCTGCAGCGCGGCATCGAGGAAGGCTCCGCCAACTCCATACTGATCAAGGTCAATCAAATTGGCTCCCTTACCGAAACCGTGGAGGCCGTGAACCTGGCAACTCGCCACTCCTTTACGAGCGTGATGAGCCACCGCTCCGGCGAAACGGAAGATACCACTATCGCTGATCTGGCGGTAGCCCTGAATACCGGGCAAATCAAGACAGGCTCCGCTTCCCGCTCCGACCGGGTAGCCAAGTACAATCAGCTATTGCGCATCGAAGAAGAGCTGGGCGATCAGGCGATGTTCCCGGGCAAAGCCCTGCTGGGATAACCCCCCTGGTCAAGCCCCATTTTTTATTGTAAAATTAGCGGGAGCAGCGGCGAATTCGTAAGTTGCTCCTCTTAATCAATCAAAAAATACCGTTATGGCAAAGCGAAAGAATCCCCTGCAGCCCCTGCTCGACCGGGTACCCAAGCCGTTCAGAAACCGCTACATTCTGGTGCTGATGTTTTTCTTTGTCTGGATGGTATTTGTAGACAAGCACAACCTCTGGACCCAATTCCGCCTGCAGCGCACCGTCAATAAAATGCACGAAGACCGGGAGATGTACAAGGAGAAAATTGAAGAGGCGAAACAGGAGCGATTGGATCTCGAGGTCCACAAAGAAAAATTTGCCCGCGAGCAGTACTTCATGAAAAAGCGGGGCGAGGATGTTTTCATCATCGAGGAAACAGAAGAATAACCAACAACGTAATCGATAAAACCATCTTTATGTCAGTTCTCGTCAATAAGAATTCCAGGATCATTGTTCAAGGCTTCACCGGCAGGGAAGGCTCCTTCCACGCCGAGCAGATGATCGAGTACGGCACCCAAGTCGTGGGCGGTGTCACCCCCGGCAAAGGCGGCCAGGAGCATCTGGGCAAGCCTATCTTCAACACCGTCAGCGAGGCCGTAGAGAAAGCCGGCGCGGATACCTCGGTCATTTTTGTGCCACCAGCTTTTGCAGCGGACGCGATCATGGAGGCGGCGGATGCAGGCATCGCAGCCATTATCTGCATCACCGAAGGCATACCCGTGCAAGATATGGTGAAAGTAAAAGCCTATCTAGAAGACCGCAACAGCCGCCTGATCGGCCCCAATTGCCCGGGCGTTATCACGCCGGGAGAGGCCAAGTGCGGCATCATGCCGGGCTTCATCCACAAGCCGGGCCGCATTGGCATTGTCTCCCGCTCTGGTACATTGACCTACGAGGCAGTAGACCAAGTCACCAAAGCCGGCATGGGGCAATCGACCTGCATCGGCATCGGCGGCGACCCCATTGTAGGCACGACGACCAAAGAAGCGGTGGAACTCCTGATGAACGACCCGGAGACCGACGGCATCATTATGATCGGCGAAATTGGCGGCAGCATGGAAGCCGATGCAGCGCGTTACATACAGGAACATGGCAACAAGCCGGTGGTTGGCTTTATCGCCGGGCAGACAGCACCGAAGGGCCGTACCATGGGCCATGCCGGCGCCATCATCGGCGGTGCAGACGATACCGCGGCAGCGAAAATGAAAATTATGGAAGAATGCGGCCTGCACGTGGTCAAATCTCCGGCTACCATCGGGGAGACGATGAAGAACGCGCTGGCGAATTAAGGGGTCGCGCAACAATAACTTACCGATTTAGACTCGTTTTTTTGCACGC
>CAYNIT010000043.1:0-23704 GCA_964397205.1 uncultured Phaeodactylibacter sp. | reverse complement strand
CGTGCAAAAAAACGAGTCTAAATCGGTAAGTTATTGTTGCGCGACCCCTTACTCTTAAAAAACCGCACCATCCGTTCCAATCCCGCTTCGTAGCCCGTTACCGGAAAATCTGGGAAGCGCTCCCGAAATTTTCGGTCCGACATGACGTAGGGCGTTTCAAACTGGTACAGCATCTCTCGCACTTCGCGCACGGGCGGAACGAATAAGCCCAGCATCCACTGCAAAAAGCCAGGTACCTTAGAGGCTTTCAGCTCTGTGCCAAGCTGCTGATTGAAAAGTCCAGTAATAGCCTCTATGGTGATGGGCTCATTAACAGGCAAGTGCCAAGCCTGGCCGTAGGCATCCTCGGCGAGCGCCAGCTCTACCAGCGCCCGGCCGGCATCCACAGTATCGCCATAGGTATGGGGTACATCCGTAGAGGACAACACCTGCGGGTTTTTACCCTGCAGCATGCGTTCCAGAAAGGAGATGTAGAGTATGCTGTTGTAGGCATAGGGCCCGTAAAAATCGGCGGAGCGGCCGATAACTGCTTGCAGTTTGCCTTCCTGCATAGCCCTTTTCAACATATCGAGCGTTGTTTTGCGGGCTTCCCCTTTTCGGCTCACCGGCTGCTGCGGGTGCTGCTCGTCGAAGGGCACTTGAAGGGGAGCAGGGCCGTACATGTAAACATTATCAAGAAAAATCAGCCGAGCGCCATGAGCGGCGCAGGCAGCGATGAGGTTGCGCATGAGCACCGGCCAGTCGCGCTTCCAAACCTTAGCGGAATAGGGCAAGCCAACGCACAGGTACACATGGGTAGCGCCTTCGGTAGCCAGTCTCGCCTCATCCGCCTGCAGCAGGTCCGCAGGTACGATGCTTACATCCGGTTTATCCAGGGAGCGGCTCACGGCACGTACGGGCAGCTCCCGCTTGAGCAATTCATCTACGACAGCGCGCCCGACGGCACCGGATGCGCCAAGTACAGTGTGGAGTGGGGAATTCATGATTGGGGGTTTTGGTTTGCCTCGACAAACTACGGCATTTGCTTCGCTTTTCCAATCACCGAAAACCAATCCCGCTTTTGCCAGGCCACAAAGCTCAAAGGCGCGCCGTCGCTAAAACAGAGCCGCTTCTGCTGCCTGCAGCACCACCTTGTCATCGCCTCCGTAGTGGACGAAAGCCACCACATGGCAATCCTCCGATTTCCACTTTTCCCGCAGGGTGACGGCAAAGGTCTTCTGAATGATATTCCCAGCAGTCAGCTCGCCCTGTACGAGGTTGCCGGCGTAGTTGGTGAGGGCAGCCCGGAGGACATGCTGGTGCACATAGTTGGGGTCTGGCTCTCCGCTCTCGGGAGTGAGCTGCAGGTCTTCCACATTGTTTTCCTTCAGGAAGACGCTGATGCGTACGTCTTCCGCTTCGATATCCTCCTTGATGTCAAGGGTGACGCAGGCGCTGAGTTCCCGCCCCCCTTCGTCGTACTGTGTGCGGATACCAATGGCGACCGGTGGCGGGCCGAGTTGCAGTTCTTCTTCAATAGCGCCCGCCCAAGAGCCGCGGCCCAGCTGCATGTTGGTGCCTCCGGTGAAAGACTTGCGGTTGATGACCGCCGTAGGGTACCCCAGCGGAGCGCCGAGCAAGTTAAGGATGTTCTCTCCTGTTTGGGTGCGCAGGGTGTCCCGGCTGTCGGGATAGGGCGGAGAAAAGGAGCCAGCGTGTATGGAGATGGCTACCAACTGCTCACCGTGGGTTTCTAGCAGCCCCTTCAGCGCTTCGCTGCCGGCCGGGCAGTTGACGCAGCGCACGCCGGTGAATTCTTCGATCAGCACCTGCTTGCCCTGCCCGCTGACGGGCTCGGGCTCTTCACAGACACTGTCGGCCTCCATGGCTGGCGTCACTTCCGGAGCGATTTCTTCGCAGGCCGTCAAGGCCAGCAGCAGCAATAAAAATAGGTATGGGCTCGTCTTTTTCATCTTCTTCAGGTTTTAGAAACTGGAATTTAGCGTAAAGCGTACCCCGCTGAAGGCCGGTTCCAGGCGGCAGATGCCACCGGTGCAAACTACCCCTTCCACTTGCTTGATGTAGCTGAGCGAAAAGCGGTTGGAACCGTGGGTATAAAATACGTCGAATCGCGGATAGTGCAAAGCCGCCTTCTCGCCGCTGTCGTCTACCGGCGAATTTTTGCCGGGCCCGATGTTGTACATATCCGACACGGTGAACGTCCAGCTCGGGGCAATGCTGAATTCCACTAGGCCGAACAGCCAGTTGCCATAATCGTGCCGCTCGCCTTTCTCATCTTCTCCCGTAAGCATCATCTGGCCTTCGAAGCGGATGGATTTGCGGCGGGACAGCCGGTAGAGCACATCTACGAATGGCGTGAACGTTTCCACAATAGGCGCATCCGGTTTGAACTCGAATACTTCCTGGTTATAGCGCTGTATCTGCAGGCCGGCGTTGAACTGCCAGGTACGCTTTAGCTTGTAGGTGAACTTGGAATAGAGTTCTCGGTAAAGCAGGTTGTCTTCCAGATCGGTGATGTTGGAGAAATTGAGGTTGAGGCCGAACTTGCGCTTGTAGTTGTAGCGCAGATCGGCCTGCACCGCCATTTCCCCCAGGAATTGGGTGGCAGCATTATAGCGTGCCGTAAGCCGGTAGGTGTTGACTCGCGCCATAGGCGGCAGGAAGTTGACCAGGCCGCGGTTCAGTTGTTCCTGTGGGCGCACCCGGAAATCGAAGTTTTCGGTACGCTTAGCCTCTACTGTGATGCCCAAGCCCTTTCCCGCGTAGCTCAGGCTAGAGTACAGCACTGAGCCCGGCGCTTTGTAGAATTTGTCGCCTACCGTTACCGTCGTATCCGAGGTCTCGAACTCTCCGAAGGGGTCGCTCAGGTTGTCCTCCGTTTTGTAAGCTGTCTCTACGTACCAGGACCATGGCCCGGCGGTGAGGGTATTGTAGAAGGAGAAAGCGTAAGTGTTGTAGGTGGGGGTAAAGGCATCTTCTTTGGTATAGGTATTGAGCGTTGCGACTAAGGAGTTCATACTGGCATCATCGAGGGTGCGATTGACTACGCCAAAGCCTGGTGCGAGGGTCCAATTGCTGCCCTCCCCGCCGCTGATGAAGCCGTCCACCGCCCCACCCTTGACGACCGGCTCGTAGATGTCGAACTGTTGCTTTTGCCGGCCGGTGAAGGCTTTGATCTGCCAGTTGTCGGTCAAGTCGTAAGCCAGCCGGGCACCGAAGAGGGCGTTGTCAATCAAGAGCGGGCGCTGCTCAAAGGCGCGGAAGATGATACCGCTGCCCACTTGATCGTAGAGGTAGCCCACCGAGATGTCAAGTTTGTCAACATTTTTACGGACGTACCAGCGTCCGATGCCCTCCCCGGTGAAGGAGCCGGTAGGATTAAGCAGGTTGGAATTGTTGAACAGGTCGAACCGCAGCCCGAAGTCGAAGCCCCAGTTGCTGTAGGAAAGGTTGAGCCAGGCATCCGCCCCGTAGAGCTGCCGGTCGTACTGCGGCGTATTGGCGGCGCCGATCAGGCTGTCGCGCATAAAAAAGTTGCCGTTGGCTTCCAGGTTGCCGGAGAGCCTGCCGCCGTTGTTTTGGCTTTGGGCAGACAGGCTGCCCGGCAGCAGAAGGAGCAACAAAGTGGCGAGCCAGATGGAGTGTAATAGGTTCATGTCGCTATTGCTGAGGTTTTAAAGTACCGTTAAAGTCGGCACACTCTGCGGGTACATCCCGCTTATGCAGTAACTTATGCTGTCTTTTACGTTGGAAGGGCAGGGCGGTTGCCCGCTGAAAGCAGCAATATTCCCGTAAATTTTTGGGAAAAAGAAACTTACCACAAAGTTAGTCATTCAGTAAACAATTTTGAAAAGCTGCTGCTATTACCTGCCCTGCGCTGATTTGGCTACCTTTGACTATTCGAAAACCTGTTATAAAATGAAGATGCAAAAACTTTTTACGGTCCTTTGCCTGATGTGCTTCGCCATCACCCTTGCCGCTCAGTCCGGCAAGAGCTTACCCCAAGTAGAGGTAAGAACCTTCGACGGCCAGAAGGGGGACATCTCTGAATTTATCGCTGACGATAAAATGACCATCGTCAGCTTCTGGGCTACCTGGTGCAAGCCCTGCATTCAGGAACTCGATGCCATCGCTTACCTGTATGAAGACTGGCAGGCGGAATTTGATGTGGAGCTGGTCGCCATTTCCATAGACGATTCCCGCTCCGCCAACAAAGCCAAGGGATTAAGCGCCTCCAAACAGTGGCCTTACCAGCTGCTTTCTGACCCCAACAACGACTGCCTGCGCGCTTTCGGCTTCCAGGCACCGCCCCAGACTTACCTGGTCGACACGGAGGGCAATATCCTGTACTCGCACTCCGGTTACACCGCCGGCGCCGAATACGAGCTAGAGGACAAGCTCAAAGCCCTCTCAGAAGAGTAGGCAACCAAAGACGGGAATCCGGTCAGCTAATCAGCTGTAGCTTCGCCGCACCTCCCTTGGGCCTGGTGTTCATAAATCGTTGGAAAAAATACTGCCGGGTTAAACCCCGGCTGCTTTTGTTCGTCCAATAGCTGTCTTTATCCCGTATAAAAGGTTTTGATATTCTGGAGAAATTGCTACTTTTTCCAGGCTAATCCGTCTTTTGGTAAACCAAAACCCTCGATTTATGACCACCACCTTGAATTGCGCCACTGGAACGCTAGCCCCCTATACGCCCTCCGGTGATGCCCCCTGGAATAAAAAGCGAGCCATGCACCTGCTGCGGCGCATGGGCTTCGGCCTTCTTCCTGATCAGATAGAAATTGCGCTGCAGCAGTCGCCCGATGCACTCGTCGACCAATTGGTAGACGAGGCGCTGAATCTGCCGCTGCCTCCCGAGCCCGAATGGGCCAATTGGTCCACGGCGGACTACGAGGACTTCAACGAGCAGCGCACCGAGCAAATCATTGAATGGATTACGCTCTGGATGAGAGAGCTGGTAGAAAACGGCTTTCGCGAAAAGCTGGCGGTGTTTTGGCACAACCACTTTGTTACCCGCTACGACGCCTACCTCTGCCCTTCCTACGCCTACGAGTATACCACTATTCTACGGCAGCACGCCTTGGGCAATTTCAAGGACTTTACGGTAGCCATCGGCAAGTCTTCCGCCATGCTCGTTTACCTCAACGGGGTGCAAAACACCCGCTTTGAGCCCAACGAAAACTACGCTCGGGAGCTCTTTGAGCTGTTTACCCTCGGGCTGGACAACGGCTACACACAGACGGATATCGAAGAGGCGGCCCGCGCCCTGACTGGCTGGAACGGCGTAACGGAGCCCTACTGCAACCCCGTTACCTTTGTGTCCTTTCTGCACGACACCTTCCCAAAGACCATTTTTGGCCAGACCGGCGACTGGGGATACCAGGAACTCCACGATATCCTCTTCGCTGAACGCGCCGATGAAATCGCTACCTTCATCTGCACGAAGATTTATAAAGCCTTCGTCCATCCGGAGCCCGACGAGGCCATCGTCGCCGGCATGGCGGAGACTTTCAAGAATAACGGATTCGAACTGGCCCCGCTCTTCCGGCAGCTGTTCAAGAGCGAACATTTTTTCGATGAGTACAACATGGGGACGCTCATCAAAAGCCCGATTGAATTATTCCTGACCATGGTACGAGAGAGCGGCCTGCCCTACAATCAACAAGCCCTGCAGGTGATGAGCTATCTGTCGGGCGACCTCGGGCAGCAGTTGCTGTTCCCGGTGGATGTGGCCGGCTGGCCGGGCAACCGGGACTGGATTGACACCAACACCCTGACCGGGCGCTGGCAGGGTATGGACTATTTCGTACTCAATACTTACCAAAACCAGCCCCAGCAGTTGGTAGAGCTGGCCCGGCAGTTGAGCAATGACTCCATCGACCCTTATGAGGTTACAGCGGCGCTGATCGACCACTTTATCCCCTACGGCTTGGACAATCAGCAGGCCTACGATCGGGCGGCTGCCGTGTTCAAGTGGGAAGTGCCGCAGAACTACTACGACAATGGGGAATGGAACCTTTACTGGGATACCGCCCCCATACAAGTGGCCCTCCTGCTGCAGCACATCACCCGTATGCCAGAATTCCAGCTCATTTAGAAAACCCTATTCTCGAATCCTCTGCCCCGGCTACGGGCCGGTGCAACCAAAATACCTTTTACCATGTGTGATCACAGCAACCATAACCATAAGCCCCACGGCAGTGCTTTGGAGCACGGCCAAGCCCACGAACGCCACCACAGCGTGAGCCGGCGCCTATTCCTGCGCAATCTGGGCATAGCAGGCAGCGCCTCTTTGCTGCTGGGCAAAACTCCGATCACCGCGATGGCCCATTCGCCGCTGGCCTACGGCTTGAACAACGCCCCCGGCAACCGAGTGCTGGTGCTGGTGCGGTTCAAAGGCGGCAACGACGGGCTGAATACCATCATCCCTTTGTTCGATTACGGGACGTACCAGGCAGCCCGCCCCGATATCCACATCCCACAAAGCCAAATCAATAACCTGACGGACGCTTTCGGGCTTTCCGAAGCTATGTCCAATGTGCTCCCTCTTTGGGAAAACGGGCAGATGAAGGTCCTCAACAGCGTTGGCTATCCCGACCAAAACCTTTCCCACTTCCGCTCCACCGATATCTGGGCCTCCGCCAGCGATGAGGATGTAGTAGAGGAATCCGGGTGGATGGGCCGCTTCCTGGAAGGGCAGTACCCCGACTTCCTCACCAACCCGCCTGAAATACCGCCCGCCATTCAGATCGGCGGCTCCGGCAACATCGTCTTTGAGAATTCGGACATGGTCAATATGAGTATGCAAGTTGGCGATCCCGACACCCTCTACGAAATTGCGCAGAACGGCGAACTTTACGATGCAGTCAACGTGCCCGAGTGCTACTACGGCGAGCAGATAGGCTTTATGCGCACCGTGGCCAACAACACCTTCCGCTACGCTGAAGTCATCTCCCAGGCTTACAACGGCGCCGATAATGCGGTAGACTACGAAAACGGTTTTGCCCAGCAGTTGGCCATCGTAGCCCGGCTCATCAAGGGCGGCTTGGGCACCAAAATCTATATGGTTACTCTAGACGGCTTCGACACCCACGCCGGACAAGCCAACCGGCACCCCTACTTGCTGAATGGCTTCTCCAACGCCATCAAGGCTTTCTACGACGATCTCGCTGCCGGCGGGCGTGCGGAGGACGTGCTCAGCATGACCTTCTCCGAATTTGGCCGCCGTATTGAACAGAACTCCTCACAGGGCACCGACCATGGCGCAGCATCCGCTATGATGTTGTTTGGCCCTGGCCTGGAAGGCAACGGCATTATGGGGGAAAATCCTGACCTGGAGGATGTGGACGAAGTAGGCAACCTTAAATTTGGCACGGACTTCCGGCAGGTGTACGCCACCGTGCTGGAGAACTGGCTGTGCGTAGACAGCGATACGGTAGACGGCGTGCTGGGGGATTACTTCGAGCGCCTCTCTGGCCTGGGCCTCAGCTGCCTGCCCACGCCGGTGTTTGAAGCGCCGGTCGCCAAGCTGCGCCACTGGGCTTCTTACGACGGCCGCCATCAGGTAGGGATCCATTACGTGCTGAAGCAAAGCGCTAAGGTTACGGTCCGCATTTTCAATATGATTGGCCAACCTGTAGAAGTGCTCTACCGGGGCTACCAGACGCCAGGCCAGCACCAACACACCTTCCGCACTTCCAGCAGCAAAGTAGCTTCCGGCTACTATGTCTACAGCATCGAAGTGCAAGGGCAGCGGTACAGCCGCAAGATTGTCGCTGCTAATTAAGATGCATAAATTACGTATTCGCCGGGCTTAGGCCATGCTGCCACTGAGCCCGGTGCTTTACTGGCTAGTTATTCTTTTGCTTGGCGGGGCGCAGCAAAAAGTAGAGCCCGATCAAAAAGAAGGGGATGCTCAGCAATTGGCCGGTGCTCAAGGCTCCTCCGAAGGCGGATTCGAACCCGCCCTGACTGGTTTTGAAGTATTCCAGCGCAAAGCGGATAACGCCCAATACCAGTACTAGAAACAAGCCGAACATCCGTCCTAGCTGTTGCTTGGCATTGGTATTCCAGTAGACGTAGTAGAGCAGGAAAAAGGTGAGCAGATAGCTTATAGACTCATATAGTTGCACTGGATGGCGCACCGGTACTTTGCTGATTTCTACGCAGAACTGGCCGCTGCTCAGTTGGGCTACCTCCAGGCACTGTTCGCCGGTGCGTTCGGCACAGGCTTGGCAACGCTCCCACAGGTTGGTGGCGTGGCGGGGGAATTTGAAGCCCCAGGCTGCCTCTGTCGGTTTGCCAACGATTTCCGAATTCATCAGGTTGCCGAGGCGTATGAAGCAGCCGGCCAGAGCAGTAGGCACTACTACCCGGTCCAATATCCAAAGTACGGGCCGCTTAGCAGTATACTTGGAAAAGATCCAGAGGGCGATGATGATGCCGATCGCGCCGCCGTGGCTGGCCAAGCCGCCTTCCCAGATGGCTATGATTTCCCCCGGGTGTGCTGAGTAGTACTCCCAGTCGTAAAAGAAAACATGCCCGAGGCGAGCCCCCACTACTGCCCCGATGACCATGTACATGAAGACCTTGTCGAGCCATGCTTCCGGCTCCTGTTCCGCTCGGAACATGGCCCTCACAATATATAAGCCGATCAGAAAACCCGCGGCAAACAGTAAGCCGTACCACCGCAGTGTTAGGGGGCCGATGCTAATGATTTCCGGAGAGGCATTCCAGGTAATGTAAGCCAGTAGATGGTTCATGCTTGGAGGTTTGTTCGGAAGGTCCAATAATAGCAATACTTCACCGGAAAAGCCGGACGCTGGTATTAATTTTTTGTGATGACTGGCCGGCGGCTACTCCAGCTTTTCATCCGTCGGAAGGTACTGACGGATATTAGCAGTATGCAGGGCCGGGGCGATCCACAGCGGGAGAATCGGCATTTCTTCCGTTTTGCCCGATCCGGAGCGGCGGGGAAGCAACAGGCGTTGGCACAGTTCAGCGCTAGGTTTTCCCTAAAACCAATGCTTTCCCGTGAGTTTCGAGCACCGCTACCGCATAATCTTTTCCGGTTCTACGGCTTTCCTTTATAATGTACTTTCGGAAGGAGGGCAGGGCGGTTTTTGGCAAGATCAGATAATAGGGTTTTGCTCCTTCTGGGACAAAGGGCATGGCGTAGCCGGGGTTCCAGCTCAGCAGCCGGCCAAGCTTCATGCCGCAGTGCTGAGCTATTGCTGCGAGGTCTAAATCGTGCTGAATGCGGAATACACTGAAGGATTGCTTATAATAGGAGCGAAAGCGAGGCGTGATGCGGTGTTCCTCGTACTGCTCGGCTACGTACATAGCTGCGATCAAACGAGGGACATAAGCTTGAGTTTGCCGGGGCAATTCATGCTGCAGGTCCCAGAACTTTCGGCATCCAGTCTCGCGCATGGCCTGCCGTACCCTGCCCGGCCCGCAATTGTAAGCGGCCAGCGCTAGCGACCAGTCTTCAAACTGCCCGTGGAGGTGCCAAAGGTAACGAACAGCAGCATCCGTGGCCCGGCAGGGATGCTTCCGTTCATCCACCCACTCATTTATTTCCAGCCCGTATGCTTTACCGGTGCCTGGCATGAACTGCCATAAACCAGCTGCTCCGGCGGGAGATTCAGCGCTTGGCTGTAGCCTCGACTCCAGCAGAGGGATGTATCTGAGCATTTTCGGAAGCTGGTGAGCTTCCAAGTAATAATCAAAAATGGGGAAGTACATGCTTGCCCGGCCGAGCATATACGCAGCGGGCCTTCTGCCGCTGTTCAGGTACCGGCTGATTTCATGCTGTACCCGGGAGGTATAGTGTACCGTGAAGGGAAGGTCCATGGCTAGCACCCGCCTGGGGATTTGCTGTTGCAGCTGTTGCTCTAGGGAAACTTGCTCCGCGGCAACAGCAGGGGGTGCCGGAAGCAAGCTTCCACTAAATGCTAGAGCGGTAACGATAACTGGGACTTTCATGGCTAGGGTTTAGTTTCTTACCCATTGTACGGCCCCTTCGGTTTTTCGTTACCCTATTTATGGTATTTTCTGCATCAACCTATTATTTATCAGTTATTTATAAAGCTGGCATACGGCGCTGTCCCCCGTCTTAATTGGGCTAACCTACAAAAAAGCCCGGCGCTGCAGATGCAGGCCGGGCTTTTCGAAAAAACGTATAAGGTAAGTTGCTAGGGTTTGGCAACAAGACTTGCATCAGGCACAAAAAACAACAGTTCTTGATTAACTACTACTTCCGGGGTTTGAAGGTAATTCCAGTCCTGTATTTCTTCCACCGTACAGCGGAACCGCTGGCTGAGCACCTCTATGCTCTCGCCCGGGCGCACGGTATAGAAAGTCTTGTGGTAGTTAGGATAGAGCAGCATTTGCTCCAGTTCAGTAGCGCCACGTTTGGCGGCCAGGTAGCTCTTGAGCCCATTCATGCCGGAGGCGGGGAGGCTGAGGTAATGGCCGCGCCTGCTTTTGGGAATGATGGCCCGGCGGTAGGCCGGATTTAGCTGCTCAATCTTCTTCATCGAAACTTCAGTGGCGTGAGCGATTTCGCCAAAGGTCAATTCATTGGTGATCCGGATGGCGCGCAGATTTTGCAGCGCCGCGTCCTGATAACGGGGTTTTAGCCCGTGATCACTGTAGAAGTTAGCAATGTAAGCTGCCGCTACGAAGCGGGGGACGTACTCCTGCGTCTCCCCCGGAAGGTGTTCCGCTACCGTATAGAAGTCCCGGCAGCCCGCCTCGCGTATGGCTTCATTGACGCGCACAGGGCCGCAATTGTAGGCAGCAAGCACCAGCGGCCAGCTCTTGTACTGATCGTGCAGCCTTGAGAGCATCCTCACCGCCGCTTCTGTAGAGCGGTAAGGGTCCAGCCGCTCGTCTACGTAGCCATTCATCTTCAAGCCGTATAAGCGAGCCGAAGAAGGGATGAACTGCCAAAGGCCAGCAGCTCCCGCTTGAGAATAGGCCCTCACCTTAAGGCCCGTTTCAACTATGGGCAAATAGCGGAGTTCTTGGGGAAGCCCGTAAATGCGCAAGTAGTGCTCAAAAATTGGGAAGTAAGCGGAGGTGCGGCCCAACAATGCCTCCGTATCCCGGTAACCGTTGGTCACATACTCCTTGATGGTGCTCCGCACAGTAGGATCGTAGCGAGCTTCGAATGGAAGGCTGAGTTGTTTCAGCCGTTCTTTGACATCCCCCTCTATACGGGCCGACCAGCGGTAGCCGTATTCGTTGGCAGCATCGGGGGGCGATGCTTCTGTTTTGGGTGTAGCGGCTAGGCTGTTAGCTGCCAGCACAGCTACAATTGTCCATGGGAATTTCATTGTAAAAGCATTTTGCATGAAGCCTGGGCAGGAGCTGGGGCCTCTCCCGCAATACTCCGTGCTGCTGCCCTTTCGAACGGCAGCACTCCCCAGAAAGCAAACATGCTCACCTTCCGGTGAGCAAAACCACTCTCTTGCACCAGTAGCAAAAGTACCGGCGCAGGCATGCAATAATTTTTAAACTCTCTGTGTTTCGTACATGTAGAAATCTGAACTGGGGCTTTCCCGGTTATGATTTCCAAGGCAAAGCTATACCCTTTGGCCAAAAAAGTCAACGATTGCCCCTCCAACCTGCCGGATGGGGCCCCTTTAACCCATTTTTTCTGCTTACTTGTGGTTAATTAAGTTTGGCAAACCACGGGCGCATCAGAGGCAAGCCGTCCGCGCAAGCCCGCTGTAAAACAAAATACCCTGAAGCAGGTAGATGCCCGTTGATTGTGTGGATTTCGCCGGCAGCAAAAAGGGGTATGGCGCAAAGTGTTAATTTTTTCTTAAAGTTATGTTAAGGCGCGCCGGGCTTCACCACAACAATGTGTAAGCCTTGCTCCAGAGCAGGGAGCCGCTTTACTTTCAAATGGCAAAAAGGAAAATGCTATGCAAGTTCGTATTTTAGCTTTCGGTATTGCAAGGGACATTTTAGGGGGCAGTCAGATGACGATGGAGCTCCCGAAGCAAGCAAGCGTAGGGCAGCTGAAGGAAAAACTGTGCGATCAGTACCCTGATTTCCAGAAGCTTGCTTCTCTCTCAATTGCTGTCAATACCGCCTATGCAGAAGACAATCAGCTGGTGCAACCGGAAGACGAGCTGGTCATCATACCGCCGGTGAGCGGTGGATAGGGCTGCTTGGCCCATTCGATTTTCTTTCCTCGGCAAAATTGGCTATATTTAAAAGGTGATCGCCATGTAGCTTGATTTTGCTTGTTGTGCCAAAGCTGCTTCCCTGGCATACTTTAGCCCCCTGCTTTTGTTGGAAGCAAACATCCCATCGAACAGTCAACAAGCCGGCATCGATTGAACAAAACAAGTCATACCAGTGCCCGTAGCGCTGGATATACAAACTACTAATGAGAACTATTGCCATCTACCTGACGGTATCCTGGTGCTTTGCTACCCTTGCTTACACCCAGGATGCTGCTCAACATCAAAACCGAGCTGCCTCCCTGCTGCTCAACGGAAAGCCGGGAGCTGCCATCGAGGAGCTACAGACCGCAGCAGATTTGTACGCCTCCGAAAAGAAGTGGGTTTACTACTTCAATTGCCTGAATGAACTGACGGAAGCCTACCTTGCCACCGCGCAGCACCTAAAGGCTAAGCGTACGGCCAAACGCGCCCTCTGGAAATGCATCAACATCCTGGGGCGCGATAAGGAAGAAGCCGCCAAAGCGGCTCATCAGCTAGCGGAGGTCTATGCTGCTTCCCATCGCTATGCGGATGCCCTGACTTACCATAAGATGGGCCTCGACATACGGGAGTCCATCAACGGCCGGCTCCATCCGGGCGTAGCGGCTTCCCTGAGGCAAATAGCCAATATTCATCAGGCGGCTGGCGATGTAGAAATGGCAAAAATCAACTTAACGGAGGCGCTGAGCATTATCGAAGACCGCTACCATCGCCAACATCCCGAAGTAGCCCCTCTGCTGGTCCAAATGGGCAACCTTTATAAACAGGAAGAGCAGAGAGCAGCGGCAAAAAAAACCTACGAGCGCGCTATTCGTATCCTGCGTGCAGAAGGGAGTTCTGATAAACACCTTTTGTCCCAAGCGCTGTGCCAATTGGCAGCCATCTCCGCCCGGCAGAAGCGCATTGAGCTATACCGCGAAGCGCTCCCCCATCTCCAATCTTGCGATGAGAGCCCTGGCCCCTCAGCTGCTATGGCTTTTCACCATTTAGGCGCAGAAGCATTGGAAGAAGGCAAAACGGTGGAAGGGCTCCGGATGCTTCAAAAAGCAATGGCATATGCCGAAGCCATGCCGGAAGCAGTGGAGGCCGCCAAGAGTACGAAGCTGCTGTTGGCGGACTGGAAGCGGATCAATGGGGATCTGCCTCAGGCGGCAGCAATGTACAACGACTTACGGGAAGGCCATGGGGGATTGCCCCCACTGCACCAACTCCTGGCCGGAGAGCTAGCGCTGGCTACTCATAGACCCGAAGCAGCTGCCTGTTGGGCTGGCCTAAGACAAGACGAGATAGGGCCTGATGCTATGCTTGGCGCGGAGCTCAGCTTGTTGCGAGCCCGGGCAGCACACGAGTTGGGCGAGTACGAAACTGCGAGAGCCTTGGCTGCCCGCCTGCTTTCCTCTCCATTTCCGGCAATTGCTGCGAGAGCCTGCTTGATCACTGGTGAGGTATCGCTTTCCGAGCGTGCTCCCGATCAGGCATTGAAGGCCTTATTGGAAGGTTTGGCCAAGTGCCCGGGCCATCGCGTGTTTCTACTTTTTCAGTTGCACCAGCTAGCCGCTTTAGCTTACACTGACTTGGCCGCTCAATCTCCGCAGCAGCTTGGCTTGCTCCGAGATGCAAAACAGCAGTTGGATTATGGCAACACTTATTTGGACGAAGCCATTTTTAGGCCCTTATTCCTCCGGGAGCGATACTGGCTGTCGAAGTACCAGCGCCTAATTGCTGAAGCTGCCCTGGATGTGAGCTATCTGATGTACCGCCAATCCGGTGCTGAGCACGATTTGGGCCTTGCGTTTCGGCAATTTGAACAAACCCAAAAGGTAGAACAATGGCTCGCCATAGGGCCTGCCGAATTTGCCCCGCTGTACCAGCAGGCGTTGTTCCGGCGCAACAATAGCAGAATGAGCGCCCTGCGAAATGGTTTAGAGCCCGGACAGTACACCGCTGCTGGCTACAATGCTGGCTTTTGGCAGGATGCCCTGGGGGCTGGCAAAAGCCGGCGCTACGAAAAACTCCCCGAAGAAGGGCTTCAGCGAGCTGAGTTTCAGGAATTGTTGCAGCGGTGCAGGGCTCAGTCACTGCACTATTTTGTGGGTAGGCAGCACCTGTTTATTTTGCATCTGCGGCCTGAGCGGGTGGAGATGCTGCGCCAGCCGCTGTTTGGGGACGAGCGCGAGCAACTGCAGCACATGGCATCTTGTACGCAGATGGAAGCCCTTCTAAAGATGGGGCGTGAAGCAGGCGAAATACTGCTGCCGCCAATAGAGGCCAATGGCAGGGCGAAGCGCTTATTGATTGTTCCTGATGCGGCACTAGGCCTTTTCCCTTTCGCTGCCCTAAGCAGGCCGGAAGGAGACCCCATAGGCAGTGCTTTTGAGATTTACCGCCACACTTCCGCTAGCGGCTTTTGGCAGGATTATTATTCTTCGAAGCAATTGCCCGGCCGGAAAGCAGGCAGAGTAGCCTTAGAAAAGCGGGACGAGCAATGGGCGGCCGGCGACCCTACTTTGATGACTGGAGATTTCCAGCAGTTGGGCGGGCCAGACTGGTTTCGGAATTGGATTGTAAATGGGGGTGGGCAAGCATGGGCAGAACTGGCCTGTCCCCAAGGCATCCAATGCAAGTTGGCGTTGTTGTCCTTGCCGTCTATGGAGATGGACACCCTGCTGCGCT
Organism: uncultured Phaeodactylibacter sp.; assembly: GCA_964397205.1. Classification (GTDB taxonomy): domain Bacteria; phylum Bacteroidota; class Bacteroidia; order Chitinophagales; family Saprospiraceae; genus Phaeodactylibacter. The sequence continues at coordinate 8,786 of CAYNIT010000043.1, read as the reverse complement.
ACTGGCCGCGGGAGGGCCTGTTATCGCGGCGCATCGTCATGCCTGCTCCAAGTACTGCGGATAGCTATGCCGGCCGGCTTTTGTTTTCCTTTGGGGCTTTGCAAAACCGAGGAGCCGGCAACATGCTGCTCTACCAGCAGAATGGCATCACCGCGGAGGATCTGGCAGCTACGACAAAGGGATGGGAAAACCACGGAAACTTTGCGCAGAGCCTGCACCAACTGCGGTCAGGCACATCCAGCGGAGCAGCCAATACGGCAGCCGGCCTTTGGCACATGCAAGTATTTGGCAGCCCTCAGCGGCCCGCTATGGCCGTGGGCAACATACCCGCTGCCTGGATTGTGGCAGTTGTTGCCCTGCTCATACTGATCGGCTGGTGGGTGAAGTGGGGGTAATCAGCGGTCGAAACGGTGCAGATCCAGATCCTCGATGAGGTGGATGATCTTATCCGCGTAGGCGGCATCCGTTGCGTAGCCCGCTTTTTTCAAGCCCTTCGCCCAGGCTTTGTAGTTGCTGCTGGGCAGTTCAAACAGAGGCTGGTAACGATCGCTGCGCTTGAGCAGCAGGCTGTGGGCACGGTAGCTTTCCCAGGCGCTTTTGTACTTTCGGAAAAAGTCCTTGTGGCTGTCATCTGTGAAGTTAGAGCAATGGCCCGGGCGGCAGCTGCGGGAAAAGCATTTGATGCCGAAGTGGTTGTTGTTGTGGGTCGCCAATTTGCTCGCCCCGACATTGCTTTCCAGCAGCCCTTGCGCCAGGGTAATGCTGGCGGGGATGCCGTATTTTTCCATTTCCATTTGCGCTACTTTGGCAAATCGCTGTACGTACTGCTGCTGCCGGCGCCGCTTGGCCCGCCGCGCTGCTTTTGACTCGGCCCTCTTTTCGCCCTTGTTGGCGGCGGTAAGGTTGGAATACGTATTGGATAGGTTGCTGACGTTCACCCGCTTTGACGGAGAGGATTTTTTCGGTTGCTTGGCGGCTTCGCTCTTCGAGCTGCGGGCCATCGAGGTATTCATTGGCCGGGGCTCCGCTACGGCTGAACGCAGGGCCATAGCCCTGGCTTGCGGCTGTTGCTTTTGGGGAACAGCTTGTACCGCCGCAGCCGTAGCGCTGTTTAACTGCAGGTTGATGTCCATATCCCGGTGGTGAGCCATGTAAACAGCTGTGCCCAAGAGTGCCATTTTAAGCCAGTGCCGTTGCAGCGCTGAGCTGATGCTGCGGCTCGCCCGGAGCGCTGTCTCGCCAATTGGAGGAGTAGAAGTAGGTTTCATGTTTTGCCGATTGTGTCGATAATCAAGGTCTCCAGCAAATATAAAACCTATTGTTTTAAAAATAAATAATTTTAAAAGAATTGTTATTTAAAGGTGCTTTTCGTCTTCTCCGGCAGTGCTTTAACCAGGCTCTAACCATATTTTAGCAGTTTTTAATTGGTGCAACGCCTGCCCTGCGGTACTTTTGCAGAAACAGAAATACAACTACTATGATGAAGCAGTTTCTTTTGTTATCTGCGTTTCTATTGATAGGTGCCGGTTCGGTAGGCGCTCAAAAGTATGGCCATCTGAACTTCGGCAATTTGATCTCTTCCCTGGAAGCTACGAAAGCAGCGGACTCCAAGCTGGAAGCTTATCAGCAGCAACTGGTGGCTAAAGGAGAGACCATGGCCAAAGAATGGCAGAAAAAAGCCCAAGAGTTTGCAAAAAAAGCTCAGGCTGGAGAACTCCCGCCGGTAAAACAAAAAGAACGTCAGGAAGCACTGGAGAAGGAGCGGGCGAAAATCCTGGAATACGAGCAGGAGGTCTCTCAGAAAGTGCAGCAAAAGCGGCAGGAACTGCTCGAGCCCATCATTACTAAAGCAGAGAACGCAATAGATGCCGTAGCGGAAGAAAACGGCTACGAGATGATTTTTGATACCAGCACTTTCAACGCCGTTCTCTTCGCCAAAGAAAGCGATAACGTCATGGAGTTGGTAAAAGCCAAGCTGTAAAACCTCTAAAGCATTTGCCAGAAAAAACAGAAAGCCACCGTCTGTCATGCATCGATGCGGCGGTGGCTTTCTGTTTTTCGTCTGGCTTTCGTTTGCCCACCCCGTCAGTTTATTGTTTCATCACGCTGAAGGTCTTTGAAGCCCCCATCGTTTCTAGCCGGATCAGGTACATTCCGTCCGCCAATTGGCTAAGGTCAATCTCCGCGGTGCCGGCGGGCTGTACTTGGCGCTGCAGCAACTGGCCTCTGCTATCGTATACGCTTATACGCCCTTCGGCAGCCAGATTCAGCATTAGTTCACCAGCCGTAGGGTTGGGGAAGGGCGGGCTGAAGGCCGGGCGGCGAATGGCGCCGTCGGTGTTCGTAAGCCCGTCGAGCGAGAAAAGCTGAAAAAACCGCCATATCTCCAGACTGGCGTTGATATCCTGGTTGGTAACTCCAATGGATATACCAGACCCAGGCCAGGTGTGCCCCCCGCCGTTGACCCGAAAGTGAAGAACCTGCAGCCCTGCTTCGCAATCCGGGTAGGCTACTCTAGCTACTGTAGAACTATCCCCGCTCTCTACATCCGGCAGCTCCTCCACAGAGGGCTCGCTGCTACAGTTGTTGTTGTTGGCCCAAAATTCCATCAAAGCGTTGATGGGGACGCTCAAGTCTTCTGCCCCATCGTAGGGCACAACATCATCTGCGGTGCCGTGAATTTCCAGTACGGGCACGGGGCGGCCGGGATTGCAATCCTCTAAATAGGCTGGCGCCATACTGCCGGTAACTGATGCTATTGCGGCAATCTTGTCGTTGAGTTCGCAGGCGAGCCGGTAGCTCATGAATCCGCCGTTCGACATGCCGCAGGAGTATACCCGCTTGCTGTCGATTGCATAGTCAGCCGAAAGCGTATCAATCAGCGCGCTGATGAACCCAACATCATTGGCGGTGCTGCCGAAGCCCCAGCCTACGTTCCAGGAATTTTCTAAGCCATCCGGGTAGCAGACAAAGAAACCAGCGGTATCGGCGATCGTGTTCATCTGAGCGTAAATCTCCTGCTCAAAGGCATTCGAGCCAAAGCCATGTAAATTGAACACTAGCGGGCGCTCGCCAGCAGTACCGTCCGGAACGCGCAGCCGGTAGCCTCGTTCCACACCTTCGTGCTGTATGGTGCCCGTTACGGTAGTTTGAGAAAGCAGCCCGGCAGCGCAACAGAGGGCTACCATAAGGGTAAATGTTTTTTTCATGCTTGTCGCAATTTTTGTTGTATTGTCTGGCAGCAATTTGCCAGAATCAAAGCGTTGGTGGAAATTTAAGAAATTTCTCGTGTTTGATTTGGTTCAAGTGAAAGGGCAGCTGGGCAAAAAGGAGCCGATTGCAAGAAAGCAGACAGGCCCTTAATCCTCCTGCAACCATTCTGACCAACTGCCGCGGAGGGTTGGGGCGGCTTCATTTTCTTTGAGGTGGCGCAGAAAATCGGACCGAGCTATTTTTTCTGCTCCCAAGCTGCGCAAGTGTGGCGTTTCCTGCTGGCAGTCGATCAGGTTGAAGCCTCTTTGCTCCAGTTGCCGTACCAGAGCAATGAAGCCAAATTTGGAAGCATTGCTTACTTTAGCAAACATAGACTCTCCGAAGAAGACCCGGCCGAGGGCAATACCGTATAGGCCGCCCACCAATTGATCTTCCTTCCATACCTCCACAGAGTGTGCGTAGCCTTCCCGATGCAGGGCAAGGTAGCCTTCCAGCATCTCAGGGGTGATCCAGGTGCCGTACTGCCCCTTCCGTTCTTGCGTAGCGCAGCTCAGCATCACCTCCCGGAAAGCCCAGTCGAAGCTCAGGCCAAATTTTTTCTGGTTGAAATAGGGCCGCATGCTCTTGGACACCCGCAGCTTCTCCGGATAGAGCACGAAGCGGGGGTCAGGGCACCACCAGTAGATGGGCGTTCCGTAGTTGTACCAGGGGAATATACCCTGACGGTAGGCCTCCAACAGCCGCGGTACAGAAAGGTCTCCCCCCACAGCAACGATCCCCTCTGGCGTAGTATGCCGCGGATCCGGGAAAGATATGTCGTTCTTAAATAGCCAGAAGCCAGGCATGGGCAAAATAGGTCAAATAAAAAAAAGAGGCACCCTACGGCAGGCCTCCCTCCGATTCTATGGAATAAGAAATTATTCTTCGATGACAGCCGACAAACCACGTTCGATCAGCGCATCTTTCTTAGGCTTAAGTTCATTCTTGGGCGCTGTCTTGACAGTAGCTTTGCCCTTGAAGTGAATCATGAGCGAGAGCTGCTCCGCTTGCTCACTAGTATGGTGCAGTACCTCTACGAAGCACTGAATCACCCAGTCAAATGTATTGTGGTCGTCGTTGAACACGATCAGTTGGGCTTCCTGCCCTATATCGCTTTCATCTTCGACAACAACCTCTTCGAGTTCTTCGACGGAGTTATAGTACAGCTCTTCAATCATAGGTATTCGGATTTGCTAGATCGGACCGGGCTTAGGCTTTGTAAAAACAACTAATTTAAAGCGCTCAAAGTTTCTTTTACGGCTTCAAAGTTAGGCAGATCCCCGGCATTCTCCAATACTTCGGCATAGCGCAGCTCTCCTTCCTTGTCAACAACAAAAGCCGAGCGCTTAGACACGCCCTTCATGCCGAAGACAAAATCTTCGTACAGGGCACCGTAATTGCGGGAAACCTCCTTGTTGAAGTCGGAAAGCAACGTAAAGTTAAGGTTTTGCTCTTCCTTGAACTTCTCGAGCGTGAAGGGAGAATCGACAGAAACGGCGATCACCTCGGCATCGAGCTTTTCATACTCGCTCAGGTTGTCACGCATATGGCACAGTTCGTCAGTGCATACGCTGGTGAAAGCCAAGGGGAAAAATAGGAGGACGACGTTCTTGCCCCGATGGTCCGAAAGGGATACTTCCTCTTTTTCGGTGTCGTGAAGAGTGAATTCAGGAGCTTTTTCGCCAACTTTGACGGCCATAGCTAAAAGGGTTTGTGTAGTGAAAAAATACAACTCCATAAACAGCAAAAAGCGGCTGAGCGTTTATGGGCTTTGTGCTTTTGTAAGGCCGCGGGGAGTAATTTTTGGGCACAGGCCGAAAAGCAGTGGTTTTCTGCCAGCTGCCAGCATTTGAAAACAGCAGGCAGCAGCCGGCCAGAAGGAGGGCATTCCCCCTCAACCGATGCTTTTAGCCCGCTGGCAGCCGCAGTATTGCATCTACATACCAACTAGGGCATGGAAGGAGAAAAAAGAGCCTATTTAGAGCTGCATGTTGCTGTATTTTTATTTGGCTTCACCGCTATACTCGGTGATTTGATACAGCTTTCGGCAGTGGTCATCGTCTGGTGGCGAGTGTTGCTTACCAGCATCAGTTTGTTGTCCCTGGTGCGGGTGGGCCAACTCCTGCGCAGCCTGCCGAAACAGACGCTGCTGCAGTTCATGGGCATCGGCGTGCTGGTTGCCCTGCACTGGGTTGCCTTCTACGGTGCCATCAAATTGGCCAATGCTTCCATCACCCTGATCTGCATGGCCACTACCTCCTTTTTTACTTCCTTTCTGGAGCCTTTGGTCATGCACCACCGCCTGCGCTGGTATGAGATACTGCTCGGATTGCTCATCATTCCAGGCATGGCGCTGATTGTCAACAGCACGGAAGCGGAAATGAACGCTGGGCTACTGGTCGGCCTGTCAGCTGCTTTTCTGGCATCTCTTTTCGCCACTTTCAACAAAAAAATGGTGGGAAAGTCAGATGAAATGAGCATCACTTTCCTGGAATTGGGCAGCGCCTGGGCCTTTCTCAGTTTGGTGCTGCCAGTGTATATTTGGTACAGTTCAGAACCGGTAGCCGTACAACCACCAATGCTTAGCGATTGGGTGTACTTGCTGCTGATGGCGCTGCTGTGCACCACCCTCGCATACGTGCTGGCGCTGCGCTCCCTGCGCCACCTCAGTGCCTTTGCTTCCAATCTGACGGTCAACCTGGAGCCGGTATACGGCATTTTCTTGGCTTGGATACTGCTACGCGAAAACGAAGAGCTGTCGAACGGCTTTTACCTAGGTGTGCTGCTCATTCTGCTGGTCGTTTTCAGCTATCCGCTCATCCGGAGGTGGCGCCGTCGGCGCGGCCTGGCTTAGTTGTCCTTACAATTGCTGTGCCATCAGCTCAACGAATCGGTAGGCCTCCTCGAAGGTATTGTACAGCGGAGTCGGCGCTACCCGAATGACCCCCGCTTCTCCTGGCTCGGCTTTTTTCCCGCTGAGGTTGTCTTCCCGCCAATCGCAGACGACGCCTTTTTCCGACAAATGATCGAATAAGCGGCGGCCGCCGGATTCTGTGTAGATCGATAGCTGGCAGCCTCGGGCAGCCGGCTCTTTCGGTGTAATGATGCGAAAGCGCTGCTCGCTTCCGGGAAGCTGATGAAGCAGGTACTCCAGATAAGCGGTAAGCTTTTCGCTTTTGGTGCGCAGGGCCGGCATGGTAGCTTCGTAGAAAATGTCGAGGCTAGCTTTGTGCACTGCGAAGCTGAATATCTGCGCATTGCTCAGCTGCCAGCCCTCCGCCCCTGGCATTGGCTTGAACCCTTTGCGCATCAGAAAGCGGTCATTTTCATCGTGCCCCCACCAGCCGGCAAAGCGCGGCAGCTCGGGATTGTTGCCGTGGCGTTCGTGTACGAAAGCGCCGCTCGGTCCGCCCGGTCCAGAATTGAGGTATTTATAACTGCACCATACGGCGAAGTCAGCCCCCCCATCGTGTAATTGCAAAGGCGCATTGCCCGCAGCGTGCGCGAGATCAAAACCTGCGTACGCCCCTGCCCGGTGGGCTGCATCCGTGATGGCTTTCATATCAAATAGCTGCCCGGTGAAGTAATTGACACCGCCGAACATCACGAGGGCTGTGGATGATCCGTGCTCGGCGATGGTGTTTAGAATGTCTTCATTGCGGAGGGTTTCCTCTCCGGCCCGGGGCTGCACCTCTACGATAGCCGAGGCAGGATCGTACCCGTGCCAGCGCACTTGGCTTTCCATGGCGTACTGATCGGAGGGAAAAGCGCCGGCTTCCATGATGATTTTATAGCGCTCCAGGCTTGGGCGATAGAAGCTGACCATCATCAGGTGGAGGTTGGTGGTCAGGGTGTTCATGACGACGACCTCGGAGGGCTTGGCGCCTACTACATGCGCCGTTTGTTCGGTGAGGAACTTGTGGTAATCCTTCCAAGGCATGTCGCCGCGGAAGTGGCCCTCTACACCGTGTTTTTTCCAATGTTCCAGCTCGTGCAGCAGCGCTGCTTGCGCGGTTTTAGGCTGCAGGCCCAGGGAATTGCCGCAGAGGTAGATGCTTTCGTCTTTCCCCTGGGGAGGTATGAAAAAGCGCTGGCGAAAGCTCCGCAGCGGGTCCTTTTCATCTTGGGCGCGGGCGTAGTCGAGGGTGGCGCGGTCGGCGGCTGTAGAATGCTGCATATCAGATTCAATCAAGGTTAGGCGATGATGGTTGGAGGGTAAAATACAAATCTATGCCGAAACGAGCCGCCCTCAGAACAAACTTCCCTGCCGGGCAAAACTCATTGGGTTCTCCAGCTCCAACAGTTGCCGTTTCATATCCAACCCATAAAAGTAGCCCTGCAATTCGCCGGATTTGGCGATACAACGGTGGCAAGGCACGATGATGGCAATGGGGTTGTTCCGGTTGGCCTGGCCGACGGCGCGGACCGCTTTTTTATCCCCCAGCTTTTCAGCGATGGCTTGGTAGGTGGTGGTGTGCCCATAGGGAATTTGCACAAGTTCCTGCCAGACCGCCCGGTGAAAAGGGGATGCTTCCGCAAAGTCGAGCTTCAGCTCGAAGGTTTTCCGCGTGCCGCGGAAGTACTCTGCCAGCTGCTGCAAGCAGGGCTTCAGGGCAGGCGGTATAGGGCCAGTGGGGCATGGTTTGATAGCTACCCGCTGCACAGATTGGATGCCCTCGGGGCTGCCTTCGATGCGCAGGCAGCCGAAGGGAGAAAGGAAATGCGCAAATACCATCATACCGCGTAGTTTTACCAAAAATACGGAAAAAGCGGTAAAGTTGCTACTGCTTTTACTGGCCCTACGCCTTGCTCAGTTCAATCAGCGTGACTTCCGGCAGAATGCCTACCCGTCCCGGATAGCCCAGGTATCCCAAACCGCGATTTACATAAAGGTACTGCTGCCCTCGTTTGTACAGGCCCGCCCATTGCTTATAGACGTACTTGATGGGGCTCCACTTGAACCAGCCGGGGATTTCCACACCAAACTGCATGCCGTGGGTGTGGCCGGAGAAGGTCAGCGCAATGTTCTGGAATTCCCGGACAATCTCCTCTTCCCAATGCGATGGGTCGTGCGAGAGGAGCAACTGCAAAGCCGAACGCTCGGTACCCTGCTGTGCCGCCTTCAGGTCGCCGTACTTCGGAAAGCGGGGGTGAGCCGAGTAGTTTTCTACGCCGATGACGGCTACTTCTTCGCCATTGATGTCGAGTTTGCGGTGTTCGTTGAGCAGCAGCTCCCAGCCAAGGCGGCGGTGGGTATTCTTGAGCAATTCCAGATTAGCCTGCTTGTCTTCTTCGCGTTCCCAGTCTACGTAGTCACCATAGTCGTGATTGCCCAATACGGAGTAGACCCCGTACTTAGCGCGTACTTTTTCGAAGATTTCAACGAAGGGCTGTGCTTCTTCCGCCCGGTTATTGACCAAGTCGCCTGTGAAGAACACCAGATCCGGCTTTTGCTCATTGACGAGCTTCACAGCGTTTTCTACTGGTTCTTTGTGCAGAAAACTGCCGGTGTGGATATCAGAAATTTGCACGAT
>CAYNIT010000042.1:0-23862 GCA_964397205.1 uncultured Phaeodactylibacter sp. | reverse complement strand
CTTAGCGGAAGGCATGTTGCCGGCATCGTAATCGGATAGGTTTTTCAAAGCACTGGCCATGGTAAATGTAGCTTAGTGATGAATTAAGGCTAGTTGTATACAACAAAAGGCAAGGCTCCGTTGGCAGAACCTCGCCTTTTGTCGGGCAGCCCGTATAGCCGGAAACCTAGTCTCAGCCTTCGCTGGCTACTCGGGCAATGTATTTTTCTATGCTGCGGGCGATGGAGGACTCAGGGTACTCTTGCTTGATCCTTTCGTAGGTTGCTTTGGCTTCTGCCAGTTCGCCATTGCGCTCGTGCAGCAGTCCGATTTTCTTGAGGTAATAAGGGGTAAGGGCTTCGTTGTCTGACTTTTTTACCGCTTTCTTATAGTGGCTCATAGCTGCTTCGAAGTCGCCAAGTTCAGAGTAAGCGTCTCCCATAGCGCCGTATTTCATGATCGGGCTAATGTCCCCTTCGGCATCGAATTGCTTCAGGTAATCCAGTGCTGCTTCGTATTTGCCCAGATTGAGGTAAGAAATGCCGGCGTAGTAGCGGGCGACGTTTCCAGCTGGCGTGCCGCCGTAGTTGTCGATCACATCGAGGAATCCCATATACCCGCCGCCTGGCTTAGTGAGCGCAAGGGCAAAGGAGTCCTGCTCGAATTGTTGCTGCGCCCGGAACATTTGCTCCACGGCTTCCTGCTGACGAGGCTTTTTGTAGAGATTGTTATACGCAAAAAAGCCGCCGATGGCTACCACTACAGCGATGAGTGCGCCGAAGATGATATTCTGGTTGGTGTCCAGCACCCCCTGCGCTTGTTCGCGCACCTCTACAATATCTACCAGCGTCTCATCCGCCTGCTTTTTCTTCCGGTTTCTTCTTCTTGCCATTGTCTGTTATAGATTGTGTGCCTGTTTTCAAAAGCTGGGCAAAAATAAAGCAAAGTTCGGTAGGTGCCAACAAATTGCCTTAAAATAACAAAGGGCAAGCTGGCAGCCCGGCCAACTTGCCCTCTTGGTGGAGCAGGGGGCAGGTTTAATCCCGAATGAAGGGATAGTCTTCCTGCAGGTAGTTGTCTTCGTAAAGCTCAGAGGGGTCAGGGAATTCTGACTCCTCAGCGAATTTCAGGGCTTGTTTGATCTCGTCTTTGATTGCGCTCTCGATGGCTTTCAGCTCCTCTTCGGTAGCTATTTTGTTATCGAGTATAGTAGCTTCCGTCATTTTTACCGGGTCGCGGTCTTTGTACTCCTGCACTTCTTCTTTGGTCCGGTACTTAGCAGGGTCGGATACCGAGTGCCCTTTGTAGCGGTAGGTTTGCATCTCCAGGAAATAGGGCCCTTTGCCCGACCGGATATGCTTGGCTGCCCGGGTGACGGCATTGTGTACCGCTTCGGGCTGCATACCGTCTACCGCTTCGCTTGGCATATCGTAGGCCAGGCCAAGCTTGTAAAGGTCGTGCACATTACTCGTACGGGTGACGCTTGTGCCCATAGCGTAGCGGTTGTTCTCCACCACGTACAGCACTGGCAGTTTCCAGGTCATGGCCATATTGAAAGATTCGTGCAGAGACCCCTGACGGGCAGCGCCGTCTCCGAACATGGTCACGCAGATGTTGTCTGTATTCTTGTACTGCTCAGCGAAAGCGATGCCGGTGCCGATCGGGATTTGAGCGCCAACGATGCCGTTGCCGCCGAAGTAGCGGCGCTCCGCGGAGAAGAAGTGCATAGAACCACCCTTGCCTTTTACAATGCCGGTACGCTTGCCAAATAGTTCCGCCATGCAGGCATCCGTCGGGCAGCCCCGGGCAATGGCGGTGCCATGCTGACGGTAGGCGGTCACAACAGCATCTTCAGGGCGAATCGCCGATTCCATGCCGGCAGCGACGGCTTCCTGGCCGATGTAGACGTGGCAGAAGCCACGGATTTTCTGCTGGCCGTACATCATCAAGGCCCGCTCTTCGAACTTCCGGATACGGAACATGAGTTCGTACCAGTCCAAATATTGCTTCTTGCTGAATTCAGGCTTCTTCGCGCGGGCTTTGCTGTTGCCCTTTTTCGTTTTATTGCTGGTTGCTGTTGCCATACCTGGTTGATCAATTGTTTATAGTGAAGTTACTGCCCGGCGGATAACTCTGTATGGAGCTGTAACCTAAAGGCATATTGTCTATACTACACTAACATCGCTAGTCCTTAGCTTGTTTGCGCCATTTTCATTATTGAGCACCGCCAGTCTAAGCGACAAATATACCCTGCCCGTAGGGTTTTACCAATTCTGCTCTTCTTCTTTTTGCAAACCGAAGCCTGGCCTCGGGGGTTAGTACAGACATGGAGACGGAAAAAATTCAACTGCGTGTAACGGGCATCGGCCGGCCTACGCAGGACAGCGTGCAACTCTTTTTAGCATCGGCGGATGGCAAACCTTTGCCCTACGCAGCCGGGCAGTTTTTGACTTTTCTATTTCCGGATTTGGGGCCTGCTGAAATCCGGCGCTCTTATTCGCTTTCTTCTACGCCGGGGGTAGACGAGGAGCTTTCGGTTTGTGTGAAACGCACAGTCAATGGTGCAGCTTCCACTTACCTCACCCGCCATATGAAGGTGGGCGACACGCTGAGCGCGCTGCCTGCTGCCGGCCAGTTCCAGCTACCGGAGACGGATGGGCAGCCCCGCGATCTGCTGATGGTAGGCGGGGGGAGCGGTATTACACCGCTCTTCAGCTTGTTGAAGCGCGCGCTGAGCTATAACCCAGCGGACCGCGTTGTGCTGGTTCTGGCCAACCGGAGCGAAGACCACGTCATATTCCGGGAAGAGTTGATGGAATGGCAGCGCCGTTATCCGCAGCGCCTGCGGCTGATACACTGGCTTAGCGCGCCCAATGGCAGAAAGAGCCTGGGGCAGAAAGAGGGGTTGAATACACTCGTAAAGCCGGGCCGCCTGAGCAATATTGCCTTCGAGGAGCTGGCCAAACAGGAGTTGAAACAGCCCCTTGAGCGCTGCCATGCTTTCCTCTGCGGGCCGCAGGGGTTGATGCTTAAAGCAGGGATGACCCTCCGGTTTATGGGGCTGCCAGAACAGCAGCTGCATCAAGAGGATTTCGTTATATACGCGCCTTTCCGGCCGGAGCCTAGCCAATTGCCAGACAGCCAGGCTATTCTGGAACAAGATGGCCGAGCGCAAAGCTTCCTCGTCAGCGCTGGCCAGTCGTTGCTCGAGGGCGCGCTCGCGGCTGGCATAGAGTTGCCCTACAGCTGCCGGAGCGGTAGCTGTACTACCTGCTCTGCTCAACTCCTGGAAGGCAAGGTAGATATGTATACCAGCAGCAGCCGGGTGGACAGCGATGCGACTAAGGGGCATGTGTTTACTTGCGTAGCTTACCCCCTGACCGAACAGGTGCGGTTCCGCCTATTGTAGGACAATTTTAGTATTTTGTCGCCCATGAGATGCCCTCAATGCCATACTGAACTGCCGGAGGGCGCGCGTTTCTGTTTCCAGTGCGGCGCTCCTCAACCTGCTGCCGCTGCTACTCAGGAGGATAGCTTGTTGGTCGATCTGGACAAAGCGCTCGATCCACAGCTTACTGGCCTATTCCTGAAAACACTCAACAAACAAGTGGAGGAACAACAGCCGGGGGCGGATCCCGCGGCCTACGCCGAACATTTTTACCAATCCGGTTTTCGGGATATGCTCTACCGCCGGCAGCATCAGCTAAAGAGCAAGCTGGAACGGCAACAACAGGAAGGAGCGACAGCTGCTGCCATCAACCGTATCGTAGAGCTGGAACTGCTGGAGCTGCTGGACTACTTCATCATCCATTATTGCAAACATCTAAATACTAGCCCCCTGCCGGAGGCTATACTGCGCTACCAAGGGCTCGGCCGGTATGAGATAGACTTGTCGGCTATGGTATTCAGTTATCTCGATTTCGAAAGCGAGCCAAATGAGCGGGTATACACAGACTTGATTAAAATGCCTGTGGATAAGCTGAAAAATGCAGGGAAGTTCTTTTTGTTTCCTGAACAGCGGGAGGAGCGCATCTTTTTCATTTGTGATCAGAGCTTGCTTGGCTCTTGCAAGGAAGGTTTCGCTATGACCGATCAGGCTTTATACTGGAAGGCGCATCTGCAAACTGCCCGCCGAATACGCTACCGCGGCCCTTTGGAAGTGCAACGGGAAAAGGGCTGGCTGCTGATCAATGGTGAATTCTTTAATGCTAATCCACGCTTGAACATCCGCATGATGAAGCTGCTGCGCAAGCTGGCGCGCTTGTGAGCAGCAGGGGCCGGTACTGGCCGACAACAAAACCCGATCCGCTCCGTTTTCTCTTAAAAAAGATGCCGAAACAACGCAAGAAGCGCGACCTACCCACCAAAGACTGCGCTCACTGCGGACTGCCCTTCACCTGGCGCAAAAAGTGGGAGAACAACTGGGACGAAGTCAAATACTGCAGCGAGCGCTGCCGTCGCGAAGCCAAGCGAAAACGTTGACCTGGGGGCAACCAAGAGACAGCTGCCGCGTTTCCTTTTGCGTACAATTTATCTAAATTCATGAGTGAGACACCACAGTATCAGGGGCAAGATCAAAAATCCGGGGAGTACAACGAGTACCAGTCCTTTGCATTCCATCCTTATAATGTCTTGTTGATCCTTGGCTTGATGGGCATTACCGCCATGTTTCTGGCTTTTTCAGCCGCTTTCGTTTATACTCGGATTCAAAGCGACTTGCCGCCCATTAAACTGCCCAGCATATTTCTGTTTAACACCCTAGTGCTCTTGGGCAGCAGCTCCACCATGGTATGGGCTAAACGCTGCTACAAAAACGACGACACGAAGAACTACCAGCGGGCACTGATTACTACTATGGTGCTCTCCTTTGTATTTATGGGGCTGCAGACTCTTGGCTGGTCGCAGCTGTTCAACAATCAGATTTACATCTACAGCGACAATTCGGCGGGCTATTTGTATGTGATTTCAAGCCTGCACTTTGCGCACGTCATCGCCGGCTTGCCCTTTTTAGGGCTATTCCTGTGGGCGGCGCGCAAACGGATGAAAGAGCCAGTCAGCGTACTCGTCTACTTTTCCGACCCCGAGAAAAAACTAAAGCTGCGCCTGCTGACCATATACTGGCATTTTCTGGACGCGCTGTGGATTTACCTCGTCATTTTCTTCTACCTCAACTACCTGCTGCGTTGATCAGAGCGACCAATCGATAGGGTCTTTGCCCTGTTGCTCAAGGTAATCATTGGCTTTTGAGAAATGGCGGGAGCCAAAGAAAGCGCCTCCTGCTAAGGGAGAGGGGTGAGCAGCTTCCAGGATCAGGTGCTTATCACTGTTGATCAGGTTCTTTTTCTTTCTGGCAAAACCGCCCCAGAGCATGAATACCAGCCCGCTTCGCTCCTCTGACAGTTTCCGGATGACGGCATTGGTGAAGTCTTGCCAGCCGATACCCCGATGCGAGCCCGCCGACTTATGCTGTACGGTCAACATCGCATTGAGCAAAAACACTCCTTGCTCCGCCCACTTGGTTAGGTCGCCGTGATTAGGAGGCTCTACGCCTAAATCGTCTTTGAGTTCTTTGTAGACATTGCGCAGGGAAGGAGGGATGCGGACTCCCTTCGGCACCGAAAAGGAAAGCCCCATGGCTTCTCCTGGATTGTGATATGGGTCTTGGCCGAGTAGGACGGCTTTGACTTCCTCAAAGGGGGTAGTATTGAACGCATTGAAAATCAGGGAGCCCGGCGGGTATATCTTTTTGCCGTTCTTTTTCTCTTTGCGCAAAAAGGTAGCGATGCTTTGGAAGTAGGGCTGCTCAAATTCGTGTTTCAGGGCTTCCTTCCAGCTTTCTTCAATTTTTACGTTGCTCATGCGGTGCTTTTGTGAAGCGGCTAATATAAAGTTTAGGGCTGGCAACAAGAAAATACTTTACTGCCCCACTAATCTTACTTCTCCACCGGGTTGGTAATTGGGAGTGCACACCTGCAGCAATTTTTCCAGAGAGCCAATCAGCAGTTCTCGTTTGGTCCAGAGCAAATCATGCTTGCGCCCCTCCAGCATTTTGATTTCGAGGAAAGAAGCGTTGACCAGCCGGTTGGCGGCAAAACGGGCATTCTCCGGGTAAATCAAACCATCTTCAGCACCGTGCAGGATGATGGCTGCGCTTTTGATGCGGTCCCACAGGCCAGACATGGAATCCAGCTGGGCGCGGTGGCTGAGCTTTTCAATGTTGGCAACGTGTATGGAGCCGGGCAGCATCCAATCCAGCAGCCAGTGCTCGGTAATGTGGGAGAACAGATACGTTTTTTCCCGCCCGGGCATAACGGAGGCAGACTGCAGCAATACGCCGTCCACCAGCTCCGGGTAATCCATGGCAAGGCGCGCGGCCACAGTGCCGCCGTAGCTGGAGCCGTGGAGGATGATAGAAGGGTGCTCGGCGCGTTTTTCCCGCAGTATTTTAGCAATCAGCGCTGCTTGTTTTTTGATAGAAGTTTCCGGCCGGCCGTAGCCCGAGTAGCCATAGCCGGGGCGGTCCACCGCCATCAGTTTAGCTTTGCTCAGCAGGTTGCTGTCCCGCAGCATGGATTTCCAGAAGGAAGAAGAGCTGGGAGCACCATGTATGAAAAGAATCAGCGGCAAAGAATCCCTTCCAATTTCTAAATACCGGAGCCGGCGGTCTTGTGTCTCGACATAGTCAAAAGCAGCTTCGTACTGATAGGGATTGTCCTCCAACATCGCCTGAAAGGTAGGCGTACTGATGCGCAACTCCATGAAATCGTAGGCGTAGAACATCAACAGGATAAAGGCTAAGGAGAAATAAGTGCGCTTTTTGCGGAAAACTCTTTTCAAGGATTTGTTGGTTTTTTATAAAAACAGCCAGGAGCACGCAATGGTTCAGCATAATTGCTGCTCAAGCTGGCCTTACGGCAAGCGCTTTCGCAACTGATTCCAAGCATCCAGGGCCAATTCGTTGATGTCGGCGGAGAGGCGTAGGTAAAGCATAGCGGGCACGAAAGCTGCTGCGATGAGCAGAGACCGCAGGGCTATGGTAAAAACGGGGTGAGCCCAGCCCGAGGGCAGCAGCCAGCCGATGGCGTAGGCAATTGCGCCGATGCCGAGTAGCGTGAGATGGGGCCAGGAAAAAGGCTGCATCCGCCATTTGATCCATACGAAGGCCATGCGCACGGCATTGGAAAGGGTCATGGACAAAAGCGTAGCCAGAGCAGCGCCATTAATCCCCAGTTTGGGGATCAGATACAGATTGAGCGATACATTGGAAATGGCCAGAAGGACCACCGTATAAAAGTTGAAACGGTAGTATTTGGAGTAGTATATGATGAGGCCATTGGCGCTGCTGGCCATATCGACTAGCTTGGTCAAGCCGGTAAGCAACACCACCTGCACGCCTGTGGACAGCGCCTGGTAATTTTTCGTAAGGCGCAGCAAATCATCCAGGCTGCCCATCACCAGAACCAACAAGAGCAGCCCGACGATGGAAAGGTTAAGCGAGGTTTTTTTGTACAGCATTTCCACCTCTTCCAGCCTGCCAGCCTTCATGGCTTGGGACAAGATAGGCCGAGTGATGCCGAACAGCGCCCGCCGCGGCGTTTCAATGGAGCGGCCGATGAATTGCGCAATGCCGTAGATGCCAGTGGTAGCCAGCCCCAACATGGTGGGCACCATAAACAGGTCAATCCGGAACGCCAGCACATTGCCGAGCATGCCGAGCACCCCGAATAAGGCGTATTCTCCCATTTTTTTGAGGCGCTTCACCGGAAATGCCTGCCTGCGGATACGGAAGTGCAAGCCGCCCAGCTGATAAAGGTAAAACAGCAGGCCGGCCCAGGCCAGCGCATGGTAAAAAATGATGCTCCAAATAAAACCCTGTGCTTGCAGCAGGCCAAAGTGGAACAGCAGCACGATGGCGGGCAGCGCTATTTTGAACCACAGCTCAGCGATGATTGCGGGCACTACGATGCGGTAGAAATTGCTGATGTACTCCCGCAGTATGCTGATCTGAAGCACGAAAAAAGTCAGCGTGACCAGAGGCAATATGTTGGAAGCAATCAGCTCGGTTTTCATATTGAGCAGCCCCATAAGCCAGTACACCCATTCTTCAGCCAGCACGCCCAGCAAGAGCATAGCGGTAAAAACCAGCAGCAGGCTGAGCTGCAAAAAACCGAAGAAGCCGCTGTGCGTTTTGTCTTTAGTTTTGAATTCCGGGAAAAAGCGGACCACGATGCTTTGCAGGCCCACCGACATCAAGGGGGCGATGAAGGCGGCAGTATTGGTCAGGAATAAGGCTAGGCCATAGATGGCTTCCTCCTGCGCGTAGACAAACAAAGTGCTCAGCAAGCCAATACCGATGCCAGCGTAGCCTACGATGCTTTGTTTGATCCCCTGCCGTTTGATTACTCCCATGGAATGTGTTTACTTTGCAAACCTAGCGAAGTTTCCGGGTTTCTGGCTGTATTCTTTTAGCTTTTCATACGGAAGCTTCGCGCTGCCAAATCAAATTATTAATGATACCCGTAACCAAGCCTTTTTTGCCACCCGAGGAAGAATTCCAGGCGCTAATGGAAGAAGTGTGGCAAAGGAATTGGCTCACCAATAACGGCCCGCTCGTCAATGAGCTGGAGCTGAACCTCAAGGATTATCTTGGCCTCAAGCACCTGCTTTTCGTTTCCAACGGCACTGTAGCTTTGCAATTGTCCATAAAAGCATTGGGCTTGTCCGGGCAGGTCATCACCACGCCCTTCAGCTACGTTGCCACCACAAGCAGCCTGGTATGGGAGGGCTGTGAACCAGTATTTGTAGACATCCACCCGGAGACCTTCAATATCAATCCGGCGCTGATAGAAAACGCTATTACGCCCAATACCAGTGCTATCATGGCGACACACTGTTTCGGCAATCCCTGCGATGTGGAGGCCATTCGGGAGATTGCCGAGCGGCACCAGCTTAAGGTGGTATACGATGCAGCTCATTGTTTTGGAACGACCTATCAAGGGCGTTCTATTTTAGAATGGGGCGATATCAGCACCCTCAGCTTTCATGCTACGAAGATTTTCCATACCGTGGAGGGGGGAGCGGTAGCAACATCATCCCCTGAGCTGCTGAAACGGATGGCCTATATGCGCAATTTCGGGCACGATGGCCCGGGAGCTTTCAACGGAGTGGGCATTAACGGTAAGAATTCTGAATTCCACGCTGCCATGGGCATCTGCAATCTGCGGCAGATGAATGAAGTGCTGCGAGTACGCCGGGAACAGTGCGAGCTTTACGACCGACTGCTGCACAAACTGGATGTTCAACAACCCAAAGTGCAAAATGGGGTGTCCTTCAACCACGCTTATTATCCCATCGTGCTGGAAAGCGAAAAACTGCTGCTCAAGGTAGTCGCCGAACTAGAACGGGCTAAAGTGCAGCCCCGCCGCTACTTCTATCCCAGCCTCAATGAATTGGAATACGTCGATGGCAAAGGCAGCTGCCCGGTCTCAGAAGACATCAGCCGCCGGGTCTTATGCCTGCCGGTTTATCATACCCTCACAGAAGCCGAGCAGCGTTTGATTGCCCGGATTATACTGCGGGCTAAAAACTACTGAATGGAAATTAAACGAGCATTTTTGCTGGGCAACCCCCGCTCGGGCACTTCGCTGTTGCGCATGATGCTCAACAACCATTCGGCTATCGCCGCGCCGCCCGAGTGTGGCTTCCTGCAATGGTGGCAGGCCAAATACGCTGATTGGAATGCAGCCGATGCCAAGCGCCCTGCTGCTGTCGAAGCATTTCTGGATGGCCTCTTTGACAGCCGGAAAATAGAAGGTTGGTCCCTGGACCGGGCAGAGTTGCGGTCAGCCATCCTTAAGGAGAGGCCGGCCAGCTACGGCGAGCTCTGCGCGCTGGTTTATCGGTTTTACGCTGCTCCGGAGAAACGCTCGCACCTGCAGCTGCTGGTAGATAAGAACAACTATTACATCCATCATCTAGAGGAAATTGCCGCGGCCTGGCCCAATGCCCGGTACTTCTGGCTAGTGCGCGACGGGCGGGATGTCGCCTGTTCTTACCGGGGGATCGAAAAATTGCAAACGGATTCTCCCTACAAGCCCAAGCTGCCGCAGGATATCACTGCTATCGCGCAGCAATGGCGTGCCAACAACCTTCGGATCCGGTCCTTTCTGGAACGGCAAGCGGCAGGCAGGTACTTCCGGCTGCGTTACGAAGATCTGCTCACGGCACCACTGGAACATCTGCAACCCATTTTGAAAAGCTTGGGCCTGCAAGCGCAGCCCCGTATGCTGGAATTTTATAACCACAACGACGAACCGGCCGCTACCCTGGCTTGGAAGACCAAAACTTTGCAAGGGCTAGACCCTTCTAATATCGGCAAATACAAGAGAATACTTACGGCTGAGGAAATCAGTTCCTTTGAGCGTATCGCCGGCGATGTACTGGCGGAATACAACTACCTCTGAAAGATGAACTTACACTTGGTCAATGATGCCATTTTTGTCAACCTCTCCCGCCGGCGCTTCGAGCATTACTACCCGGGAGAAAACCTATTCGTGGTAGGCGTGCCACGGCGCTTCAGCGGCAACCTTCGTTTCGTGGAGGAAAGGGAAGGGGTGAAAAAGCTCAGCTTCAATACGAAGGAAGCCGTGGAGCAGCTCGAGGCTTGGACGGAGGGAAAGGAGGCCCACCTATTTGTTCATTTTCTTATCCCCAGCAAAGCACGAGTAGCTCTGGAGTTTAAGCGCCGCCGGCCTTCCACCAAGCTGTACTGGATTTTTTACGGGGCGGACCTATACCAAATGCTGCACCGGCGCGGCATCTATCAGTTATCCGATGAACCCGAGCCTTGGTGGGCACGGCAGGATTTTGGCGAAATGGCGAAGGATGCTGCCTTGAGCGTGCTGTTGCGCCACAACCTCTTTGCCGCCTGCCGCCGGTTTATCCGGCAAATGGACTACTTTTGCTTTTGGAACCCTTATGACTTTGAGCTTCTGCGAGAGCATTTTGACACCCGGGCGGAGTTCCGGTTTTTCCGCTACTACGAAGCGCCGCTCGGGCAGGCGGACCCCACTGCGCCTAAAGAAGCTGGCACGCTATTCCTCAATCATTCGGCTTCCCGCAGTGGCAACCATGTTGCTATGATGAAGCGCTTGCTGCCCTGGATTCGGCCGGGTGGGCTGCAGCGAGTGCTTGTTCCGCTGAGTTACGGCAGCCCGAGCGCTAAGCCCGAAGTGATGGCTTTCGGCAGGGCAGAGCTGGGGGAAGCCTTCGAACCGGTTCTGGATTTTCTGCCCAAAGAGCAGTACTTTGAGCAGCTCAACCGCATCGGCTTGGCCCTTTTCGGCCACAACCGGCAGGAAGCAGGCAACAACATTTATTTCTTCCTCGCTAGCGGGGCGAAGGTCTTCCTGCGCTCCCGCAACAACTTGTTGAAGTACTTGCGTGATAAAGGCTACTACATCTTCGAAGTAGAGCGGGATCTGGAAAAGGCCGATGCCATGGAAATGCTGAGCGAGGAGGAGAAGAACCACAACCACTGCTTAGCTACCCAAGAATTTTCCCAGGCAGTCATCGACGATACCTACCGGCAGCTGGTAGCGGAATGAGTGTTCTGCCCTGCGCCGTTATTCGAAAAAGCTGCAAACAATATATTTAAGAATGGGATTACCCGCCCGGACATACCGCTACATCCGCCATCGCCTGAGCCGCCCTAACCCTAAGGCGCTTTGGGTATTTGGCATGCAAAAAAGCGGCACCTCCGCTATCGCTGGCCTGCTAGCCGCCAAAACCGGCAAGAGCGTACAGCTTGATACCAAGTACCTCTGGGAGCCTTACCGCAATCGGCTGTTGGCAGGCGAAATTAGCCTGGAGGAGTTGGTCCGCCGCTATAGCTACGATTTTTCTAAAGAAATCCTAAAAGAACCAGCTGCTACCTTTTTCATCGATCTCATCGAGTCTTACTTCGAACTCCGGCAATACGTTTTCATCGTCCGAAATCCATATGATACCCTGCGCAGTATCCTCAACCGGCTAGGGCTGCCGGGCGATCGGCAAGCCATTGACCTGGAGGATATAGTGCCCCGCTGGCGACACCTCTACCGCGAAAAACAGGGAAGAGATTACATCGCCACCATGGCGAAGCGGTGGGTACAAGCCAACGCTCAGCTGAATAGAGTAGAGGACAACCGATGCGTGCTGGTGAAATACGAAGACTTCAAATCAGATAAAGAACCATGCATTGAGCGATTGGCGGAGGACCTGGGGCTACCGCTGCAGAACAGCATCGCTCATCTTGTGGACAAGAACTTTCAGCCCCGGGGTGATAGCGGCATCGACCTGAAGGCTTTTTTTGGCCCGCGCAATTACGGCATCATTACTGACATCTGTGGCGAGTTGATGGAGTACTACGGATACCGGGGCTGAAAGCTGGACTCTTTAGCTGGCGTCCTGCACGGTAATTTTCTCAATTTTATCCCCCTGCCGTATGGCATCGATCACCTCAAGCCCTTCTACTACTTTTCCAAAGCAGGTATGCTTGCGGTCAAGATGCGCCGTATTTTCGCGGCTGTGGCAAATGAAAAACTGAGAACCGCCGGTGTTTCGCCCGGCGTGCGCCATAGATAGCACGCCCCGGTCATGGTACTGTTTGTCACCGTCGAGCTCGCAGTCTATGGTGTAACCGGGGCCGCCGCGGCCGTCGCCGTTCGGGCAGCCGCCCTGCACTACAAAATTGGGGATGACTCGATGAAACGTTAGGCCGTCGTAGAAGCCATCCTTGGAGAGTTTGACAAAATTTGCTACGGTGTTTGGGGCATCTTCATCGTAGAATTCGACTTTCATGTTCCCCTTTTCGGTTTGGAATTCTGCCGTTGTCAATGTTGAAGGTTTTTATAGTTTTGAAAAACAGTTTAGGCCTTTGCAAGCCTTGCTTTTGTCCGCTAGGATTGGGACAGGCTCGTGGTTCACTGGCCTGGATTGAAACTCACTGGCTTGCCTTTTAACTTACCCACCATCCGATGCCAGCGATACGCCCGGATGAAAGCCCCTTCCTCCGGACTGACGATGAACTCATCCCCCCGGAGCAGTGCAGACAGCCAGCCCCAGAACACCCACAGCCCGGTGAGGCCGTAGGGCCGGTTGAGGTAACCAGATTTGGCGGCGCTGATGAGCGTTATCCATAAGCCGTAGCGCATGCGGTACATGCCGACGCCTGCTTTCTTCCGAATCTTCAGCGAGCCGGTCTCCGTGCCCAGCGCCCGGTGGTGCTTGAGCTGCAGGCTAAGGTTCACTTCTACTTCCCAGCCGTGGTAAAAAGCCAGCAGCTCGTCGAGGGTGTCCCACCCGATAGATACGCGCGGCCCGCCGATTTGCTCGAAGCAGGCCCGCCGGTAGGCTTTAAACGCTCCTTTTATGTGGTCGCGGTCGGCGTAGTGCTCGTATTTCCAGCTCCCGTTCTGCTCCACGAGCAAGCTGCCGCCCGCCATGCCCAGTTTAGGATTGCAGGCAAACATGTCGGCGATGGTTTGGAAGTACGCTGGCGGCAGGCTGAGGTCAGCGTCGAGCTTTACCACAAATTCGTACTCTGCCTCGATCTCCCGAAAGCCCAAGTAGAACGCCCGGATGACTTTAGAGCCGGGAGCCCGCTTTTCCTTTTTTTCATTCACTACCTGCTTGATCCAGGGGTACTGCCGGGCAAAGCTTTCTATAATCTCCCCCGTACGGTCGCTTGAGCCATCGTTCACCACAATCAGCTGCTGGGGCAGCAGTTCCTGCCCGGCTACAGAAGACAAGGCCTGCCCGATGAAGGCTTCCTCGTTATAAGCCGGCATGACGATGACGTATTTCATAGAGTTGCATTAGCTGAGGGCTACAGCGGCGCTAAATTAAGCTTTGAAAGCCATACCCCAAATTTCCAATTCTTGAAATTATCCAGCATATTGCCCGCTGGTCGAATCAACAAATATGGTCCGTTGAAGAAAGTACTCATCATTACCTACTACTGGCCTCCGAGCGGCGGCATCGGGGTGCTGCGCTGCCTGAAACTGGCGAAGTACCTGCGTAACCATGGCTGGGAGCCTATTGTGTTTACGGCTGAGGGAGCCGATTACCCCAGCATCGACCACAGCAATTTCAAGGATGTGCCGAAGGATTTGCAGGTGATCCGGCAACGCATCTGGGAGCCTTACCACATTTACAAATTGCTGACCGGCAAGGAGAAAGACGCGAATGTCAACAACGTATTTTACGTACGCGAAGAAAAAGCCAGCTGGGCCCATCGCCTGTCAGTCTGGATACGCAGCAACTTCTTTATCCCCGATGCCCGGGCGCTTTGGATCCGGCCTTCGGTGCGTTACCTCAAGCGATACTTGAAGGAATACCCAGTAGATGCCATCCTGTCCTCCGGCCCTCCCCATAGTGCTACTCGCATTGGCACTTTAGTGAAAAAGCAGGTTGGACTGCCCTGGCTGGCGGATTTCCGCGACCCTTGGACACAGATTGATTACTACCAGCAGCTCAGCTTAACGAGTTGGGGCGATGCCCGCCACCGACGGATGGAGCAGGAAGCCTTTCGCTGGGCCGACCGCATCAGCATCGTCAGCCCCAGCTGGAAAGCCGATCTGGAAGACATTGGGGCGGAGCGGGTAGCAGTGGTACCCAATGGCTTCGATCCAGATGATTTCCCCGCCGGAGCGCGAGAAGTAGAAGAGGGGTTTACGCTGACCCACTTGGGTATTATGGGCTACGACCGGCTGCCTGAGGCCTTTTTTCAGGTGCTGGCCGAGCTTTGCGAAACAGTAGACGGCTTTCGCCAAAATTTGTGCCTGCAGTTGGTAGGGCCGGTAGATACGGCGGTGAAAGAAGCCTACGAAGGCCACGGCTTATCTGGTCAAGTGCGGCTGGCGGGCAATGTCTCCCGCGAAGAAGCTCTGCAGCTTACAATGAGCAGCCCGGTGCTGCTGCTGCTGCTCAATCAGCAGGAAAACGCCCGGGGCAGGATTCCTGGCAAGCTGTTCGAGTACCTGGCAGCCCGCCGCCCGATTCTTTGCCTACAGCCCGTAGAGAGTGATGTGGCGGATATCCTGAAGGAAACGAGGGCGGGCGAAGCTTGCCTGTACCAGGATGCGCCCGTCATCCGGCGCACGGTTCTTAAGCTTTATGAAGCATTCCAGCAGGGTACGCTGCCGCAGCCCCTCGACTCGTCGATTGAACGGTACTCTGCTCAAGCGCTTGCCGGCCGTATGGCCGCCCTGCTGAACGCTATCAGCCAATAAACGGAAGCTATTTCTTCTTTTTCTTCCGCCGTTTGCGCACACTTGGTTTGGCTTCCTTTTGGCTCGGTTCTTTCTTGGGCTCCGGGGGCGGCGGGTTGGTGACGAAGCGGTAGCCCGAATAGCCGACATAGCCCAGCAAGCCCAGTAGGATCAGGCTGCTGAAAATACGCGAAAGCAGTACACCTACTTCGTAAGATTCGGGGGCAAATTCGAAGGTGACAGTATGTTTCCCGTCGGGGATTTTCAAGCCGCGCAGGATGTAGTTCACGCGTATGTGCTCCGCGGGCTCTCCGTCGATATAAGCCTGCCAGCCCTTGTTGTACCAAACCTCAGAAAAGACCGCGAATTGGGTGCCCTGGGCGAATGCTTCGTAGACCAGCCGGTTGGGGGCGTAATCTTTCAGTTGGATGCTGCCCTGGCCAGACGGCTGCAGGCCTTCGATGTAGTCCTGGAACTCTTTGTGTACGACAGCAGTATTGGCAGGGTCGAAAGTGTCAAGGGCATCAATCTCCGCATTGGGGCTTTCCACCAGCTGGAAGCCGGAGATGAGCCAGGCATTGCCCAGCGCATTCGGGTTTTGCTGCACCTGCTCCTGGCCAGGTTGCCCTGTGATGATGTATTTGGTATTGAACATGTCCAGCACTTTCTGATTCCCTTTGCTCAGGTGCCGGTCTATGATGTCTTGAGCCCGTTGTAGCTTGGCAGCGTGGTAGCCGCCAATTGTTTTGTGGAAGTAGGAAGCCTTAGAGCTGTTGAAGCTATTGATGGAGATGTCGTGCACCCGATAATGCGGATCGGTATCCTGCAGTATCTGTTCGTCTACCGGCCGGGGAGCCACATTTTTGACGTACTGGCTTTCGGTAACGAATAGGTCATTGGTAACGTAGCGCCGGCCTATGGTCCAATGGTCGAATACGACCAGCGCCGCCAGGCCGATCAGCATAACATTCAGTTTGAGTTTATCCTGTAGATAAGCCCAAATCAGACCGCCGCTCAGCAGCACCAAGACGAGGGTCCGGAAGGCATCGCTGCGCATCAAAGATTTCCGGTCGGCGATGATGGCGCTGATGTCGTAGCCCGCTTGCTCGTAGCGAGTATCTCCCGGGCTGCTGAAATCAAAGAAGGAAGGCCCGAGGAGTGCAAAGAAAGCGGCGATGCCGGCGGCAATGCCGCCGCCCCATTTCAGGCTGCGCAGGGCTTCTTCCTTGCTGACTTTATTGCCCACAATCTTGTGCAGGGCTAGGAAACCCAGTACGGGAACCAGAAAAGCGGTAATGCTGAGGATGGAGTTGGGTGTCCGAAATTTGCTGTAAAGCGGGAAATACTCAAAGAACAAACGGTTGAACCATTCGAGGTTTTTGCCCATAGACAGCAGGAAAGTCAAGAGCGTGCCAATGCCGATCCACCACTTTATGGGGCCCTTGACCAGAAAAAGCCCCATCAGGAAGAAAAAGAAGACGATGGCACCGAAGTAAATGGGCCCGCTTGTGAATGGCAGGCTGCCCCAGTAGAGGGGCGCTTTGAAATCGCTGGGGATGCGGGCGCCTTTTTGTTTCAAATCCTTAACAACAGCGGAGTTCTGCCCAACCGGCTCTTGGGAGCCGCCGCCGGCAACGCCGGGGATGTAAGAGGCGAACAAGTCGATGAAGCCGTTGCTCCAATTCATAGCGTATTCCCATTCCAGGCCCTCCGTTTCGCTGCTCGACTTTGGTTGGCCCTCGGTGGCCAGTATGGGCTCTCCGCGCATGGTGTCTTTGGAGTATTCGTAGGTAACCCAGAGGTTAGATGCGGCAGCGCCTAGTGCGAGCAAAGCAGCAACAACCAAAGAGCCGGCTGCCTTACCGAAGTGTGCCCAGCTTCCCTTTTGGGCGTTGTAAACCAATTCCGCTATGCCGAAAACCAATAAGGTAATGGCAAAGTAGTAAGTCATCTGAACGTGGTTGGCCATGATATTCAAGCCCAAGCCCGTTGCGAACAGTATTCCTCCCAGCAGGTATTTTTTTCGGAAGGCCAGCAGCATGCCGGCGGTGACTATAGGCAGATAAGATATCGCCTTGAGCTTGGTTTGGTGCCCCGCCTCGAACAAAATGAGGTTGTTCGTCGTCAGCCCAAAGGCTAATGCCCCGATAATGGACAGCCAGCGGTTGACCCCCAATAACACCAGCAGCAGGTAGAAGCCGAGCATGGCAAGAAAAAAACGGCCAATCGGCCGGCTGATGCCTAGCTTCCCGACTTTTTCCAGCGCTCGCAGGGTATTGCCCTCGTGTACTGTCTTGATTTGGTAGGTGGGCATACCGCCAAACATGGCGTTGGTCCACAGGGTCCGCTCGCCGGTTTCTTGCTTGTATTCCCGGAGCTCCTGCGACATGCCGAGGTACTGTATGATATCGCCCTGTTCCGGAACCTTGCCCTGCAGTTGCGGGGAAAAGTAAGCTGCGCAGGCAGCCAGAAAAATGAGGACAGCGATCAAATGGGGAAGCGCTCTCTGGATCATAGCATTTATTTTGTGCAATTATATGAAATCCACGTCTACATCGTAGGGATAGGTGATGAGAAAATGGATGGCACGGTCGATATCAAAGTTCTCAAATACAATTTTGTAGAGCATATCAGTGATGGGCACCCGCAAGTTGTAGTACTTTGCCAGTTGTAGGGCGATGCGCAGCGTACGCACTCCTTCGGCCAGTTCTGGCATTGTATTTTCAATTTCCTCGATTTCCTCTCCCTGGCCCAGCCGGAAGCCGAAGGTAAAATTGCGGCTGCTTTTGCTGGTGGCGGTGGCTACAAGATCGCCGATGCCGGCCGTGCCGAAAAAGGCGCTGCTTGAGCTGCCCATGGCATTGCCAAAGTATACCATTTCCGTCAGGCCGCGGGTGATCAGCATCGCCTGTATATTTTTGCCCAGGCCTTTGCCTTTCAGCACGCCCGAGCCGATGGCGATGATGTTCTTAAGTGCGCCCGCCAGTTCTGCTCCCAGCAAGTCATAGGTGCCGAAGACATGGAAGTGCTCGCTGCTGAGTACTTTTTTGCCCAAGCTGATGACCTCATCGTAGTGGCTGCCGATAACAGTAGCAGTGGGTTGGCCCTCCATGATTTCGCTGGCTAGATTGGGGCCCGAGAGGCAACCCACGCGCATTACGACGCTTTCCTGCTGTATCACCTCACTCATAGTGCTGACTTGTCCTCGGGTAAGGGGGCGGCTCTTTTGCGTTCCGTTGGCGGTAAGTTCTGGGGCGTCAAAGCCCTTAGTTCCATGTATAAGAATATGGTAAGGCCGCAGATAGGGGCCTAGCTGGTGCATCATATTCCGGAAATTGCTGGAAGGCACCACTGGGAACAACAAAGTGCATTGTCCCGCTACTTCGCTCAAGCTATTGACCGCCCTTACTCTATCGGAAAGCGTTACTCCAAGGTGGGTGTGGGTCCGGTTGATTTGTTCCACCAAACCTGCCTGCCGGCTGTAGAGCAGCACATCTACATTGCAGGCCAGCAAGTTGGCGATAGCGGTTCCAAAGCTACCGGCTCCTATAATCCCTACGGGCTGTTTTACCTTGAATTCGGGCATGTAAAACACCTTTAATTGAGGCGTAAAAGTACACTTTTTTACCGCTTTGTTCATTTCTGAGGTATCGCCTTCTCAGATCGCAGCCAGTAACTGGCATTTGTCAACTTCTTTTCCGTGCCGGCGTTTAAAAAAAGTTATGACTAGTGTGATCGCTTCCATATTAATGCTGGTTTCGGCAAGTTTATTGGTTCAGCCGGAGCCACCTTCCGGGCCTGCTCCGCCCGAAGAAGGGCCAGGAGCCCCCGTTTACGCTCATGATTCCGTAAGGGTATCTGATTTTGCGGAAGGTATGGATGGCTACTGGCTTTTTGAGCCGCTGTCCCCTCAGCCGAGTTCTGCGCCGGTTGTAGTCTTTCATCACGGCTACGGTGCCATCAACCCAATGATATATGGAGCATGGATACGCCATCTGGTGCAGCAGGGCTACCTGGTGATTTACCCCCGCTACCAGAAAAACCTGCTGGTGCCCAACACCAAGACTTTTGTACAGCACGCCAGCGCGGGTATCCAATCTGCTCTGGGGCGGCTGCAGGAAGAAGCGGGCAGGGTAGCGCCGGATACTAGTGCTTTTTTTCTGGCAGGGCATAGCTATGGCGGTGTCGTTGCGGCGAACATGGCCGCTCGTTATCGGGAGCTTCGTTTGCCGAGGCCTCGGGCAGCTTTCCTATGTACACCTGGCTCTGGGCCTTTTCGGGGAGGGGTGCTGGAAGAGTATTCGGATATGGATTCTACTCTGCGGCTTGGAGTAGTAATAGCCATTCATGATCATGTAGTAGGGGAGGAGCTGGGCCGAAAAATCTACAATACTGCGGTGAACACACCGCGGCGGTTTCTCATTCGGCAACATCCCGACGATCACGGAGAGCCGGCCATTGGAGCTGGTCACAACGAATGTTACGCGCTGGACGATAGCTTTGATGCCGGTTTGCACAATCTTTCCTTTATACGGGCAAAACAAGTAGCCCAGGAAAATGCAGTGGATTATTACCTGTACTGGAAGATGCTGGATGCTCTTCTCAAGTGCAGTTTGGAAGGACGCTATTGCCCTTTGGCTGAAGGTTGCGGAGCAGCGGCTTCCTACATGGGCAATTGGAGCGATGGTTATCCAGTGCAGCCTTTGGAAATACACCGGCCAAGCAGCTGATTTGCAGCGGTACTTATCCAGGGTTTGCCCAACAAGTCCTATATTGGCTGGCGAAGCAACCTTTGTACTATGCCTGCTGAATCAATACGTTTCGAGAACCTGTCTTCTTTAAAAGCGGGTTTGCGCCAGATGCTCGCCGCTAACCGTCTAGAGTCCGCTTTTGATATTTTGGAACAAGCACTTGCCAGTGAATCCAAGCTACGGGAGCAAATTGTTACTCAGCAGTCCCGCTACCACCGCATTCAGGATGATCGCCGGGAGGGCTTAGTTGAAAAAGGATACGCAGAAACGGTGTTCAACAATATCGTCCGTACATTAGACACACTGACTAAGGAGGTTGCACCAGAAGATTTGCGGCAAGATGTATTTCCCCTAGAGTGGAAGGCACAGGCTGCAGAACAAGCCCAAGACCAGCCTGCATTAAGTGATTTGGAAAGGGAGGGCCTGCAGCAGCAGGAAGAACTTTTGCAGCGGAAGCTCAACAGTCTCAAGCAGGCGCAAATCACGGCTTATGATGCCAGCCAGAAATTCGCGCTCGAGGAGCAGATTGGGGATTTAGAAACGCAGCTTTCCGAAATTCGGAGAAAGCTCCAGCAATAAATTGGGGATGTGGCAACATCCCCTTTTGGTTTACTCATTGATCGCCTGTATGCCTGGCAGCTCCTTGCCTTCTAAAAATTCCAGCATGGCTCCGCCTCCGGTAGAAACATAGCTCACTTCTTCGGCGAGCTCCAGTTGATTGATGGCCGCCACGGAATCTCCGCCCCCGATCAGAGAAAAGGCTCCCTGCTTGGTAGCCTTCGCGATAGATTCCGCTACATGTTTGGTCCCTTTCGCGAATTTAGGCATTTCGAATACACCCATAGGGCCGTTCCAGAGCAGTGTTTTGGCCTTCATTATGGCTCCGTCAAAGCTGTTACGCGCCTCGGGGCCGATGTCCAGCCCCATCCAGCCGTCCGGGATAGCATCGCTGCTGGCGGTGTCGGAAGCAGCCTCCTTATCGAACTTATCCGCGATGGTAGAGTCTTTGGGCAGGTAAAGCTCAACCCCTTTGTTCCTCGCCTTTTCCAATAGGTCGCGTGCCAGCTCTAGCCGCTCCTCTTCGACCAGGGAATTCCCTACTTTTCCACCTTGAGCTTTGATGAACGTATAAGCCATGCCGCCCCCGATCAGCAAGTTGTCGACGAAGTCGATCAGGCGCTCCAGCAGCAAGATCTTGTCAGAAACCTTTGCGCCGCCTATGATAGCGGTCAGTGGCCGATCCGGGTTGTCAAGGACTTTATTAGCATTTTCAATTTCGGCCTTCATGAGAAATCCAAAGGTTTTCTGCCCCTTTTCGAAATACTTTGCGACCGTAGTGGTAGAAGCATGAGCGCGGTGAGCGGTGCCGAAAGCGTCATTTACATAGACATCGCCGAGTTCAGACAGCGCTTTGGCGAAGTCAGCATCGCCTTTTTTCTCCCCTTCGTTGAAACGGGTGTTTTCGAGCAGCAGAACTTGGCCGGGCTGCAAATCGCTGGCCATTTTTTGGGCTTTTTCCCCGCAGGTTTCATCGCAAAAATGGACATCCGTATCCAGCGCATCCTTGAGATGCTGTACCAAGTGGCCGAGAGTAAAGCGCTCCCGGTCAATGCTGCCGTCCGATTTGAGTTTTTTCATAGGCCGCCCGAGGTGAGACATAAGAACGGCTGAGCCGCCTTGCTCGAGTATATGCTTGATGGTCGGCAGAGCCTTCTGAATCCGAGTGTCGTCGGTAATTTGGAAGTCCTGATTCAGGGGGACGTTAAAGTCTACCCTTACCAGCGCCTTTTTGCCTTTGAAATCAATCTCCATATTGTATAGTTAGGGTTGGTGAAAGGAAAACGGGGCATCCGCCTTAGCGAAATGCCCCGTTGGTCTTATGCCTGTTATTTCTTAGTAAGGATCATGTGAGCGAGATCCGCCATGCGAGCGGAATAACCAGCCTCGTTATCGTACCAGCTTACCACCTTCAGCATTTTGCCGTTTACTTCTGTCATTTGGCTGTCGAAGATGGAGGAGTGAGGGTTGCGCACAATATCGCTGGATACAAGCGGGTCAGTGCTGTACTGCAGAATACCCTTGAGCGGCCCCTCAGCAAGTTCTTTGAACTTGGCGTTGACTTCCTCAGCGGTCGTTTCTTTCTCCAGCACGACATTCAGCTCAATCATGGAGCCGGTAATTACGGGTACCCGCACCGCAATAGCGGAGAGTTTGCCCGCAACGGCTGGTATCACCTTGCCAGTAGCGGAGGCAGCGCCCGTACTGGTAGGCACGATGTTGAATGCAGCTGCCCGGGCACGGCGAAGGTCTTTATGCGGTGCATCCTGAATGTTCTGGTCTGCGGTATAGGCGTGTGTGGTGGTCATAGAGCCTACTTCGATGCCCCAGTTGTCGTTGATGATCTTGGCAACTGGCGCCAGGCAGTTTGTAGTACAAGAAGCATTAGAAAATACATTAGCGCGGCGGTCGAGTTCCTCTTCGTTTACGCCGAGTACGATGGTCTGTACGTCGCCGCCCTTAGCCGGAGCGGATATTACTACGTCCTTAGCGCCGGCCTTAAGGTGTAAGCCCGCCTTCTCTTTGGTACGAAATATTCCTGTACATTCCAGGACGAGATCAACGCCCAGCTTCGACCATGGCAGCTCTTCCGGATTGCGCATAGCATAAGCGTGGATTTTGGTGCCATTGACCACGAGCGCATCCTCACTGGCTTCCACAGTGCCCTCGAACGGCCCCTGGGCAGAATCGTACTTAAGCAGGTGGGCAAGGGTATTGTTGTCTGTCAGGTCGTTTATGGCGACAACCTCAATGTCATCCATTTGAAGGAGAATGCGGAATGTCAGCCTTCCAATGCGGCCGAAGCCATTGATTGCTACTTTTTTTGCCATGGTTTTTTCGTGATTTAGTTAAGAATAATGCGTTTTGAAAGGCTGCTTTTGTGAAATCTCTTCTCTGCAGCCTCTACATTTAGAAAAAGCTGCCGGGCCGAATAGTTCTCGTTTTCCCCAGCTTAGTGTAAAAATGACAATAATTAGAATAAGCTCAGCCTTGAACTCTTTTGCCCTTTCTAAGGTTGAATGGTTCAAGCAAGGCGAATTTAGGCTTTTTGTTGCTTTTGCCGGATGGTAATACCGAGCTTTTCACCTGATTTTTCGCAGCCCTTCTGATGATTTTACGACGGCTCGAAAAAAATACGGGCAGTATGTTTTTTCTTTTTGCTAAAGCAGCTATATTTGCACCGCTTAAAAAAAAGCATTCTGCTTTTTTGAAATGAGCCGGGATTCTTGACGACGGCATTACAAAAAAGATTCCCGAAACGTTTTTCATTTTGAGTGTAAACGCTAGATTTGCACCCCATTAAAAGACCCCTTCGTCTAGGGGTTAGGACGCCAGGTTTTCATCCTGGTAGCGTGGGTCCCGACGAGCCTCCGGCTGTCGGGATGCAGACAGGCTTCGCTTCGTCTGCATTTGGATTCTGTACGGTCTGCAGAGCAAGCTAGCTAAAGAGTTTAGCTTTAGATAAAAAATAATGACTTACTGGCCCGTTCGTCTAGGGGTTAGGACGCCAGGTTTTCATCCTGGTAGCACGGGTTCGAATCCCGTACGGGCTACTATTTACAGACAGGCTTCGCTTCGTCTGCATTCGAATCCCGTACGGGCTGCTATTTACAGATAAGCTTCGCCTTGTCTGCATTGGAATCCCTTACGGGTTTCAAGGCAAGCTAGCTAAAGAGTCTAGCTTTAGAAAAAAACAATGACTTACTGGCCCGTTCGTCTAGGGGTTAGGACGCCAGGTTTTCATCCTGGTAGCACGGGTTCGAATCCCGTACGGGCTACTACCAATCAAGCTAAAAATCGAAATGTGCTCCGCATCTCGCTTT
>CAYNIT010000041.1:13454-24127 GCA_964397205.1 uncultured Phaeodactylibacter sp. | reverse complement strand
CCTTAGCTTATGAGCGGCTGCAGCTCAGCCGCTGCTGTTAACGAAATTTACGCCTATTTTGCAGAGCTCGGAGAAACTTCCGGGCTCTGTTGTTTTGGTTCTGTCATGGATAACGATCTTATGCTTATGAAAAAAATACACCTCGCTTGGGCGGCTCTGGCTCTGCTGATCCACTACGGATGCGCGCCCCAGCAAGAAGAAGTGATACTAGGCAGCTGGAAAGTGGATTCTGTTTATTACTTCCACAACGGCTTCGATTTTTGGGAACGGGAGGAAGGTGCCGACTGGGCCACCTACGAGTATACCCCCGATGAACGGATGAAAGAAATCAAGTTTGGCACCTTCCGCCCCTACCGTTACCGCCTATCGGGGGATACACTGCGCTGGATCGCCGAGCGGGAAGCGGAGTCAGGTTGGTTTGAAATTCTGGCGCTGCAGCCCAGCTACATGGTGCTGAAGAAGTACAAAGCCCCCATTTTCGGTGGGGAAGGGCAGGAGCGTTACGAAATTCGCTTTTTCTCCCGAACCAAGGATGTAGGCAAGGCTGATGCCTACTTGGAAGAGCAATGAAGCTCCGTATAAATGTTTTTTACCTAATAGCAGAGACATGAAATCTGTATGGATCATCTTGGGCAGCCTGTTCGCTCTAATAGGGGGCAGCAATGCCCAAAACTTAGTACCCAATGGCAGCTTTGAGCAGTACGAACAGTGCCCGCCCTACCCAGGGCAGATCCATCTAGCCAACGCCTGGGATGCCCCCAACAATCAGACCACCGACTTCTTCCACCGCTGTGCGCCGGCTTCCACTGGGGCGAGTGTGCCTGCCAACCTAGTCGGCACCCAGGCGCCGAAAAGTGGCGACGGCTACGCGGGCCTGCGCACCTGGGTGCCCGTCATTGACGGCAATCCTCCCTACCGGGAGTACTTGACCGTAGCGCTGAAAGCTCCCTTGCAAGCCGGGCAAGCCTACGAACTGCAGTGCTGGGCCAGCGCGGCGGAAGCTTCGAGCCACTTTTCGGATGGGTTCGGCTTCTTGTTCAGCGAGGCGCCGCTGCCGCCACAGGCCATTTACACCTCATCGCCGGGCTTACGCTTCCCAAGCGGGGCTTTGATGGAGCAAACCAAGGAGTGGGAGCCCTACGCAGCCGTTTACCTGGCCCGAGGGGGGGAGCGCTACCTTACCCTCGGCAACTTTCGCGCTGATACTGCTATGATGCGGCAGCAGGCGAATACCCAGCCGCCTACCGTTTACTACTACATTGACGATGTAAAACTGGAAGCTTGTGCCCTGCCCGATCAGCTGCTGAGCGAGCGGGATACCTTCGTTTGCCAAGGCGAGCGGCTCGACGCTTTGTCCAAAGCGCCCGTAAAGGCCAGGGGCGTGGCCGAGCAGCTCGACCTGCAGCCACTGCAGCAACGGGAGGACCACTTCGGCCTGGCCTTTGAGGGCTATGTCAAGGTTCCGGAGGATGGCGTTTACACCATTTACACCGTATCCGACGACGGCTCTCGGCTGTACCTCGGCGGCCGCTTGCTGGTGGACAACGACGGTTCCCACAGCAGCCGGCAGCGTTCTGGCTTGGCCGTGCTGGAAAAAGGATACCATCCGATTAAAATCGAGTACTTCGAAGACTACAGCGGCGAGCAGTTGATCGTTAAGTGGAAGCGGCAGGATGGAGCAGTTGAAGTATTGGGCAAGGGCGATTTTTACCACTAACAGGCAGCCGGGGCAAAGTATGGCGGAGGCTAATGCTTTTGCCCCGGCCTACAGCTGAAGGATGGTAGCCAGGTCCTCTAGCTGGTCGATGACGTAGTCGGGCCCGGCTTCCCTCAGTTGATCGGCGGAATGGGCCCCCGTGGTGACGCCGACCGTCAGGCCGCAGCCGGCATTTTTGCCCTCTTCGATATCAATGGTCGAATCTCCGACTTTGGCTACCCGGCCTGCATTCGGTACGTCTAGCTCTGCCTGTGCCAGCCTGATCATATCGGGGGCTGGCCGGGGCGGGCTGACTTCGTCGGCAGTTATCAGCAAGTCGTATTGCGTACCCGTTTCCCACCGCAGGCGGTGAAGCAGGTAGTCAGCCATATAGCGGTTGTAGCCGGTATTCAAGGCTACCTTAATGCCTTGGGCGCGCAGGAAGACGAGTAAGCGCTCCGCCCCCTTGCAGGCTTTGACGTCAAGCTCGACGTAAGCCCGTTTGAGGTGATCTAGGAAAGCATGGTGTACTTCTTCTACCTTAAGGGAGGTGGTGGAAGACCGGCGCATCAGCTCCGCGATGGCATCTTTCTTCTCCCGGCCAGCGCCGACGGCTAGCACTTGCTCTAAGGGCACCGGCACTCCTGCTTCCTGCAAGCTCTTCTGAAGGGTCTTGTACACTACATTGCCCTCGTCTATCGTAGTGCCAGCCATATCGAAAACCACGAGCTGTATCATGTATGGTAAAATGTTTAAATCATTGCAGCGACGACCTCTTCTTGATAGTCGTCGATTGGAGGGATTACTTTAGTGGTGTCTTTGGCCATGTCATCCCAGGCGCGGAGCAGGGTTGCTTCCTTGTAGTGTGGATTGGACTCAAAAGCCGCTTGCTCTTGCGCGCTCATTTTGCCGCCCTGCAGGTGGTAACTTTTCTGGGAGGCCTCGGACAGTTTTTCGTAGTATCCTTTCCGTACGGTGCAAAGGTAACGTTTAGCTTCCACATGCAGGCGGATAGGCTCCGTGACGGCAGCTGGGAAAATCCCTTGAAAGTACTCGGCGGCGAGGTTCTCGTGCAGATCGTTCTTGAGGGTAGGGTTGTTGGCCTCGAGCGGATCGTCGGCTAGTATGTGGCCGATGTCGTGGAAAAGGGCAGCGGTGACTAAGGCAGCGCTTTTGCCGGCTTGCCGTGCCAGATGAGCAGCCTGCAGGGCGTGCTGCATTTGGCTGACGTCTTCTTCGTAGTGTTCGCTGCCGTGCTTTTTCATGTAGTCGAAGAGCAGTTGCGCTTTGCCAGCCTTATCGGCGGCCAGGATTTGTTTTCGGAGCGTGTGGTTTTTCATTGTTTAGAGGTTGAGCATTTTGGTGCGTAAAAATAAGGTGTTTTCAATTTAAGAAAGAGTAAAAAGCCTTAAAATGTTGGTTTTTTGCGGGTTTTGATCCAAATTTGACTGATATGAAAATAATGATAGCAACCTTGAGCCTATGGCTGCTGTGCTGTTTTCCGAACGCTAGCGGGCAAGAACTAGCGCAGCGGCTGCACGCCCACAACGATTACGATCGCGAACGGCCGTTCTGGACAGCCTGGGAGGCAGGCTGTGGTTCTGTAGAGGCGGACTTGTACTGGTACGAAAACGACGTATACGTAGCCCATGGCCCCAGTGATTTGCCCGAGCGCCGGCAGTTGAGCGAACTTTACCTTGATCCGCTTCGGGAAGCCGTTCAGCAGAATGACGGGCAGGTCTACTCGGAGGATAGTGCGGAGCTGATTTTGCTGATCGACATCAAAAACAAGCCTGAAGCGGTGCTGAGCTGGCTGCTGCGGCAGTTGGAAGCTTATCCCGATGTGTTTGAAGCCGATACCGGCCTTCGGGTAGCCCTTTCAGGGAAGCGCCCGGCACCGGGCAGCTGGGAACAGTTGCCGGGCTATGTGCAGATCGATGGGCGGCCGGGCGATCAGCTTACGGAAGCACAGTGGGATAAGGTAGCTATGATCAGCGTTTCCTTCCGGGAAGTGGGCAGGTGGAATGGAAAGGCTCCGCTCTCCAAAAAAGAGCGAGAGCGTTTTCAAGCATTTCTTCGGCTGGCGGATTCAACGGGCAAACCGATGCGCTTCTGGGCTACGCCCGATAAGCCTACTGCCTGGCGGTTCTTGCTGGAGCAAGGCGCAGGCTTTGTCAATACGGACAGCGTGCGCGCCGCAGCCGATTTTTACCGTTCTTACTTGGAGGAATAGCGTTGCCGCCCCGCACTCAATTAAACTACTAGCAGAAGGTATTTTAATAAAAAATTAAGTGGGGTACCCGGATGGTTTGATGAACCAAATCCGCCAAAAGGAGGTCCTATTAGTAAAAATTTAAAGCTATGAAAACTGGACAGTTCTTATCGATTGTCGCCCTGGTTTTGCTATGCAGCAGCTGCATGGTCATTCGCCCTGGACAGGTGGGGGTCAAGCAGCGCCTGGGCAAAATCAGCGACGTTGCCCTGACCGAAGGGCCCAAGGGCTTTAACCCTTTCACCACCAACATCATTACGCTGCCTACCCGAACCGTGAACCTCGAAATCAAGAGCAATCTGCCCTCGAAGGAGGGGCTGACCATCACCTCCATCATGTCTATTCTGTACCGTATTCAGCCCTCAAGCGCTCCGCAGCTACTGCGCGAGATCGGGCGAGCCTACGAAAGCGAAATTATCCTGCCGGTGTTTCGCTCCGCTGCTGCAGATGTCAGTTCTCGCTTTTTGGCCAAGGACATGCACTCCGGCGAGCGCGCTGTCATCGAGGCGCAAATTCAGCAACGCATGGCAGAGATTCTAGAGCCCAATGGAATCATTGTGGACAATGTGTTGATGAAGACGATCGAGCTGCCGCCCGGCCTGTCGCAAGCCATAGAAGAAAAGCTGCAGGCGGAGCAGGAGGCGCAGCGCATGGAATTTGTTAAACAACGGGAACAATTGGATGCCGAGCGCCGGATCATACAGGCGAAGGGGGAGCGCGACGCGGCGGTCATTCAAGCCGATGCTGAGCGGCAGCGGCTGGAAATTCAGGCAGCGGGCGAAGCTGCCGCGCTGCGCTTGCAAGCTAAGGCACAGGCGGAAGCCAACAGCGGCCTGCAAACTTCCCTTACCGATGAAGTGTTGCGCTTCCGCGCCATCGAAGCTTTCCTGCAGATGGGGCGGTCAGAGAATGCTAAGGTGATCATCACCAATGGCGAATCGCCGTTTCTCGGGCTCCCCGCCGAGGAGCTAAAGCCGTAGGCCTTAAGATCACAGAGGCCCTAGGGCCTCTGTGATCTTATGTTTTTTTCGGTTGGCCGGCTTTTTCTTTTGGTGCTTTGGTAGCTATTTCCTCCGTTTCCTCTTTCACTCGTATAGGGCCTTCGTATTCCAGCACGACCATACCTAGCGGCGGCAGTACCAGTTCCGCAGAGTAGGGGCGGCCATGGTAGGTTTGCTGCTCCGCCTTAACTGCGCCTTTGTTGAGGTGCTCGCCGGTGCCGCCGTAGGGGGTAGCATCGGAGTTTACCACTTCTTTCCAAATGCCGGAAAATGGCAGCCCAACCCGGTAGGCGGGCCGGACTACAGGGGTGAAATTACAGATCACTGCGGCCGGCCGTTCGCGATCATTCCCATAGCGTAAGTAGGAGATGACGCTGTTTTGATTGTCGTTGTGGTCAATCCACTGAAAGCCTTCGGGGCTGAATTGCCTTTCGTGCAGGGAGGGGGTGGTTCGGTAAAAAGCATTCAATGCCTTTATCCAGTGCTGCATCCCCTTGTGGTAGTCAAATTCAGTCAGCCACCAGTCGAGCCCCTTTTCGATGTTCCACTCGCTGGTCTGCGCGAATTCGTCTCCCATGAACATCAGCTGGGTGCCCGGATGGGTGAACATATAGCCGTAGAGCAGGCGCAGGTTGGCAAAGCGCTGCCATTCGTCGCCCGGCATACGGTGCATAAGCGAGCCTTTGCCGTGTACGACCTCATCGTGCGAAAGCGGCAGCATGAAGTTTTCGCTAAAAGCGTACACTAGGCTGAAGGTAATCTCTCCGTGGTGGTACTGCCGGTGGATAGGATTGTGCTGGAAATAGCTCAGGGTATCATGCATCCAGCCCATCATCCACTTCTGGCCGAAGCCCAAGCCCCCCTCAAAAGTAGGCCGGGATACGCCTGTCCAGGCTGTAGATTCCTCTGCTATGGTGATGGCATCTGGGAATTCCCGGTACACATTTTCGTTGAACTCTTTGAGAAAAGAAATGGCTTCCAGGTTCTGATTGCCGCCGTGCTCATTGGGGATCCATTCGCCTTCCTCCCGCGAGTAGTCCAAGTAGAGCATAGAGGCTACGGCATCCACCCGCAGGCCGTCGGCGTGGTACTTGTCCAGCCAGAACAGCGCATTGGAAATAAGGAACGCTCTGACCTCGTGCCGCCCGTAGTTGAAGATGGCGCTCTTCCAGTCCGGATGGAAGCCTTTGCGGGGGTCAGCATGATCGTAGAGGTGGGTGCCGTCGAAATCGGCCAGGCCATGGGCATCATTGGGAAAGTGGGAAGGCACCCAATCCAGAATCACCCCGATACCCGCTTGATGGAACGCATCTACCAAGTGCATGAACTCCTGTGGGCTGCCGTAGCGGCTGGTAGGAGCGAAATAGCCCGTGACTTGATATCCCCAGGAAGGAAAGTATGGGTGCTCCATGACTGGCATGAACTCCACGTGGGTAAAGCCCATGTCTTTGACGTACAGCACCAGTTCTTCCGCTAACTCTTGGTAGCTCAGGCTGCGCAGGCCTCCGTGTGTTTTCTTCCAGGTACCCATATGGACCTCATACACTGAGTAGGGCTGATCCAATCCAGCGTGGTGTTTGCGCTCCTTCATCCAGCTTTCATCCTTCCACTCGTAATCGTCCAGGTCCCAGACGATGGAAGCGGTATTGGGGGGTGTTTCCCAGTAGAGGGCGAAGGGGTCGCCCTTTTGCAGGTGGCGCCCGTCTTTGGCATGTACGTAGTACTTGTAAAGCTCGCCCCGGCCGATGCCCGGCAGGAAGCCTTCCCAGATACCGGAGCCGTCCCAGCGCGCAGACAGCGGATGGCTTTCGTGGTTCCAGTAGTTGAAATTGCCGATAACGGAAACCGCCTGAGCGTTGGGAGCCCATACCGCAAAGTAGGTGCCTTGCTGCCCATCTACCTCAATTGGGTGGCTGCCCAGTTTCTCGTAGAGTTTGTAGTGCTTGCCTTCGCGGAACAAGTGGATGTCTAATTCAGACAGGAGGGAGTGTTTCAGGACGTTGGCCATGGAGTGTGCTGGTTTTAAGTTTGGACCAAAATAGAAATGTTTTGGAAGATTCGAAACTGCAGCGCTGTTTTGATGTAGAAAAAGAAGGTAAGGGATTGCCGCAATTGCAGAGGGGAGTCATGGGCAGCCAATGATGCTCGGGCACTGCCATTTGCAATACCGCATGCTTCTCGCGATATTGCGAATGCTCAACAAAAAAAGAAGCTATGAAATCCTCCTCTCCTTTGTTCCTTTTATTGTTGCCGCTGTGGCTGAGTGCCCAGAATGGGCTGGAAGGCCTTTGGGAAGGCACCATTACAGAAGGCGACCTTACGCGTACAAGCGGCTATCGTTTTGAGCTTTACCTTTCTGTAGAGGATGATGTGATCGAGGGCGTATCCACTGTTTATATCAACCAAGACAGTATCATCAAACAGCAATTGCGCGGGCGGATGTACCAAGACCGCTCCATCGGTTTGCAGGAAGTGGATCAGGGGCAACACCGGGAGGATGCCCGCCGCTTTGGCCGCCCGGTGGAAGCATTTTTCCGAAAATACCAGTTTGAATTTGACCGAAGCATCTGGGAATCTAGCCTAGAGGGGTACTGGCAGGAGGTTATTCCCACGCCCCTCGCTCCCAAACGGCGGCGGGGGCGCATATTTCTGGAGCGCAAAAATGACGGTGCCTGACCGCCTGCTTATTCTACCCGGTAAGCATAGACCTGATCGCCGTAGCCGCAAACCACCATAGTGCCGCCATCGGGCAAGGGCTGCGTCTTAAAGGGCGTGCTGCCCGCGAGCGGGAAACCGGGCATAAGCTCCCCATCCGAGTTCAGCAAATAAATCCGCTGTTTGGCTCTGCTCCACCAACCGATGCAGGGCTGGCCGTCCTTGTGGGCCAGGAAAACCTCCGAAGGGGGCGCCGGGAACTGGTATTTAAAATGCTTCAGGAAATCCCCGCCGTCGTAGTAGTGCAGGGCCAGGCGTTCTTCATCCCAAGCTAGGTAATCTTTGCGGCCGTCGCCGACAATTTGGGCAAACAGAAAGCGTGCTCTTTGAGCGCCGGGGAGTAATTGCAAGCGGAAATGCTGCCCCTGTAGGTTTATGATATGGG
The DNA here is from genome assembly GCA_964397205.1 of uncultured Phaeodactylibacter sp. GTDB lineage: Bacteria > Bacteroidota > Bacteroidia > Chitinophagales > Saprospiraceae > Phaeodactylibacter. Next base: position 16,058 of record CAYNIT010000041.1, on the reverse strand, counting down.
CGAACCCTTCCCGGCTCCCGATTGCAATCCGCTTGTGATGTTCATCTGCTTGAAAGTAGGGGGGGCTTTGGAAGGTCCCGCTCAGCTTCAGCGCGTCAAAGCGGGGGCTGCCATCTCGCTGCAGGGCGTACAAGGTGCCGTTTTCCGAAAGGAGGATAAAGTAGTCTTTTCCAGCCTGTTGAAAGTGCCGCACCGGATGGCGCACCAGCGTATCGGCTCGCGTGTTGGGGGACCAGGCCGGCAGGGGGCGGCCATCGTGCTTCAGCCCGTAGACCCCCTCATCGGTGCTTACAAAGCTGCCAAAAAACCGCTGTCCCTCCAGAGGCGTAATAAGCAAGGGGCTGCGGGCCGGGCTGGGCCACTCTACAGGGTACGGTGGAAGGGGCTGCCCATCAGGATGGAGCAAGTAAAGGCGATGCGGCGTAGCGAAGGCGATGTCAGGAGGGCGCTGCTCCCCCTGCCTTACAAATTGCGGAGCATTCAGCAGTGGCTTCGGCAATTGGAAGCGCCAGCGCTGTTCTCCATTGTCTTTCAACAAGTACAGCCTGTGTTTTTTGTCTTCAATCAGCCAGCCTCCGGCGGGGTAAGGTTGGGGGCAGTTGGCCACTTCGGTGCCGATCGGGGCGCTCCATAGCAGGCCGGCTTGGCTGTCTTCCCCCTGCTGCCCGATGCCAGCCGCAGCTTTGACTTGCAGCACTCCGCCCGATCGGAGGCTGCCCATCCAAAAGGGGTAATCCCGGAGCAAAGCTGACCACTCATCTCGATGCCCGACCAGCCACTCCTTAACGCGGTTGCGCCCCCGCTTGCCATTGAAAAAGAACCAAGCGTTCATCCTTGAAGCTCTAAGTTCCGGCCAGAGCCGGCGAAATTCGGGCAGGGTCTGTATACTCTGGCCCAGCAGATAAGCATTAGCTACCTGTTCCAGAGCGGTGCGGCCAGTACTGAAGGCAACGTACTCCCCTAGTACTACCGCGTAGGGGGTGGGCATGTCAATGCGCAATGGAGCCAGGGCTTCTCCGGAGAATAGTTGCCGTATGGTAAACAATTGGAAATTGTACGACTGCAGCTGGCCGCTTTCCCTGCCCAGCGCTTCGAGCGCCCCTTCGGCATCTGCGGTATTTTTGGCCCGTAGCAGAACTACCCGGTTTTGCTCGATTCCGCCCGGCAGGGGCATCTGAAGTTGGGCGATGCCTTTGCCGAGCCAGGGGGCGATGTATTCTGCAAAAAGCGGATCCGAGGTTTCTGGAAGGGCGAGGCTGCGCCAACTGCACCAGGCGATGGAGGCGGGCAGGTAGCTGAGGACCCGGTAAGCGGCAGTGTCCTCTGCTTCAGGCAGGGGATAGGCAGCAAGTCGGCCGCGTAGGGAGATGGTGTCTTCCTGGGAGGGCCAGCGGAGCGCAAATGGGGGTAGAGCCTCCGCCCAATCCCGGCTTTTTGCCAAAGCGGCCCCGCCTAAAAAGCCAGAAACAAAGGCGGGGAAATTTGCCGGATTTATCCAGCATTGCTTGGGTCGCAGCTCCCTGTTCTCCAGCCAGCTTTCCGCTTTGCTTTGCAATTGGGCAATTTGCCCTTCTACCTGCAGCGGCAGGCGGCCCAACAGCAGTAAATTGCGGTAGCGAGCATAAGCGATGCGTTGTTCTTCCCAAACCAGTTGATGCACTTGGATGCCCTGGTATACGGATGTACTGCCAGTACCCGTTCGAGTAAGGCTATCCAAAAAAAACTCCTGGTAGCCTGCTGCAGCGCAGGACAGCGCGTAGCGTTTGCCCCCCAAATGGTCAAGGCTCCAGACAGCTTGCGATTCGCGGTGCAGCAGCTGGCTGAAAAGGCTGTAATCCTGCTTTAAACCGGGAAAATAGTGGAAAATGCGTGGATAAGTTGCCGAATCAAGCGCAGTTTTCCTACTTTTAGGGCTTTCAGTTGTAAAAGCGATGGCTGTCTCCGCGGCAACCGCTTCTTGTACTGAAAAAGGATACGCTACCCACCGGTAAACCCCAACACTGGCTAACAAGCAAAACACTAGAACACCTGTAGTTATTCGATTGGCTTCCAGGAAAGCCAATGTTTTTCTAGGCATAAGTTGAAATTGATAGGTAATGGCATGTGGATTTGCACGGCGCTACCGCATGCCGCGCAATGGAAATTATTATGAGAAAAACGTTTTTACGATTGGGGAGTTTACTTGCCCTCATCGCAGTAGCACTCGGCGCTTTCGGTGCGCACGGCCTACGGGATGCACTGGCTTCAGAACAGCTGCGCACCTTTGAAATCGGAGTCCGCTACCAGTTTTACCATGCTTTGGCGCTTTTTGGGGTTGGCTTATTGCTTTACTGGCGCAAAGTTAGCTTGCTCAAATGGGCAGGTTGGCTCTTTTTTGCTGGTATTCTGCTTTTTTCCGGCTCGCTTTACCTGCTTTCGGTGCGGGAGCTTTTTGCCCTTCCCGTGGAGTGGCTCGGCCCAGTGACTCCGATAGGCGGCCTGTTGTTTATGGCCGCCTGGGGGGTGCTGTTGTTTTCCACCTACCAAGAAAACCAGCGTTCCTATCAGCCTCGCAGCAGTCAAGGAGAAGAAAACGGATGATTCATCGCCCCGGCCCGCACATTT
>CAYNIT010000041.1:0-13354 GCA_964397205.1 uncultured Phaeodactylibacter sp. | reverse complement strand
ATGCTTACATTGGAGCCGGCCCCTACTACAGTTACCTGTTGAGCGGGGAAATCGGCGATGTCGAAATCGATTTTGACGATAATGAAACCTTCAAACGCGGAGACTGGACCGCAGCCTTTGCTGCCGGGGTGCAATTGCCCCTTGGCGAAAGCTTCCTTTTCGTGGATGCCCGTTACTTACTCGGCCTTACAGATATAGAGGATCGGGACGATGAGGTAGAAATAAACAACCGGTCCCTCAGCTTGTCTGCAGGTATACTGTTTCCGCTCTGAGCAATAGCCAAATGCGGAAACACCAGCGAAGCCCCGGGGTATCATCCTTCGGGGCTTTGCTGATTAGTGCCAGTCGTGTACCTGCATAGCCCGAAAGGCAATGGACTGGGCATTGCCTTTAGAGATGCCGGTTATGGCCAAAGTCGTTTCTTCGAATAGAATGATAAAAGTAGAGGGGTAGCGGTAGGCTTCCCCCGGATACCAGGCCATGGGATACTGCTCGCTTTCCAGTAACTCGTATTCAGCATCTGTGTTCCGCTCTTTCCAGCGTTCTGCTTCCTGTATCAGCGCTTCCCGGCTTTTGCCGCCCGCAGGTTCCATAATGTAAATGCCCAGATAATCAGACTTGCTGCGGCCCGGCAGGTCGTAGGAGCAGGCCGAGATCTCCCCCATGCCGGCATTAGCTGGTGTCGGGTTGCGTACCGGCTCGGTCAGCACTTGCTCCATAAATTCTTTGGAAACCAGCCCGCAAGCCTGCGGCAGGGGCTCTCGTTGCTCCGCACAGCTCTGCACAGCTAGCAAGAAAAAGCTTGCTGCTAATAGTTTTGTGAAAACGCTCATCTCGGTTTTTGGGCACAAATATCGCATTTTTCCGACTCAAAAAAATTAAATAAGCCACTGTGCGAACGGAGTGAGCCAGCCCGGCCAGGTGCGGTATATTTCGAAGTAGGGGGCCGGCACTGCCCGAAACCCATTCAAGCCGGGGGCTACATTCGGCATAATGCTGCCCAGAAAGTTGAAGCGCTCGCTGTAAGCAGCGCTCTGCCGGAAACATTCCCACATCAAATACTGAAACGAGCCGCTATCGCGGGAGCCAGGCCCGTTGCCTGCCATCAGCGGGTAGGAAACCCCTTGTGTATGCACGAGGTAGACCCCACTGTGGTAGGCGCCGTCCTTGTGCCGGGCGAACAGGATTTGGCGCTTGCCATACTGCTGTACTGCAGCTTCCAGTTGCTTCACCAAAGCAAAAGTAAGGGGCAGCGCTAAGCTTTGCCGGTCGAAAGTAGTGGTGAGAAGGCTGTACAGCCGCTCGATATCGGCTTCTTCCACTAAGTCCAGCTGCTTGCTGCCTTGCTTGACGCTGTTCTTGACCGAACGGTTGAATTTTCGGTAGATATCCTGCAAATCGGCCAGTTGTGGCATGATGAAGTGGTAGCGCAGCTGCTGCTGGTAGCCCGCCCACAGGAATGGCATCCAATTATCGGTAGAGGGATGCAGTTTTTGAGTGTGCAGGACTGCTTTCGGCAGTTGTTCCAGCAACTGCGGCACCAGCTTGCGGTCCAGGGTGAAGCGGTCGGCAACGGAAGCCCACTGATAGTCAGGGTAGCGCCATACCCCCATGTACGGCATAATCGGTGGCTGCCGCAGGCTGGGTAATCCTAGTAGCTTGGATTTGAAGTAGGGCAGGGCAGCGGCTAATTTGCCCCGCTTGTCCTCCGCTAGCGCCACACCCCACTGCTTGGGGCCGCATACAGCATCCAACCACCAAGCTCGGTTGAAATCCGGTACGCCTGCTTCCTGGCAGAAACTTTCGTAAGCTTTTTTTTCTGCTGTTGCCATACCGCAAAGATAGGCAGTGGAAGGGGGAAATTAGTAGGTGCAGATTTGCTGTCTGACTAGCGCTTGGCCCGAAACTGCCGGAAAGCTTCCACGAAGCTCTCTAGTGCATCCAGGCTGAAACGCAAGCGGTTGTTGTCCCAATCCGAGAATACGACCGCTTCTCGCCGGTCAAACCGCAGCTTATCGTGGCTAATGGCGTTGCGCATCATCTCCAGTACGAAGCCGATGCCGAGCGGTTGCTGCATTAGATGAGGAGCGAGGTTGAGCACTTCAAAAGCAGCCCAATCGGTAGCAGGTTTTTTGCGCAGCTTTGCTTTTTGCTGTTTGCGCCGTTTGAGCCGCTCCCAGGGCTGCACAATTTCTATGTACAGCCACTGCCGGATCAAATCCTCCGATACCAACTCCGCCTCCTGCGGCGGTTGTTCGCTCAGGTTGGCCCAAAATTCTTCCAGGGGTTGCTGCGGCCGCTCCCGCAGGGCTTGCTGCAGGGCCTGAAGGATGCGGTACGGGGAGCGTGACATTTAAAAGCATTTATTGGGAGTATACAATCCAGGGCCGGCTAGCAGCCGGAGCTTTCACCCGCTGTTATTTGTTTTGGATCTTCGCCCAAGTGTCCCGCAGTGTAATCGTGCGGTTGAACACCCAGTGTTCCTCGCTGCTGTCTGGGTCTACGCAGAAGTAACCCATGCGTAAGAACTGCAATTGCTGTCCAGGTTGGACCTGCTCCCCCACATTGGGTTCTATGTACGCCTTTTCCAGTATTTCTAAAGAATTGGGATTGAGAAAGTCCATGTAGTCCTTCTCTTCGTGCTGATCGGGTGTGGGATCGGTGAACAGGCGGTCATACAGCCGCACTTCGCAGGGGCGGGCGTGGGGTATGGAAACCCAGTGCAGGGTCCCTTTGGTTTTGATGCCTGTAGTATCCTCGCCGCTGCGGCTGTCGGGGTAATAGGTACAGTGGACTTCTTTGATTTCCCCAGTCGTTTCGTCCTTTACGTAGTCTTCACAGTGGAGAATGTAAGCACCTTTGAGCCGTACGTTACGGCCGGGGCCCATGCGGAAGAATTTCTTCGGCGGGTCTTCCATGAAGTCCTTGCGCTCGATGTAAACTTCCCGGGAGAAGGGCATCAGCCGGCTGCCCATGCTTTCGTCTTCGGGGTTGTTGATGACCTCCATGTCCTCTACCTTATCTTCTGGGTAGTTGGTGATCACGACCTTCAGCGGGTCGAGTACTGCCATGACGCGGGGCGCTGTTCTGTTCAGTTCATCGCGGACGCAGAAGTCCAGCAAGTTCATATCGATCAGGTTTTTCCGCCGGGTGATGCCAGCCTTATTGCAAAAGGTGCGGATCGCCATGGGCGGGTAGCCGCGCCGGCGCATAGCCGCCAGGGTTGGCATGCGGGGGTCGTCCCAGCCTCTGACGTGTCCCTCTTCCACCAAACGGCGCAGTTTACGCTTGCTGGTAATGAAGTAGGCTACGTTCATGCGGGCGAACTCAATCTGCCGGCTGGGGAAAATTTCCAGCTTTTCGATCAGCCAGTTGTAGAGCTGCCGATGGTGGATGAATTCCAGAGAACAGAGGGAGTGGGTAATATGCTCAATGGAGTCGGACTGTCCGTGGGCAAAATCGTACATCGGGTATATGCACCACTTGTCGCCGGTTCGGTGGTGGTGATCCCGCTTGATACGGTACAGCAGCGGGTCGCGCATCAGGAGGTTTTCGTGCGCCATGTCAATTTTAGCGCGCAGCACCTTAGCGCCATCCGGGAAAGCGCCGGCTCTCATTTGCTCAAACAGCTGGCGGTTCTCCGCTACGGAGCGGTTGCGGTAGGGGCTTTCCTTGCCCGGTACACCGATGTCGCCCTTCATCTCAGCGATTTCCTCCGGGCTGGAATCGTCCACGTAGGCCAGCCCCTTGTCGATGAGCTTGAGCGCAAACTCGTAGAGCTTTTCAAAGTAGTCAGAGGTGAACAAAGCGTCGTTCTCCCACTCAAAACCCAGCCAGCGGATGTCGCGCTTGATGCTTTCGACGTACTCTGTCTCCTCTGTGGAGGGGTTGGTGTCATCGAAACGCAGGTTGGTTTTGCCGCCGAATTTTTGAGCGATTTCAAAGTTCAGGGTGATAGCCTTGGCATGGCCGATGTGGAGATAGCCGTTGGGCTCGGGTGGAAACCGGGTGTGTACCCTGCCGTCGTGCAGGCCATTTTCCAGGTCTTCTTTGATGATTTGCTCGATGAAATTGAGGGGTTCTTGCTGTTCGCTGTTCATGTTTGAAGTGGGATGTTTAGTCATTGATTTACATGCGGTCAGGCATTTCGATGCCTAGCCATTGCATACCGTTGCGCAGGCTGTGGGCTACTGCCTGCGACAGTTCGATGCGGAAGGCTTTGGCGGCTTCCGTATCTGCATTCAATATAGAATGATCGTGGTAGAAACGGTGATACTGCTTGGCCAGATCATAGCAAAAATTTGCGATGGTTGAGGGGTCGTAGGTTTCTGCGGCCTCCAGTACCAGCGAGGGGAAGGCAAATAGCTGTGCGATCAGCTCCCGTTCAGCTGTTTCTAATTTAGTATAATGCTCAGCGGCGGACAGATCCGGGCTGCCTGCTTTGCGGAGCACCGATTGGATGCGTACGTAGGCGTTTTGCACGTAGGGCCCTGTTTGCCCCTGCATATCCACCGACTCTTCCGGATTAAAGGTCATCCGTTTTTGCGGCTGTACTTTGATGATGAAAAACTTTAGCGCTGCCATCCCGACCTTGCGGATGATGTCCGCCTGTTCCGCTCCCGACAAGCCACTGAGGGTATCCCGTTCCTCTGCATTGGCGCGGGCTTCCGCTTTGACCTCGGCAATAAGGTCATCAGCGTCTACCACGGTACCCTCGCGGCTCTTCATTTTGCCGGTGGTCAGGTCTACCATACCGTAGCTGAGGTGGTGCAGGCCGTCGGCGTAGGGCGCTCCGAGGCGGCGCAGGATTTCAAACAGTACTTGAAAGTGGTAGTCCTGTTCATCGGCTACCACGTATACCATTTTATCGACACCAAAATCCCGGTAGCGCTTTTGAGCGGTGCCGATGTCTTGTGTGATGTACACGGAAGTTCCGTCCTGCCGCAGGACCAGTTTATGGTCAAGCTTAGCGTCGGTGAGGTCTATCCAAACAGAACCGTCCTCTTTTTCGTAGAATACGCCTTGCTCTAGCCCCTGCCGTACTGCATCGCGCCCCAGCAAATAAGTATCAGATTCGAAGTAGAGCTTATCGAAGGAAACGCCCAGCCGCTCGTAGGTTTGGTCGAACCCTTCGTACACCCAATCGTTCATGCGTTTCCAGAGGAGAATGGTGTCTTCGTCACCTGCTTCCCACTTCCGCAGCAGGTCTTTGGCTTGTTGGCCCAGCTTGCTCTGCTCGTTGAAGTAGGTGTTCTTGTAGATGTTTTTGAAGAAGTGCCGCTCCAGGCTGTAGCCTGTTTCATCGAAGGGCTCGCCCTTGCGTTCGGCTTCATTGCGGGCTTTCTTGCGGATTTCCTGCAGGTCTTTCTCTGCCTTTTTGACGGCTTTTTCATCCTGTAGGAAGTGCTGTAGAGCCTGCTGTCCTGTTTCGGATTGCTGCCAGGCTTTGTATTCTTCTTGGAAGGCCTGCTCAAAACGCACGTAGTACTTCCCGACCAGGTGGTCTCCCTTTTGCCCGCTGCTCTGCGGGCTTTCTCCTTCCCCAAATTTTTGCCAGGCCAACATGCTTTTGCAAATGGCAATGCCCCGGTCATTGACGACTTGCACCTTCACGACTTCGTAGCCGGCAGCATCGAGGATTTGCGAGGCAGACCAGCCGAGCAGTATGTTGCGGATGTGCCCCAGGTGCAGGGGTTTGTTGGTGTTGGGAGAGGAGAATTCTACCATTACCTTCTGCCCATTGCGCGGGTGCCGGCCGTAGTTTTCATCCGCCTGTATGCCCTTCAAGAATTGAATCCAGAACGCATCGCTCAGGGAGAGGTTGAGAAAGCCTTTGATGACGTTGAAAGAGGCGATCTCCGGTACTTCCTGCTGCAAGAACGCACCGATGTCTTCCCCGATTTGTTCTGGTTTTTTTCGAGCTACCTTGGCGTAGGGAAAGACGACTACGGTATAGTCCCCCTCGAACTCCTTGCGGGTACTGTTCAGGGTAATGCTTTCCGCTGTGATATCGGCATCGTACAGGGATTTTACCGCTTGCACGACCCCCTGCTGTATGCTTTGGATTACATTCATCGCCAAGAATTTTCAGGTGGCAAAGCTATTATTTTTTATCCGTTTTTTGCGCTAAGCCCGCGGCGAAGTCCGCTTAAGGATAATCTTGCCGGGGATGCATTCTGAATGGCCGGTATTGCCGCGCCACGGCCCCTCGAGTTTTGCCTCCTCGCCGGTGGTGATGAGGAATAAGTCGGCTGTTTTGTAGCACCATTCCATATGGTCGTACTTCCAGTTGCGCAGTATTTTGGTTTCTTCCCAGTGGATGGCCTTGTCCCCGATCAGCCGGCCTTCAAACTCCATTTCTGCATAAATCTTGCCGACTTCCACATAGGTGCGGCCGGAAATCTTCATGCCGTCCTGTTTGAGATGAAGGGTAAAGGAGTAAACAGGGGCGTATCCCCCATCGCCCTGCGTCAATTTGCCTTTCCAGGTGCCGCTGAAGTCGTACTGCGCATAAGCCATAAGCGGCAGCAGCAGCAGCGCCATTAGTAACTGTATCTTCATAGCTGATGCATTTTTCCATCCTATACGCAAGAAAGGGTTTTGCACGGGTATTAGTTTCCAGAAAGCCCTTAAAATACTGCTCTTCCTGCTTCTTGTTCAAAAAAGCTGAAGATGGTTTTGCCATAGTGGCGCTCCTGAAAATAACGCGGATGCGTATCGTAAGCATGATGGGGGTTGTGTTCTAGGACAAGCCAGCCACCTGGGCGCAGCAGTTCGTGCTCGAATATTTCATCCGGGATGGCATCGATATTGGGCAAGGCGTAGGGCGGCCCGGCGAAGATGTAATCGTACTGTTGCCCGGCGGTAGCGATGAATTTGAATACATCGCCGCGCAGGATGCGCAGGCAATCCTCGATGCCCAGCGTTTGGGCAGTGCGCCGGACGAAGCGGACGGCGCCCGGGAATTTATCGACGTAAGTGACATCCTTGCAGCCGCGGGATATGAATTCGTAGCTGTGGTTGCCGGTGCCTCCAAACAGGTCGAGCACTTTGATTTCCTCAAAGTCCAGGTGGTTGGCCAGGATATTGAAAAGGCCCTCTTTGGCATAATCGGTAGTAGGGCGGGTGGGCCAATTTTTGGCGGGCGGGGTGAAGCGCCTGCCCCGGAATTTTCCTCCTATGATGCGCATGGCTTATGTTTTATAAGGTGCTCAGGCAGAGCAGGTCGAAGAAAAAATAGGCTGGCTCCTCCTTTACTTTCGGGCCATAGTGGAAGTAGGCGGGGCGCTCTGCAAATTGCAGCTGCGGGAGGTAGCGGCTGATTTGCCGGAAGATCTCCGAGGCTTCTAGGAGCGGGCCGGACAGTATGGCCTGCGCAGCGGAAGGTTTGAGGTTGGCTTCTCCAAAAGCCAGCAGGGAGAAATACAGGAAATCTTTAGCGCTTTGGTATCGGAAGCTGTTGAAAAACAGCAGTTGGCCTTTATCGAAAACGGTGGTGAAAAGCCGGCTGCCCCGCAGGTGAAGAAAGACGGAGGGGCGGGTTATTTTCAGCGACAACTTGCGCTGTTCGTTGAGCAGCGCTGTGCTGATGTGCAGCTGCCGCGCTCCGGGGAAATGAGATTGCAGGGCATGCTGCAGCCCTTTGGCAATGCTGTAGACGTTGCGCAGGCCTAGGTGGGGCAATTCATCGACGCGGTCGGCTTCGTTCTCCTGCAGCTCGGCAGATTGCTGGAGGTAGATGCGTTGCTGGCTGCTGTGGTACAAGCGGTTGGGCACCAAGGTCTGTTTGCTAGTGGCCCAGCCGATGCGCAGGCTGCGGTAGGTATGGCGCAGCATTCTGTCTTGCTTCAGCAAGTTTTGTACTGCTTTCTCGGCTTCAGCGGGCGCTAATTCATAGGAGCGCAGAGCCAGCAAATTCTGCCGGTTATCCAGCACTACATAATCAAAACTGCCCATCCCAAGCAGGATGGACAGTTCATAGGAGCTTGTGTTTCTTTTTTCGAAGCCCGTCTCTACTATGTCACGGCTTATTGTTCCCAATTGCCGGATAAGTTTGGAGCATTCATGTTGCCGAACTTAATGACGCTGTTGGGGTCATAATCGGCATCGTAGCGGGCGAAGCGGGGGTCGCGGTACGGGCCCATAAAAGCTTCGCGGCGCACGCCCACTTCCACCACCGGCACATTCGTCTTCTGGTAGGTGATCGTATCCGCCTGTATTTCAAACTGCGTTCCTCCGCTGTAGGGGACGTAGCGCAGAGAATCCAGCGGCAAGCCAAGTTCTTTGCGAATAGAGTCGTAGGCTGGTACGTAAGTCGTATCGTAGATAATCTCTCCGGTATAATCGGGGTCGTCCGGGTCGCCAATTACCTTCACGATGGAGAAGCTATCGTTGCGCAGCACGTAGGCCAGGGAGTCGAAGTCGGGCGCAAAACCGCCTTTGATGTTACGGAAAGCCTCCTGTGCCATACGCACCTTCATCAGCCGGTCGATGACGGCTTCTTCACGTTTTTGCTTTGCAGCCTTAAAGGCGATGGGTTCGCGGATGCTGCTGATGAGCACCCATATCAAACCTACCACTATAAGGGCAAGAATTAAGTTGATAACTATTCTCATTTTTCGGTTTGTTTTACCGCAATTATAAAGAATTTTAGCCAAACGCCGTCAAAGCGCTCTTGGCATTTTCACCTAAGGGCACAGCAAGATAAAGGGATTGTGGGGAATTGTACAACATTTTGAGCGGGAAGCGCGCCAGTTTTTTTGTTTTACCCCAAGGCTACATCCAGCACCATCATGATAGAAAAACCACCGATTACGGACAAGGACACCAGGTCGGCATTACCCCGCCGGTGGGCTTCGGGGATAAGTTCTTCCACTACTACGAAAATCATGGCGCCAGCGGCAAATGCCAGCGCATAGGGCAGTACGGGCCGCAGGGTCATCACCGCTAATGCGCCCAGCAAGCCGAAAACGGGCTCCACTACTCCAGAAGCCTGGCCGTATACAAAAGCCCGCCAGCGGGTGAAGCCCTCCCGCCGCAGTGGAATAGATACCGCCGTCCCTTCCGGGAAATTCTGCAGCCCGATGCCCAAGGCCAGGGCCATGGCTCCGCCGATGGAGGCAGCTGGCAAGTTGTGCACTACGGCTCCAAAGGCTACCCCAACCGCCAGGCCTTCCGGGATGTTGTGCAGGGTGATCGCCAATACCAACAGCACGCTGCGCCGCCAGCTCGTCGGTATGCCTTCCGCCCGGCCGAGTTCTTCGCCCAGGTGCAGGTGAGGCAGCAGTTGGTCTATGCCGGCTATGAAAAAAGCCCCAGTTACAAAGCCGGTAAGAGCGGGAAACCATTCCGGCATAGCGCTAATTTCTGCCGCCATTTCGATGGAGGGAGCGAGCAGGGACCAAAAGCTGGCGGCGATCATGACGCCTGCCGCCATGCCCAGCATAGCATCCAGCACTTTCAAGGGTACAGACTTGAAGAAGAAGACCATACTTGCGCCGAGGGCGGTCACACTCCAGGTAAAAAGGGTGGCGATCAGGGCTTGAAGCGGCGGGCTGAATTGTTCCAAAAAGTTCCGTACGAATTCCATGCAAACTGGGTTTGTAGCTAGGAAATTTGTTTTTTGCAACCGGGTGTACGCCCGGAAGTTCGGAAATAAGTACCATCTACTGCTGCATGATTCGAGCAAAAACGGCATTCATAAGCCGGGAGCTGTCCCAGCACAGCCCCTTCCGGCAGCGCTTGCAAGCCGCCGGCTGGCGGGTGGAGGGCAGCTCCCTGCTGGTTTTTGAGCCAGTTGCCATAGAGGCTTTGCCGGCCTGTGATTGGGTGTTTTTCTACAGCAAGCGGGCAGCCGATTGTTTTTTCCAGCAAATGAGCCCTGCGAAGTACGAGGGTTTAAAATTTGGTGCTATAGGCCCAGGCACCGCCGAAAAAATCCGCTCCTATGGGCTGCAGCCTGATTTCTCCGGCAGCGGCCGGCCCGAGGAGGCTGCGGCGGCATTCGCTGAGCTGGCCCGGGGGGAGCGCGTCCTGTTTCCGCAGGCGCGCCGGTCCCGCCAATCGGTGCAGCGGCTGCTAGGCAGCGCCGTCGAGGCGCTTTCCCTTGTGGTGTACGACAACCGGCCCCGAGCGGAAATTGAACTCCAACGGGCTAGCGTAATGGCTTTTACCAGCCCCATGAATGCTCGCGCTTACCTGGATCGTTTTCGCCTGCTTTCTGGCCAGCGGGCTGTAGCCATTGGGGAGCCAACTGCGGAAGTGCTGCGGGCGTTTGGCATCAGCCCTAAAGTCGCAGCTGCGCCAACGGAGGAAGCCATGGCGGAGGCTGTGCTGCAATAAACCCGAGTGATTTTTTTGACAAACCCTCTACCTCAACTGTTCTGTAAGAAACTTTCTTGATATGACCGCATTTAAAAATGCTTTATTGCCCATTACGCTCTTATCGGCCTGCCTGCTGGCCGGCGGGCTGACTTCCTGCGGGGGCAGCGAAGCCGAAGAGTCCACGGATGACCTTTCTGCCCTGAAAGAGTTTGCCCAATTCTACGATCGTTTCCACCAAGACAGCGCCTTCCAAATGGAGCGGGTGATGTTTCCCTTGCCCGGGCTGCCGAGGGAAGCAGACAGCAGCCTTATTGCATCGGGGCGCTACCGCTGGACACCGGAGAACTGGCGCATGCAAAAGCCAATTGACTTCGAGGAGTCTGAATTCGAGCAGCAGCTGGTGCGGGTCAGCAAAGACCTCATCATCGAAAAGATCATCAACGATGCCTATGGTCTTCAGATCGAACGCCGCTTTTCCCGGCTCGAGGACGGCTGGCACCTCATCTACTATTCGGCGCTCAACCGAATCGAAAAAGTCGAGCAGCAGGAGGAGTATCAGTAGATTTTATCCGGCATGAGGTAATCTTGTACATACTCCTGTATGCCTTCTTCCAGCCTGTAAAACGGGGCATCGTACCCCGCCTGCCGCAGTTTGCTCATAGCTGCTTCTGTAAAGTACTGGTAGGTCTCGCGGATGTCCTCCGGCGTATCGATGAATCGAATGTCGGGGGCCCGGCCCATCGCCCGGAAGGTGCTGGTAGCCAGGTCCCAAAACGAGCGGGCTTGCCCAGTGCCTAGGTTGTACAGGCCGCTCTGGGGCTTTTGCTGGTAGAGCCAGTACAGCACCTGCAGCACATCTTTTATGTAAATGAAATCACGGCTCTGCTGTCCGTCTTCCACATCCGGGCGATGAGAGCGGAACAATTTCATACTGCCCGTTTCTTGTACTTGCCGGAAGGTATGGAAAACGACCGAAGCCATGCGCCCTTTGTGGTATTCATTGGGGCCATAGACGTTGAAAAACTTCAGGCCGTACCAGTGCGGAGGAGCTGTCTTCTGGCGCAGCGCCCACTTGTCAAATTCATTCTTAGAATCGCCGTAGGGGTTCAGGGGATGCAGGCCGCCGACCAGGTCGTGGCGGTCTTGATAGCCCTTCTCCCCCAATCCGTAGGTAGCCGCGCTGGAGGCGTAAATCAAAGGGATGCGGTGGCGAGCGCAGAGCGCCCAGAGCGCCTTGCTGTAGTCCAAGTTGAGTTCCTGGAAGATGTCCCAGTCCGTTTCTGTGGTATCGGTACGGGCGCCGATGTGGAAGATGGCTTCCACGCAGTAGTGCTGCTCCCATAGCCAGCCCGGAAATTCGTTGCGGTGCAGGCGCTGCCCGTAGCTTTTGCCCTCCAGGTTGCGGTTTTTGTCAGTGCGGCTGAAGTCGTCAACCAACAACAAGTCATCCCGGCCCGCTTCATTGAAATAGGCGGCTAAGCAACTGCCGATGAAACCGGCGGCACCCGTTATTACGATCATGTTTTTGCGCCAAAGGTAAACAATTGGCATAGAAAAACCGACAACCCGAGGGGCTGCCGGTTTAAAAGAAACACATTCAAACTTATCCTTGCGTAAACTGGGCTTCTTCGGTGCTGCCCTTCATGGCTACGGTAGAGGATTGCCCTCTTTGCACAGTATTTTGTACATAATCGAAATAGGTAGTGCCGACGAAAGCCTGATGCTTCACGGCTGCGAAGCCAGCGCTTTGCAGGGCGAACTCCCGCTCCTGCAGCTCGCTGTAGCCCGCCATTCCCCTCGATTTGTAGGCCTGCGAGAGTTCAAACATAGAGGTATTGAGGGCGTGGAAGCCTGCCAGGGTAATGAACTGGAAGCGGTAGCCGAGTGCTGCCAGCTCTTCCCGGAAGGTCAGCATGTCCTTCTGGCTGAGGTTGGCGGCCCAGTTGAAGGAGGGGGAGCAGTTGTAGGCCAGCAGCTTGCCGGGGAACTGTTCGTGTATAGCTTGCGCAAATTCCCGGGCCTGGCCGATATCCGGATTGGAAGTTTCCATCCACAATAAATCGGCGTAAGGAGCATAAGACAAGCCCCGGCTGATGGCCTGGCCGATGCCGCAGCGTACGTTGAAGAAGCCTTCTGCCGTACGTTCTTTGCTCAGCACGAAGGGCTGATCGCGCTCGTCGATATCGGAGGTGAGCAAGCCTGCAGCATCCGCATCCGTACGGGCGATGATGATGGTGGGCGTGCCCGAGACATCAGCTGCCAGGCGGGCTGCTACCAGTTTGTTGATGGCTTCCTTGGTGGGCACCAGCACTTTGCCGCCTAGGTGGCCGCACTTCTTTGCGGAAGAGAGCTGATCCTCAAAATGGACGCCAGCGGCGCCGGCTTCTATCATGCCCAACATGAGTTCGTAAGCGTTGAGGTTGCCGCCGAAGCCAGCTTCGGCATCGGCAACGATGGGGACGAGAAAGTCAATGTTGCCCTCGCCGCTTACGGACTGGACTTGATCGCGGCGGCGCAGCGCGTTGTTGATGCGCTTGACTACTTCGGGCACGGAGTTGGCCGGGTACAGGGATTGGTCGGGGTACATTGTGCCCGAGAGGTTGTTGTCAGCGGCTACCTGCCATCCGCTGAGGTAAATGGCATCGAGGCCAGCCGTTACTTCCTGTACGGCTTGGTTGCCGGTAAGCGCTCCGAGCCCAGCGACCCAATCTTGCGTGTGCAGCTTATGCCAGAGCTTTTTGGCGCCCTCTTTGGCCAAAGTGTGCTCAATGGGCAGGCTGCCGCGCAACTTCAATACGTCCTCTGCGGTGTAGGGGCGGGTGATGCCCTCCCAGCGCGGGTTAGTGAGCCAATCGGATTTGAGTTGCTGTACGTTGATGTCTTGTTGCATGATATAGCATGATTTGTTGAAATCCGGCGAGGATTCCAGAGAAGTGAAATAATTTGGAGCCATTGGCGATGGCTATCGGTAAACTGCCTTATGTTGCCAGAGAGGAAAGGCTTGGGAGGTTGGCGTAGCGGCCCGTTGGCC
>CAYNIT010000040.1:0-24278 GCA_964397205.1 uncultured Phaeodactylibacter sp. | reverse complement strand
GGAGTATCTGTGTAGGGCGGTCTAGCCAGCGCGTGATTAAAGAGTTAGGCTCCATTTGATGCCATTCTAGGCCTCCTTTTTCGCCGTATACGCGGATGTGCAGGGCGTTTTCCTCCCCGGCGGCGATTTGCGTGGCGTAGAGCAGGCCGCGGGCCCCGTTGTCAAACCGCAATAGGATGCTGCCGTCATCATCGAGCTGCCGGCCGGGGACGAAGGTGTGCAGGTCGGCGCAAAGCTCCGTGATTTTTAATCCGGTGATGTATTCCGCCAGGTTTTCGGCGTGGGTGCCGATATCGCCCATAGCGCCGGCTGCGCCTGATTGCTTAGGGTCCGTCCGCCAAGCGGCCTGCTTTTGACCCGAGGCTTCCAGGGCGGTGGAGAGCCAGCCCTGCGGGTAAGCAACGATGACCTTGCGGATGGGGCCCAGTTCGCCGTTTTGCACCATCGCCCGCGCCTGCTTCACCATAGGGTAGCCCGTGTAATTGTGGGTAAGGGCAAAGAGCAGGCCGGTTTCCTCTACGATTTTCGCCAGCTCTTTGGCTTCCGCCAAATTGAAAGACAGGGGCTTGTCGCACACCACATGAAAGCCGTTTTCCAGTGCCATTTTCGCCGGCGGGAAATGCACATGATTGGGCGTGACGATAGCCACAAAATCCATGCGGTCGCCTTCGGGGCGCTGCTTTTCCGCCTTGATCATCTCCTCAAAATTGCCGTAGACCCGCTCCGGGGGCAGGTAAAGGGCTGCACCGGAGGCTTTCGATTTCTCTGGGCTGCTGCTGAATGCGCCGCATACCAGTTCTATTTCGCCGTCTAGGGCCGCTGCCATGCGGTGTACCGCGCCGATGAACGCGCCGAGCCCGCCGCCGATCATGCCCATTCTCAGTTTTCGCTTCATACAGTTTTTGTCGGTTTTGCGTAAGCTAGCCCAAATGTTAAGGTGCTACCCAGATTAGGAATCATCTATTCTCCAGGAGGAGCGGAGTATTGTCGGCTAGTCATTGTTGCACAAAACCTAAAGGTAACTAAAGCAATTTGTTCTAATTCAAACTATATTTACAGTAAGGCTTCACCTTTATCTAATTCAAGGTTCAACAACTTAAACTCCAAGGCCAAGGGCTGCACCCCGGCATCTTCCCTGTCGCAGGCGGTGAAAAACAGTAAAGCGGCGAGTAATACAAAAATGTAATTTTTCATAGCTTAATATTTTCTGGGCTTATCGTGGTGACGAAGCCTGAAAGCCAAAACGTTGGGTAGGAAGGGCAAAACCTGTAGCTTTAAGTCTCCAAAAACCAATCCATCATGACCGCTACCCGCCATTTTGCCCTATTTGCCGCCATAGCAGCCCTTACTTACCTGGCTGCGGCCTGCAGCAGTGAGGAAAAACCACAGCATGCCGATAAGGTCCAAATCGTCAAAGCCCCTATCAACCCCAACGGCGACAGCGAGCTCGCCCTGCTCATGCGCGCTATGTACGAGGAAGCCGACCGCATGAAAAAGGCCATCGAGCGCGGCGAGCAGCCCGAGATCACACTAGACTACGGCAAGATACTGACCGCCGAGGCCACCGAGCCGGAAAAAGCCGCCTCCGCCACTTACAAAGTACACGCCCAGTCCTACCTGCAAACCCTGAAAGCACTGGAAAATGCCGAATTGGCGGAAGCCAAAGTGCTGTTTGACGAGATGGTCGACAGCTGTATGGGCTGCCACAGCGCGCTTTGCCCGGGGCCAAAGGCGCGGATCAAGAAATTGTACTGATGCCAATTCGAAAGGGTTCTTGACACAGGCGCTGTTTCCATTAATCGTTTACGTTCAATAAAGCAATTGTGAAAAGTGGCAACACACTTGGCTGCACCGTATTGGATCCTACTCGCCAAGAACAGCAAGCAGAGGCACTTGTTACTAACAAAAGCAGAGCTTGCAGGCAGGGACTTTTCCCCCTAAGCCAAGCAACCCCTCGTACCTGAAAAACCTCTTTCTTAGAAGCGGACAAGCCGCCGGATTGTTACTGTTAGATAATGCTGCCAACACTGATAAATAATAAAAGCCACCGTACGGGCGCGCTGCTGCTCTCCGCTATCCTCTGCCTCTGGCTGGGAAGCATAGCCACCAGGTGCACATCCGGAGACAAGCAGGGAAATACGAACCAAGCTCTCGATTCCCTGCTGCTGAAGGGCATAGAGCATACCAACGCCCTGGAATTTGAGCAAGCTTACCAAAGCCTGAGCCGGGTACTGGAGCAGGCGGAGCAAACCGGCAGCACCCGGCATCTCATACTAGGCTATATCAATATGGGCGCCCTTCATACCCATTTCAGCAATCAGTCTGTAGCGCTGGATTACTTCCTGCAAAGCCTGGAAATCGCCCGGCGGGAGAAGCGGCCCGACTACCTCAATTCCATCTACAACAACCTGGGCATTATCTACTCCGACAATGGTGCCTATGATAAAGCATTGGACTACTTCGGCAAAGCCCTGAAACAGAGCCGGCAGGAGAACGATTCGGCGCGCATCGGCATCAATCTCATCAACACCGGTATCGCCCTCAATCATATGGAACGGGAGGACGACGCGCAGCGCTTGCTGGAAGAAGCCAAGCTTATCTTCCGTGCCCTGGGCGACTCTACCAGCCTGAGCGCTGCCTACAACGATCTGGGCAAAGTATACCGGGAAAAAGGCCAGAACGATAAAGCACTAAGTGCCTTCCGGGCTGCTTACAAATTGTCTTCCCCACAGGAACAGCCCTGGTACCGTTGGGAATATGCCCTGCAACTGGGCCGGGCACAGCTCGAACGAGGGGCAACAGATTCCGCCCGCTACTACGCTCAGCAAGCATTGAACGGCTTCAAAGCCACCCAGAACAAATCCATGCTGGTGGAAGTCCATCAACTGCTCAGCCAATTGGCCGAGCGTTCGGGTAAACTGAGAGAAGCCCTGCAACATCAGCGCCAAATCGGCGCTTATAAGGATTCTTTGCTGCGGGAGAAAAGGGTGAAATGGGTCAACGAATCCCAGATCAATTACGAATTTGGCAAGAAAAACAAGGAGCTGGAGCTGCTTCGCGCTGAAGCCCGGCGCAAACAGTTGCTTTGGGGCGTCGGGACAGTCGTCGGCTTATTCATATTGGTACTGCTTGTCGTCATTTTCCGCACCACCAACAATAACCTAAGGCAGAAAAACGAGATCCTGGAAAAGAAAAAACAGGTATCTGAACTGGAAATCCAACGCAATCAAGCGGTCAACGACCGGCTGAAACAGGAGATCGAAAGCCAGGAAAAGCTGAATCGCCTGGAACGCCAACGCCTGGAAGAAGAACTGGAGCTGAAAAACCGCGCCCTGGTCAGTAAGGCCCTGCACCTTGTCAATAAAAATGAAACCCTCTCTGAGCTTGAAAGCGCCTTGAAAAACCTACAGGCCATAAGTAGTAGGGCCGAGCGGGAAAAGCTGCTTCGGTCTATGCAACAGCAGCTTCGTTCGGAAAAGAGCGCGGACGAAGACTGGGAAAACTTCCGCATCCACTTTGAGGAAGTCCATCCGGATTTCTTTCAGCAATTGCAGGAGCAATACCCACAACTATCTCAAAGCGATTTGCGGATGTGTGCCTACCTCAAGCTCGGCCTCTCTTCCAAAGAGATTGCGCAAATCCTCAACATTACAGCCGATTCCGTGCGCAAACGCAAACAAAGGCTGCGAGAAAAAATCCAAGAAAACTCGACGGAAGACGATATTGATTGGATGTAAACCGGCACGCTCCCCCGTCACACCTAAACGCTCCCTTTTCCCCACTCAAAACTTGGCTGACAACGGTCGGTGCCGGCCATTTGTCACACTTTGTCTGCGTGGATGTCACGCTTTGTCACGCCTCTTACTCTTGACTTTCCAGGCTTTGCCCTTAGTTTGCAAGAAATGAAGATTTCACCCGACATTTTAAAATACAGCGCGACATGTTAAAATATCTTTCCACACTTACAGCAATACTGTTCATTAGTATGGGCAGCAGTGCTCAAACGCTCACTTTAGTGTCCCCCGAAGGCTTAATGCCCCCCTACGAAGTACCAGCAGGCACGGAGCTTACCTTCGAATGGGACAGCTTTGGAGATCCGGGCACCCTCTTTACCCATACCGCCTCGCCCGAATTGGATCCATTCAACCTCAACCCAGTTTGGACTCAAGACGATAATCCCACGGACAATGGCGATGGCACCTTTAGTTTCACACTTACCGCTACACAGGATCTTTACGTTTGGGGCGGATACTACCGGCCCTTCCTCACGAGCTGGGCGTACTCTAACGTCATTGAAATATCCATTCTTTCCGGCGTGACGATCAACGCTGAGGATGGCAAGCTCTGTCCGGGAGGCACCGGCAGCGAGCTCCTCACCGTAGAGGACGAATACGATGCCTACCAATGGTTCAAGGACGGCATCGCGCTGCCCGGAGCGACTGCTGCCACTTACACCGCCACTGAAGCAGGTGCCTACCGGGTGCAGGTGCCGCGCGATGGCGAAATGGTGTTTTCCAATACCCTGACGCTGACTGAAATTGAGGCAGCCGTTTCGGGAACACTAGACCCTACAACAGGATCATTGACCATAACGGCAGGCGGCGGCTTTGAGTCGTATCAGTGGTTTGCCGGTCCCGATACCGCCTCGCTCAGCCCAATTGCAGACGCAACGGATACAAGCCTCACCGTTGACTTGACAGATACGCTGCTCTACTACGCCCTGCAGGGGACTTTGGGGGAATGTACGGTACAATCCGCAGCCCGGCCTGTGGTGCAATCTGCATTTGCCCCACCTATAATTTCAGTGAAAGCGGACTCCAACAGTTTTGGAAGAATCTGTGAGGGAACGCCGGTAGAACTGAGCGTACCGGACAACTACGGAAAGTACAGCTGGTCCAGGGATGGGACAGACGTGCCGGAGGATGGTGCCGTTTACAACATCAACAGCAATCTGCAGCAAGGCACCTACACCGTAGCCGTCCGCCCCAAGGGATGGCCGAATATCGAACGCCTCAGCGACTCCATAACCGTCGACTACTTCGAGCTGGAAGAGCCGAGCCTGTTCACCTCGGAGCCTGGGCCCTATTGCCCTGGCAGTCCTGTGAGCGTAGTCCTCTCGGATGAGGGCTATGACTACACCTGGTACGAGCATACTACACCCGATTATACAGCGGAGGATGAGGTGGAAGTCTCCGGAGTAGCGTATACAGTGGATGTTCAGGAAAGCGTCCGCATCACCGTGGTGGGCAAATTCCAGGATTGCTCGGCGGAAGGCAGCGTATTGCTAAACAGTGCGGCCGCGGAGCCCCCAACCATTCTTTTCACCGATTTGCAAAAGGGGCAATTTCTCTGCCCGGACAGCACGATAGAGATGCAGCTCTCTGCTGCCGACCAGGTTCGGTTTGAAAATATACAATGGTTTGAAGAAGCAGACACCGGATTCGTCGCAATCCCGGAAGCAACCAACCCTGCATACACCGTAGAGGAGACAGGCGTTTATAAACTGACCGCTGAACTGATCGAGTGCGAGGGGGTGGCCATAGAGAGCAATACCTTGGAAGTAGTAGATTACACAGAGCGCGAGCTGCAGCTATTTGCGCAATCTACAGCGCTTTGCCGGGGCGATAGTACAACCCTTTTCATTTCCGGGGGCGGCAGCTGGCAGAACATACAGTGGTTTACTCAGGAAGCTGTTTTGGGCAGCGGTGGCTATGTGCTGGAGCCACAGCCTCTGATCGAAGCGGGCAACGCCCCCTCCTACCAAACCGATGTCTATAAAACCTATCAGGTCAGAGCCCGGCACCTTACCTGCCCAAGCGGGCCAAAGGTCGAAAGCAACAACTTGCAGCTTGAGCCAAAGGTAAACCCTCAGATTCAGGTGGACCCCAACCCAGGCGTCAATGAATATCAGGTCTCGGCATTCGATTCCGTAGCCGCTTATTTGTACTGTGCTTTTACACCCGTGGGTATGAGCTTGCCAGAGGGGTACGATTCCTACGAATGGTATGCCTCACGCTACCAGGGTGCCGACGATTACGAGCTTGGCTCTCCCCTGCCACAGGCGGATGGCAACGAGGCCTCCTTTGTCGCCGAGGCCGCGGATTACATAACCGTTGTAGTAGACTCTGCCGGCTGCGTTGGATTATCCGACCCTATACTGCTTGATACCCGGGTTTTCTCTATTCCGGCGATCGCTTCTTACAACAATGCCGAACTTTGTGAGGAAGGCGATTCCGTGCTCCTGCATGTGGCTTTCCAGGGCAATTATGAGTCCTTCGAATGGTTCCGCAACGGACAGTTGGTCCCGGGTTCCAACAATGACACCCTCTATGCGAAACAACCCGGAGTATACTCCGTGACTGTTTATAGAGAAGAGTGCCCCGATATCGGCATTTCTTCCGGCAATGGGCCCGTTGTAGAGTACCTGGAGGCCTCCATTGCCGAGAATGATACCGTCATCTTTGCGCTTCCCCAACAGGGCTTATATACCTATCAGTGGTATTTGGATGGGTCCCCCATCCCTGCGCCCCCCAGCACACCCTGGCTGTTGTACAAAGAAAACCTGGAAGATGGGGAATACACGGTAGAGGTCACCAATCCAAAACCCTGTACCGCCGTGTCTCTGCCCTTCACCTGGTCTACGGTAAGCACTAACGAACCCAGCCAATCGAGCCTGTCTGTCTACCCCAACCCAGCGGATACCGAAATCCGATTGGAGGGTATCGCGCCCTCCGAAATCGCAGCAATAAGTGTAATCACTGCAACTGGCCGCCGCACAGCTATTCGCAGGGAAAGCGGTGCTACTCGAATTGACGTATCCACGCTGGCTCCGGGCTCCTACTTCCTGCGCATCATGTTAAAGGGAGGAAAAATCATAGAGCGAAAGTTTCTGAAGATGTAGGAAATCACCCATCTGCAACCAAGCCAGCGTCCGGGTCAATCGTCCGGCCAACGGCTTGGTTTTTTAACCTGAAGTTGGCATAATTAGCTATTGCAGCTAATCGCTATTTTATTCGGGCGTTTATCGTTGCCTTTTCTTAAAAATTAACCTGTTCTATTGGAATTATATCCTTCCTTACATTTTTGTTCTTGTCGTGCTGAACTTACTTTACAAGTGGGTTCTAAACCTCCACAGTTTCTCAGAAGTGCAACTGCCACTACCAATCCAAAAGCATTAAAATGATATACAAAGGCTTCGTACACCCTGATTATCAGCCGATAGCCGAAGCATTTTCGAAGAATTTTGAACAACGCGGAGAGATTGGTGCGGCGCTCTGCCTGTACCACCGCCATCAAAAAGTCCTCGACATTTGGGGCGGCTGGTCCAATCCTTACAGGAAAAGAGAATGGCAGGGGAACACCATCGTCCCATTCTTCTCGGCGACCAAGGCCGTTGCCGCCAGTTGTATGGCACTATGCCACGCGCGCGGGCTGTTTCGCTACGACGAACCTGTAGCCAGATATTGGGCTGATTTTGCTCAGCGTGGAAAAGCCGATATCACGATTGGCCAATTGCTACAGCACCGGGCCGGCCTGTCAGCAGTTGATCACAAGCTCAGCCCGAAATTGATACAAAACAAAGCAGAACGGGAAAGTATACTGGCGCAACAATCGCCTCATTGGCCCCCCGGGGACCGTCAGGGCTATCATGTCTGGAACATCGGTTGGTATATCAGCGCGTTGCTGTGCCGGATCGACCCGAAGAGCAGGCGGCTTAAAGCATTTGTAGAGGAAGAACTGTTGCCCCAGCTCGAAGGTGAAGTCAGAATAGGGCTTGATCGCAATTTCAATCCCAACCGGCTGGCTCAGCTAAAGCCTTTTTCCAAACTCAAAGGGCTATTCGCCATGCCCCTGTCCTTTGTGCTCCAGTTTTTTAACCCCTGGTCTCTGACCTTTAGAGCGATGCTCAACCCCTCTTTTGTCGGCAACCATTCCAACTTCAACAAGCTGGAAATCCTCCAGTTGGAGATGGGTGCCGGAGGAGGCGTCGGCAATGCGCGTGGACTGGCAAGCCTTTTGGATGCCTTATCAGACCCTGATCATCCGCTTTACCTGGGGCCATCTACGCTACAATATCTCATGCAATATCCGGGCCCGCCACGCAATGGGTACCGTGACATAGTGTTCCAACAGGATGCCTTTCGTTTCCATGCCGGTTTTATGAAGCCCTCTGAAAAACATCACTTCAGTGATAACACCTCCGCTTTTGGAGGCTTTGGCGCAGGAGGAAGTTTCGTATTTACTGAACCAGAACAGCAGCTGACGATCGCTTACACCATGAATAATATGTCTTCTAAGATGATGAACATGGAGCGCGAAGTCGCGCTGCGCAAATCTGTAAGGAAAACCATCGCAAACCATTAACGGCAGTTTGCAGCCAGCAGCAGGCCAGAACACAAAACGCCCGAGCTTTGGATTGCCAAAGCCCAGGCGTTTTCGGTTAGCATTTTAAGCTTGACCGTTTAGAACAAGCCACTGTCCCGCAGGCGCATGCTGGAGGAGCCCAGCAGGCCGATATCTGTGTATACCGCGACGCGGTAGTAGCCGGGTTTGAGCTTGTCCTCCAGATCGTAAACGAAAGACAGGCGCTGGTTTTCGGTAATGTCCACATCTTTGGCTTTCACCGCGATGATGTCCATCTCCTGATTGTTGACCACCGTTTTGGCCTGAATAGGGTTGGAAGCCTCGATGGGAGACCCTTTGTCGTCGGTGATGGTGAGGTACAAAGTACGCATGCCCTGAAATTCCTCCGGCACTTCCGTGAGGTCAAAACTGGTGCGAACGGTGCGGGCTTTCTTGGCCTTGGAAGTCACCTTGTCGTTGCCCTTTTCAAATTCTACCTGAAAGGCAGAAGCTTTGAAGTTTTCCAGCGTCAAGCGGTCATTCTCCTCCTCGATGGTCTGCCGGATGTTGTTCAGTTGCTCAATTTCTTCCTTTGACGCGTCGAGGTCAGAAGCCAGCACGCCCATAGCGGTCCGCAGAGAGTCGTTCTCCGCCTGCAGGTTTTGGATGTTGCCCTGCAGATCATCTTTGAGCGCCAGCAATTGCTTGATCTCCGCCCGCAGGCTGTTGATTTCAGAAGCATTGCGCGCCTTGATGTTGCGGATAGCGGCTTCCTTCTGTGCAATGGTCTCCTGTGCTTGTGCCAGGTCGCCCTGCAGTTCTCCGTTGGTTTCTGCCAGCAGGCTGTACTCGCCCTGCAGGCTGTCCACTTCGTTGATCAGGTCTTCCCGGAGGACTTCCAGCTCTTCCACGGTGCCTTCCAGTTCTACCTTTTCTGATTTGAGTTCCTGTTTTTGACTTTTCTGGTTGAAGCCCCAGATGGCAGCAATAATGAGCAAAATAGCTAATACCACTACTGCTGCGATGAGTCCTTTCTTTTGGTCCATAGTAGATTAAGATATTGGTTTCAATGAGTTTTGCCGCAGCTCCATAGCTGCTCGCTACCGTAGGCAGAGCAGCTATTTTCACTACAGCGTTTAAGAAGCGTACGGACCCATTAACGCAAGGCCGGTGCCGATTAGCATATAGGCGACAATTTTTTTTTAAGAAAGTGTTAAAAAGCCGGAACGTTGCCTTACTCCACGCTCAGCCTAAAGACCGCGCGCGCACCCTTGCAACGCACCGCTAGGGTATACATCCCGCTCGGCAGGCCAGACAGGGGCACTTCCAGCTGCTGGCGCCCCGCAAAAAAGGAGGCCTGTTCGGAATGCAACGCCTGCCCCAGCGTATTGTACAGGGTCCACTCCAACTCTCCGGACTGCGAACTGACCAGCCCCAGGAAAGCCCGGCCCCGCGCAGGATTAGGGAAAACTCGTGCCTGCAAGCCCACATCGCTGAGGCTCGATGGCGCGCTCGTAGGCTCCAGGTCCAGTACGTTGACCAGGTCCAGGTATAGATTATTGCCATAGTCGCCTATGCTTTCAAACTCCAGGGTAATGCCCTCGCCCGCAAAGTCCGTCAGCGGCAGCTCCACACTGCGCCATTGATCACAGGAGTCGGGCTCAAAGGGGCTCAGTTGCGAAGGGGCTGTTGCCAAATCGATGCCGAAACGCTCAAAAATGGCCACTTTATCCCCCGAACAGTCAATAACATTCACCCGCAGCCCATCGGCAAAGTTACTGGTCTTCAGGGCGTAGGCGTAGTCAAACCGCAGCGCCGGCTCATTGAGGCTGCTCAGATCAAAATTGGCACGGAAAAAGTCCTTTGTGCCCTGAGAATCGTTGAGGAAATGCTCAATACGCATCGCTCCGGGATCGCAGAAGTCGCCATCCATTCGCTCCCAGGCGGTTGCATCCTGCTGAGGGTTTTCTATTTCCCAAACCCCCTCGGGCAAGGCTGCTGCAAAATTTTCCTCGTAGGGTGCCCAGAGCTGTTTTACCTCCACAGCCTGCTCCCGGCTAAGGGTATCTGCTAAGCTGCCCCGGTAAGCGACCAGCTCTACCGGGTATTGCCCGGCTTCGGCATAGCTGACCGCTGGCGACTCCTCATTGGAAAAGGCCGGCTGCCCACCGGGGAAATGCCAGCGGATACTGTCGTAAGCTCCTGCTGTGCTGTTCTCAAAAGTGATGCTGTCTCCTGGGCAGAGGAGCTGCTGCTCGGGGCTGAAACCGGGGCGCAGGGCATCAACCTTAAAGCGAAAGTAGCCCTCCGGCGCTACGAGCGGCCGCACTTGCTCTTTGCCGCTATTGGCTTGCGCCGAAATGTAGTATTCCACCACCGTATTTTCGGATTGGGCCGGGATAGCCGCAGACCAGCGGGCGGCAGCGCTATCCTCCAGCACCATAGGCACGGCCGTGTAGGCGCTGTCTCCTTCGCTGCGGTAGTGCAAGTGAGCCTCCGCTATGCCTGAGCGATGCTTGATGATGGCGTAGGTGTCGTAATCCTCCTCCGTTTCTTCCGTATCGCGCAGCCGCGGGTGGGCGATCCAAAGCGGGTTATTGGCCCCCACCAGCTTGGTGATGCAGTGGATAGCCCCCAGTTGCGGGATGATGCCGTTGCAGTCGATGCCCACGATGTTATAGCCCGGCAGGTGTTCCCGGTAGATGCGCAGAGCGGTGGTATCGTAGCGCTCCTCGTAGGTGGGGACCAGTACCGTTTCGTTGATGAAAAGCGAGTTGGTGTAGGTACGGTAATCCCCGCCATTATCCGGGTAAAGCCCGTTGGCATCCGGCGGCATGGGCAGGCGCAGGATGTTGTAAGTATTGCCAAATGGAGTCAGAAACTCCTCGCGCAGGTACTCTATGTTGGCTTCGATCTGCGGGCCGTCCGCTACGCCTTCGGGGTATTCGCCGAAAAAAACCGTCTCTTCATCAATGAACCGCATGTGCATATCAATATGGGAAATGCCGTCGTAGGGCAGCTCCGGAAACTTGATGAAGCGCTCTGCCCCCAGGAACAACTGCGCCAGCTCGTCAATTTCCGCTTCGGTCTTATCGGGGTTCTCCCGCAGCACTAGGTCGGAGGCGAAGATCGTGCCCATACCGTCCTGCAGGTTGTTGCCGCCGGTATGCACCCAGCGGTAGGGTTCCTCCGCCGCTTCGTAGACTGGCAAACCCAGGTGCTCAGCGATGTAGGCGGGTATCTTGTCATCGTCCGGGCGGAAGAACCGGTTGTACTTCCAGTCGGCAATCATCAGGCTGTCTACATCATTATGGTAAATGGTCCAGGGGCCGTAGTCCCGTATCCAGATCGAATTGTAGGGCGGGCTGAGAATCTCTATATTATCCATGGGCACTTCCCCCTGCGCCAACAGCGCCTCCACTGAATCGGGCTGCTCGGCGAAGATGTAGACCTGGCATTCCCGGGCGCCGTGCCGGACAATCTCCCGCAACAGCTCGCTGTGGCTGTAGTCCCAGCTGACGAGCAGAGCTTGCACTTCCTCCCACTCGGCCATCAGCCGGACGGGCGCCGGGGGAGGCGTATTGTTGGAAGCAGGGCCAAGCAAGGTATAGTCGATGGGCTGCCCGCCCATAGGGTGCCGCGCTCCGGGCAGTTCGTAGCGATCGGAGAAAGGAGCCTGGCTCCAAGCAGCCAAGACGTACAAAAGGGCGAATAGACAGGTAAAGGTGGCTTTCATAAAAGTAGCGAATGGTTTATGAAGGAATAAAGATAAAGCAATACGGGGACAATTGCCGTTTTTTGCCCGGCCGATGCGCTAATAATGCGTCGTACATCTTGCCATCCTGCCGTGCATTTGCCTTATCTTGCCGATGGTATGAAATGGACAGAAAGCGGCATACAATTTCAGTTTGGCCCGGCCTGGGCTGTGCAGCCCTACGACCGGCACCGTTTCTACAAGAGCTTGAGCGGCAGAGGCCTGAGCGGCGTGGATTTCTTAGGCTTGCTGGGAGGGAAGCTCTACCTTTTTGAGGTAAAAAATTTTCGCCGCCGCCAACACTGGCAAACGGCCGACCCCATCGAACCGGTGCTGGCCGCCCCCCAAAACCTGAGCCAGGCCGTAGCCAAAAAAGTAGAAGATACAGAAGTAGGAATCGATGCCATCGGGCAATACTACCATCGACGGCCGCTGTTTCGTTGGACGGAGCCCTGGCTGCGCCGCCGCGTGCCCCCTACTTACGAATGGGCATTCTGGGCTCGGGCCTACGCACTCTTGGATACCCCAGAACAGCTGCGGGCAGTACTGTGGCTCGAGACCGATCAAACCAGCCTAGAATTGCGCCAAACTTTGGAGCGGCAATTGGAAAATCATCTGGGCCTACCCTGCCTGGTCCTTGGCAGCGGCCATAACGCTTTGCCTGACCTGATTGCCCAATTAGATGCCGAATAATCCTCCGTTTTTGTGTAATTTCCGACCTACATAATGACGCTATTCCATGCTGCAGTTTCTGCGCAAATTCGACCGCATGGCCAACCGCATTGGCCGTACCCTCAAAGAATGGGCGGGCTATAAACCCAGCTGGCCCATACTGGTCGCTCCCTATAAAGGGTATGGATTGGGTAAGCGCGTGCTGCTGCGCGGCCGGGTCATGAAAGACCGCCGGATTGTCAAGGGGGAGGTCAACTCTACTTGGCGGGCCCTGCTCAACAACTACAAACGCTTCAACAGCCGGGAAGTGGCCGGCGCACAGGTCCACATTCACCTCAACGGCAGGCACTTTCCGGTGCGCACGGATGCAGAAGGCTATTTTTTTCTTAACCACGAGTTGCCGGAGCCGCTGCCGCCTCCGGAAAGCCAATGGCATGAGGCTTTAATCCGCCTCACGGAAACACCCCGCCGTAAGATAGAGGCTGAGTCGACTGGGCGTATATTATACCCCGGCGAGGAAGCCGATTTTGGTTTCATCAGCGATGTAGACGATACGGTACTCAAGACCGACGTAACCTCTTTGCTAAAGCTTCGGGTGCTGTACCACACGCTTCTCAAAACAGCTGACCTGCGCCAGTCCTTTGGGCAAGCCGCTGCCTTCTTCCAAGCCCTGCGCTTCGGCCTGTCCGAACAGCCGTCCAACCCGGTTTTTTACGTCTCCAACAGCCCCTGGAACCTCTACGACCTGCTGGAAGAGTTCCTTATGCTCAACGATTTGCCGGAAGGCCCTATTCTGCTCAGAGATTTTGGATTGCCCTACCAGGAGCGAAGCGATGAATACAAAGGGCACAAACACAGCAGTATCCTCCGCATATTGGAAACCTATCCGCACCTGCCTTTTGTACTCATTGGCGACAGCGGGGAAAAAGACCCCTACATCTACGAAGCCATCGCTCGGGAATGCCCCGGCCGGATCGCAGCCATCTACATCCGCGACGTACGCTCCCGGCGCCGGGCTAAGCGCATCCGCCAGTTCATACAGGATACCGGCGTGGATATGCGATTGGTTCAGAACTACCAGCAGGCCGCAGCGGATGCGCACCGCCGCCGCCTCCTGAGTTGGGATCGATTCAAGGCATTGACCTGACCTACCTTATTTGGCTAATAAACCATGAGCTTACGGGCCAGCAGCCTATCTGCCATCTCTATTCGTAGCCAGTACAAGCCAGGCGGCTGCTCCTCCAAATTGAGCTGGTGCTGATCGAAGAAGGGGCCCTCTAGCTGCCGCACCCTACGGCCGGTAGGATCGAAAACAGCCAGCCGCTCTACCCGCTGGCCGGGAAATTTCAAGCTTACTTCGCCAGTGGTCGGATTGGGGAACAAGCGAACCGGCGAAGGCGCTTCCACCGACTTCGTTTGAACCACGATAGGCATATCCGGGAAGACCGCCGTCACAGTTTGTCCGCCTAATTCAATCAAGCTCCGATTGACCAGCCGGTAGTTGGCGAATATAGTATGGTTGAGTTGGGGGTTGTCGCTGCAGTTAAAGGCCCAGTAGGTGCGTTGCACCTCTACACCTAGTGGCATGCCTCCCGATTCTTCGTGCGGCAGCGCCAGGTCGTTGAAAACCGACCAGATAATCTGAGCGGGTACCGCTTCAGTTTGGGGTACAGAAGGGTAATCCCCCTGGCTGGGATCGTATATCCCATCGCCATCGGTATCCGTGAAAGGTGCAAAACCCCGATCACCCTCCGGCAGGGGGAAGCCATTGAGTTCTTCGAAGTAAGGATTGCCCTGGCCGGGCCATCGGAAGATGGCTTCAGCCGGCTCATCAATTTCATTATTATCAGCAAAATCGCTGAGATGGCCCATAATGTCCAGAGCTGTTACCGACCAGAGGCGGTCCCAATTACGGCAAACCTGACTGTCTGGCGCCACGCCCGCAACTGGTATGGGGCCAGGAGCGTAGTCGCTCCGGCCAGCCGCGCGGCCATAGGTTTGAGCTGCCACCTGCAGGCTTCCGCTGGGGTGCTGAGCACTAAGCCATAGACCCTCGGCAAAGATCGTATGAGGGAGGTCTGGCTCATCCGTAATCTGAAAGCCCGCATCCCGGCCGCTAAAGAAAGCATCGCCGCCGGAGGAGACGGTAGCCCGAATGGCGTTGGCGTGTAGGGCATCTAATGCTTCCGGAGGACCGCATTGACCGAAGGCCGGCAACCAGCCGCCCAGGCATATCATCAGGAAAAGGGGTGAAATATTCTTCATAATTGCGATAATTTTAACCATTGCGTGGGAATGATAGCAACCTGTAGGAATTGCCTTTTTGAAAACAAAACGAGAGCAATTTCAATAATCAGCCAAGTTTATTGAACCATGCCAGCGCAAGTCAATGTAGTCGATATAGCAAAAGAAAACCACTGCCACTTTGTGGCTGCCCCATTACAGGGGGCAGAATAACGGCTCTGGTTTGTAAAACTAAAGAAACCGCGAACAAAACTATAGCCCACTTTCCGTTTTTCTATTGTCTGATCAACCAAGTACGCATGTTAGCCAAACGTATCATACCCTGTCTCGACATCAAGGACGGCCGCACCGTCAAAGGGGTCAACTTTGTCAACCTAAGAGATGCCGGCGACCCGGTGGAACTGGGCGCGCTCTACAGCGAGCAGGGTGCCGACGAGCTGGTTTTTCTGGATATCACAGCGACCCATGAAAAACGCAAGACGCTAGCGGCCCTGGCGCACGATATCGCCGAGCACCTCAGCATCCCATTCACCATTGGCGGTGGCATTAAATCCGTAGAAGACGTGGATGTGCTGCTGTCCTCCGGCGCCGACAAAGTTTCCGTCAACTCAGCAGCCGTGCGCCGCCCGCAATTGATCGAAGAGCTGGCGCGCCGCTTTGGCAGTCAGTTCGTAGTAGTAGCGGTAGACGCCAAGGCTATAGACGGAGATTGGTACGTCCACCTCAACGGCGGCAGGTTGCCGACCGAAGTCCGGCTGCTCGATTGGGTACGGGAAGCCGAGGCGAGAGGAGCCGGAGAAATCCTGTTTACCAGCATGAACCACGACGGCACCAAAAAGGGGTTCGCCAACGCCATCACAGCTACCGTATCCGAGACAGTCTCTATACCCGTAATCGCCTCTGGCGGTGCGGGCAATATGCAGCACTTTTACGATGTATTTACCGCCGGCCAAGCGGATGCCGGGCTGGCCGCCAGTATTTTCCACTTTCGTGAAATTGGCATCCGGCCGCTAAAGCAGTACCTTAGCGAGCGCGGAGTCACTGTACGCCTGTAGCTGCTATTTAAGACTGCCGAATAGTAAGGAAGCCAGGAAAGCCAGGGCATAGAACCCTAACAGGATAAGCACGAGAATGCCGATAAAGCGGTAGTGGGCTTTGAGGTTCATGAAAGCGCTTGTCAGCTCCGTTTGGCTATTCTGCCGTAGGGCCTTCTTGACTTTATCGCCGAAGCGGTACAGGTAGAAAACGGGGAAAAAATAAATGGCAGCGATCGCAAAGTAGATGATCGAAAAAACTGCCGTTGGAAAAGGCAAAGTATTGCTTGCACCAAGCTTAGAAACTACCGTGCCGATGAACAAGCTTCCCAAGGCCAATAGGCCAAGGCCGAGGAAGCCAAGGATGGATAAAAAAGTGGTCCATCGGGCGGTAATGCGCAGATCCTCTGCCGCGGAGCCAGAGAGCGAAAGGGGTTCTTCGTAACCAGAATCAATGGGTTCGTTGGTTTCCATTTCGATTTGATTTTCTTATCAATTAAGAGCATTTAAAAATAAGCAGCGCATGCCAATCGACAAAAATATTGCGGCAGAAGTGGATTTTGAAAAAGGCGGCGGCTTGCTGCCGGCTATTGTACAGGACGCGCGAACGGGCAAAGTCCTCATGCTGGGCTACATGAATGCCGAAGCTCTGGAGCAGACGCTGGAAAGCGGCCGGGTGGCCTTCTACAGCCGCAGTAAAGAGCGGCTTTGGACTAAGGGAGAAAGCTCGGGCAACTACCTGCAGCTCGCCGATTTGAAGCTAGACTGCGACCAAGACACTCTATTGGTACGAGTGCATCCGGCTGGCCCGGTTTGCCACCTGGGTACCGATACTTGCTGGGCAGAAAAAAACCACCCGGCTGGCTTCTTGGGAGAGCTGGAGCAAGTCATACAGCATCGAAAGGGCGGCGACCCGGAGCGCTCCTATACCGCACGCCTCATGGCAAGCGGCATCAACAAAGTAGCTCAGAAGGTAGGAGAGGAGGCCGTAGAACTGGTCATCGAAGCCAAGGACGAAGACGAGCAGCTTTTCCTGAATGAAGCGGCAGACTTACTCTACCACTACATGGTGCTGCTCACCGCCAAGGGGCACGCCCTCAGCGATGTGATCCGAATTTTAGAAGAGCGCCATGGAAAATGAACGCATCCGCAAACGTTGCCTGAACTGTGGTCAGCCGGTGAGCACGCCTTATTGCCCCTACTGCGGGCAGTCCATCCAAACGCGCCGCTTTTCTCTGCGGCAGGTGGTGATCAAAGATACTTTGAAAAACGCCTTTGACCTGCAGAAAGGCTTCAACCTCACCCTGCTTCACCTGTTCCAAAAACCTGGCAGTATGTTGCGGCGCTACCTGCACGGGGAGCGCAAGCGCTACATGAACTACCTTAGTTTTTTATTGGTACTGCTGGTGATAGACTACCTGCTGGCATTTTTCTCTAGCGTTTCGTTGACCGACCTGACCGATGAAGGAGAAGCCTTCCAGGTATTCGAGCAATTCCTCGATGACTACAGTAAGCTGTACCTGTTCATCATCATCCCCTTCAATGCCTTGATTACCTACTGGTTCTTCCGCCGGGCGGCTTACAACTTAGCCGAACACCTGGTAGTGGCCGTTTATAAACAAGCAGGCGTAACGGCGCTTGGCTACCTGTTTACCCTTCTTACCTACTTCGTACAAGAACCAGCGTTGCTTCAGGACCTCTTCCCCATCAGTATAGGCCTGCAATTGCTGTACGCTACCCTGTTTTTCTATGACTGCTTCCGGGTTTATTACCGCTACCGTGCAGAGGCAGCGCTGCGTTCGGTTTTAGCCACCTTGCTCGCCGTCACCCTCAGCAATGGCTTTGTACTGGCCGGGCTTGCTACTGCGATGGGAATCAAGCAAGCGATGGGCAATTGAAGGGCGTTATCGCTTGATCCAGCACTATAGTGCCTTGCAACAGTTCCTTAAGATTCGTACAGCAGGAAGTCTAACGCCAGGGCTGCCGACCAGGAAAAAGAGCCGGTACCGCAGGCAATTTCCCCAGTTGCGTTGCGGCGTGGGTCGAAATACTCGAAGCAGCCGTGCTCGGACAAGAGTTCCAGGCTGTGCCGCCGCACCCTGCCCGCAGCTTCCACCATATCGTAACGCAACAATCCCTGGTATAGCAGCCAGTTGAGGTTGATCCATACCGGGCCGCGCCAGTATTTTTTGAAATCCACATCCTCCGCTTGCAAACTATAGGTCGGACAGAGCCAAATGTCAGGATCATCGCCTCCGAACATTGAGCTGCCCAATGTCTGCAGCATCGCCTCTGCCTGCTCCTGCGTCGGCACCTCCCCACAGAGCGGCATCAAACCGGAGGAAGTGCGCACCGGGATAAGACTTCGTGCCCGCAGGTCGTAAGCGTTGTAAATACCGCGTTCCTCATCCCAAAGCTTGTCGTTCATCGACCAGATGGTGAGTTCGTGCCACTGCAGAGGCTCGGAGATATCCTCGCCCAGCAAGCTGCCAATTTTGATCAGCGCTTCATTGGACCAGCTGAGAACACCGTTGAAAAGCGGATCTTGCACCAAAAAGGGGCAATCCTCATAGATGCGCCGATCATCGTAATGGCGCTGCCGGAACAAATCCACCAAGTAAACGTAGCGGTCGTAGTCCTGCTGCGTGGGCCGGTGCGCTGCAGCCTTTGGGTCTTGCAAATCTTGGCGCTCGTAGGGCGGGACCTCCAGGGAAGAAGCCTCCAGGCGGGCCAGCACGCTGTCCCAGATCGGGGAATTGTCTGTACCGCCTTCCCAGGGGTGGCGAATGTACACCAGCCCCTCTTCTTCCGGGTCCCGATAGTCGTACAGGTAGCGGTGCAGGGCCATCACCTTGGGGTACATTTCCTGAAGGAAGGCCCGGGCGCGGTCTTTGTCTTCGAATATTTCGTACATCCGCCAGAGTACAAAGGCATGCACGGGCGGCATGGTAATCCCAGAGGTGCGCACGGTTTCAGGAGATGCGGGCACGCTTTCCGTCTGCCAAAAGCTGGGGCCAGGAAAATAGCGGGCCTGTGGATCATAGCCGAATATGATCTGTGGCAGCATGCCATTGCGCCATTGCCCCTGGAACAAGTGGCGCAAATCCGCCATAGCCCGCTCCGGGTTGTGATAGGCATTGCCAAGGGCAATGAAGCCGGCATCCCAGTTCCACTGATGCGGGTAAAGGCTGGGAGCTGGCTTGGTGAACTGCCCCGTCCAGTTGGCGTCGAGTACTGATCTGGCCTCTTGTAGTAGTGCAGCCTTGTCCATACCGTGGGCGTTTTATGAAAAGTGCGGCAATTTACCGTTTCCCTTTCAGCTTCGCAGCATCCAGGCTTCCAAATCCCGGAGCGCAATCCGTTGCTCGTAGATGGCTTTGCCAATAATCGCCCCGTAGCAACCAATCTCCCGGAGCTGCGCCAGCTCATCCAGGCTGCTTATCCCGCCGCTGGCGATGAGCTGCAGCTCCGGGAATTTGGCCCGGATAGCTTTGTAGAGCGGCAGGGCAGTGCCTTCCAATAGGCCGTCTTTGGATACATCCGTGCAAATGGTATAGTGAACGCCTTTGTCAACGTAGGCCTTCAGAAATGGAAACAGCTCCAGCTCGCTCTGCTCCTGCCAGCCGCTAATGGCAATTTTGCCGTCCTTCACATCAGAGCCCAGAATGATGCGCTGCGGGCCGAAGTGCTGCAGCCAGCTTTCAAAGACCTCGGGTGCTTTCACCGCTACGGTGCCACCGGTTACCTGCTGCGCCCCGCTCGCAAAGGCGATGCGCAGGTCCTCTTCTGACTTCAGCCCGCCGCCGAAGTCAATCTGCAGGCTGGTCTTGGAGGCGATGCGCTGCAGTACTTCGTGGTTGATGATGCGCTTGGCTTTGGCCCCGTCCAGATCTACCAGATGCAGGCGCTGCAGGCCGTGCGCTTCGTAAGCCTTGGCGACTTCCAGCGGGTCTTCGTTGTATACTTTCTGCTGCGCGTAGTCGCCCTGTGTGAGGCGTACGCACTTGCCCTCTATGATATCAATGGCGGGAATGGGATGCATGATCAATAAATTTTCAAACTTTACCGTACGGAGCCACCGGGCCTGGGAGAGCGAAATTCCCGGCATTAATGCAGGGCAAAGTTATCAATTTCCCCCAACCTTAGCCAGGCCGGGTTGCGTCTGCCAGGTAAAGACTAAGATGAAGAAGAAAATAACCATCATAGCGGCTTTAACAACCATACTGCTGTCTTGCCAAAAGCAGGAAAGCGGTTTGGTGATTGAATTAGGGGAGCCCTTTACCTTGTCGAAAGCCCAACCCTTTGGTAGTACAGAGCCGGGCGACTTGACCATCCGCTACGATTCCCTGATTGAAGACGCGCGTTGCCCGCTTACGGTTGATTGCCTTTGGCCTGGTGCTATTATCGCTCAATTTGAGCTACACTTGGACGGGCAGCCCGCAACCGTACAATTGGCCTCTTCGCCGCTTCCTCCTGATACGCTGCACAATTTGGTACTCCGGCTCAATGGGGCTACGCCTCATCCTGAGACTTTCGATGAAATCATCGAAGAGGAGGAATATGAGTTCGAGCTCCTAATCCAGCAGCTATAACGCCAGGAACTGCTCCAGTATGCGGGCTCCAACTTTACCGGATTTTTCGGGATGAAATTGCGTAGCGTAGAAATTGTCCTTGCAAAGCGCGGCGCTGAATGGCAGCACGTAATCCGTAGTCGCAACGGTATAAGGGCCTAGTTCCACGTAGTAGCTGTGTACGAAGTAGACGTATTCGCCCTCCAACTGCGGGCTGAAAATGCCATTGCCCAGATTGCGGATGCTGTTCCAGCCCATATGCGGAATCTTTTCCCCGGATTGCGGGCGAAAGCGCACCACCTCCTGTGGGATGATGCCCAGGCAATCGGTATTGTTTTCTTCTGAATGCCGGCACAACAGCTGCATGCCGAGGCAAATGCCCAGCACCGGCTGCGTCAGACTGCGGATTACCTCATCCAGGCCGCGCTCGCGCAGGTAAGCCATCGTGGTGTTGGCCTCCCCTACTCCGGGAAAAATCACCTTATCAGCTGCCTGTATTTCGCGGGCATCGCTGGTCAGGCGGGCTTCCAGGCCAAGGCGCTGCAGAGCGAACTGCACGGAGCGTACGTTGCCGGCCTTATAGTCTATGATGGCAATTTGAGTCGACATAGGATATCTTAGTAGACGATCTAATGGCTATTTTTCAATTTTTTTCCCGCCGAATGTTCTTACCTTACGATAAAAGAACCTTTAACGGAAGAAAAAAGTTATAAACGAAGGTGGGTAAGCCCGAAACTGCACCAGAAGATGGCAAAGGATATCTTTCATAATTTGGTAAAAGCAGCTTTGCAAAAGGATGGCTGGAAAATCACTGAGGACCCTTTCCTAATTTTAGCCGACGAAATCAAATATGAAGCTGACCTAGGAGCTGAGATACTATTGGGTGCTACTAAGGGATCGCACAAGATTGTAGTAGAAATCAAAAGTTTTTTGCAGCAATCAAAAATTTATGAAATGCATCAGGCGCTTGGACAGTTCATCACTTATTCTTTTGCGTTGAAAATACAAGATTCCGAGCGCATCCTTTACTTGGCAATACCTGATCACGCTTACGACGATTTTTTTCAGCTTCCGTTCATCCAGGATTTAGTAAAGCAGTATGGGTTAAACTTGATTGTTTTTTCCACGCAAAAACCAAAAATAATATCATGGATAAAGTTTTAAAATACCAAGATGCAGTGGTCAGTTTCCTCAAAGAATATGCTGACAGCACTTATGGCGATGACCCTTCAGATATAGCAACCCAAGTCATTGCCGATAAAGAAAATGGACATTTCCAGTTATTTCGGGTAGGCTGGAATGGCAACAAACACATCCATTACACTCCCATTCACATTGATATTAAGAAGGATAAAGTGTGGATTCAGGTGAACAACACGGAGCAGCCACTTGGCGATATCCTGATTGAATACGATATTCCTAAAAAGGATATCGTTTTAGGTTTTCAAAAAAAGGAGCTTCGTGCATTGACTGGATTCGCAGAAGCGTAATTTGAATTTTTGAAGGTAAGTGGTGTTGGCCTCCCCTACTCCGGGAAAAATCACCTTATCAGCTGCCTGTATTTCGCGGGCATCGCTGGTCAGG
Organism: uncultured Phaeodactylibacter sp.; assembly: GCA_964397205.1. Taxonomy (GTDB): domain Bacteria; phylum Bacteroidota; class Bacteroidia; order Chitinophagales; family Saprospiraceae; genus Phaeodactylibacter. Next base: position 2,076 of record CAYNIT010000040.1, on the reverse strand, counting down.
CGGGCTTCCAGGCCAAAGCGCTGCAGAGCGAACTGCACGGAGCGTACGTTGCCGGCATTATAGTCTATGATGGCGATTTGAGTCGACATAGGATATCTTAGTAGACGATCTAATGGCTATTTTTTCAATTTTTTTCCCGACGAATGTTCTTACCTTACGATAAAGGAACCTTTAACGGAAGCAAAAAGTTATAAACGAAGGTGGGTGAGCCCGAAACTGCAAGGCACCCTACAGCACCCCTTTCGTACTCGGCAGCTCCATACGTTCTGTATCCCGGCGCTTCGCCATTTTTATCGCCCGCGCCCACGCCTTGAAGATCGCCTCAATTTTATGGTGCTCATTCGTCCCTTCTGCTTTAATGTTCAGATTGCACTTGGCAGCGTCGGAAAAGGACTTGAAAAAGTGGGAGAACATTTCTGTAGGCATATCGCCAATTTTCTCCCGCCGGAAATCCGCTTCCCAAACCAACCACGGCCGGCCGCCAAAGTCGATAGCAACCTGCGCCAGGCAATCATCCATCGGCAAGGCAAAGCCGTAGCGTTCCATACCGAGCTTGTCGCCTATGGCTTTCGCAAATGCCTCCCCTAGCGCCAAAGCGGTATCCTCTATGGTGTGGTGCTCGTCCACATGCAAGTCGCCTTTGACTTTTACCGTCAGGTCCAACCCGCCGTGGCGGGCTAGCTGATCGAGCATATGGTCGAAAAAGCCCAGACCGGTATCCAAATCGCTTCTGCCGCTGCCATCCAAATCGAGGTGGATGTAAATATCCGTTTCTTTGGTGGTGCGCTGTACTTCTGCCGTGCGCTCCTGCAGGCGCAAGTACCTGTAGATTTCTCCCCAGTCCTCCGTCTTTAACGCGATGACCTGTTGCACTTCCTCCCCGTCAGCTTCCACTTCCTCCGCTCCTAAATCGGGGTGGCTACTCAGCAAAATGCCTTTACCGCCCAGATTCTTAGCCAGCTCCATATCCGTCAGCCGGTCACCGATGACGATGGAGTTCTCCAAATCGTAGCCGCCTTGCAAATAAGGTTCCAACAGGCCCGTTCGGGGTTTCCGGGTAGGCGCGTTGTCTTCCGGGAAGCTGCGGTCGATCAGCACGTCCGCGAAGCGGATCCCTTCTCCTTCCAATGCTTCCATCATCTTCTTGTGCGCCGGCCAGAAGGTTGCTTCCGGGAAAGAGGCGGTGCCTAGTCCGTCTTGGTTGGTGATCATCAGCAGCTCGTAGTCCAGCTCCCGCACGATGCGCGATAGGTACTGGAATACGCCGGGGTAGTACGTCAGTTTTTCCAGGCTGTCGATTTGCTGGTCTTCCGGCTCGAGGATCAGGGTGCCGTCGCGGTCTAGTAGGAGGAGTTTTTTCATGCTTGTTTCGCTTGTCAATAGGGACAGGAGAAAGATAGGTTGTCTAACAAAAGAGGTTGCCCTATTGATTAGTGCTTTTAGCATCTTTTTTAAATGGGGACTTGCTGGCTAATACCTCGAAATCCTTAGGAATAGCCTCGCTTACATCCGTCAGAGACGGGCAGATAGTTTGTATCCAGTCTGGAGACTGAATCCATCTTTTCCTTCTTTATGGGGGGTAGACTTATGACATCGGGGTAGTATACACGTCACCAATTAGCCCCCAGCAACCAATCTTGGTAATTATCCGGGTTGATCACCTGATACGCTGCATCGGAGTAGGTCTTATTCCAAGCAGCTGGGACCTTAGACTTCTTATGGGGATTCCACAAAACGAGTGATATAGTCCATGCTGCTATTTTGAATAAATTTACGTAAATTCATTCAATACACTGAACGAATTTGCATTAATTCATTCAAAATAGAGCGATAAAGATTAGTCAGTATAGTGGCTACCAAGTTATACACCCCTCGGGCACTAGAGGTGAAAAGTTGTCGAACTCACCGAAGATTCGCTTTTGGCTCTTCTACCGTGACAAGCCAGGGTTAAGAATGCTGACAAAAAGCCTAGTATTTATGCGGGTTTCAGAAAAAATCACCTCTGGTGGCCGCGCTTAGTCTAACAAACACCAGCTTAACAGGCCCCGGAGGGGCCCAAGGTGGGTAAACCAACAT
>CAYNIT010000039.1:23537-24683 GCA_964397205.1 uncultured Phaeodactylibacter sp. | reverse complement strand
TTAATTTTGAATTAACATTGTTTTCGTGTTTGGCTCGGCATACTGTAGTATATTGCAGATTGATAAAAAACACCAAACACTTTGAACAATGCTAACCCCTCGATCCCTGTTAGCCATGGCCGGGCTTTGCTTGGCGTGGGTATCTGGTTTTTCGCAGACCACCTTACTATTCGAAGACTTTGAAGATGCTACCGTTGAATACGTAACCAGCGTCAGTGAATTTACCAACGGTAGCGAAGATTATTTTATACGAACGGATGGCTCAAACATCAGCGGGAGTGTGAGCGTAGCCGGCATAACAGGAAGTTTCTTCTTCGGTGCGCAAGATTTGGATGGACAAGGAGGGCCTAACCCGACGGTAATGCAATTTCAAAATATAAGCATCGCAGGTTTCAATAACTTATCGTTTAGCATTGACCTTGCTGAAGATGACGATGGTGCTAATGAAGATTGGGACGAGCCGGATTACGTTCGGATTACCTATTCCATCGATGGCGGCCCTTCTCAAAACCTGATTTGGATAGAAAACGACGGTTCGACCTTTAATACCGCACCTCAAATAGACAATGATTTTGATGGGGATGGCGACGGTGCCATAATTACGGATGCTTTTGCGACCTTTACACGTGGCATTTCAGGTTCCGGTAGCGTAATCGATATTGTAATAGAATTTTTCCTCGATTCCGGAGATGAAGATATTGCCATAGATGAAGTTTTGCTGACAGGCACACCGGCTGGGCCCCCTTGCAACCTCGCCTCTTCCGGCCTCGCCAACCTCACCTGTGACGATAACGGCACGCCCTCTGACCCCACCGACGACCGCTTCTCTTTTAGCCTGGAGCCCAATGGCAGCAACCTGGGCACAAGCTACACCGTCACCGGGGCGAATGTCACACCGAGCGGGGGAAACTATGGCATGCCAACTTTTTTCCTCACCGACCCCGGCACTGCGGGGGCAGGGGATTTGACCATCACCATAGTAGATGATTCCGACCCCAATTGCACTTTCCCGGAAACACTGACAGACCCCGGCACCTGTTCTTCCCAGTGTAGCTTGACAGATGCCGGGCTCGCGAACATACAGTGCAACAGCAACGGTACCCCGAATGACCCTAACGACGACTTCCTCACCTTTGAGCTTGACCC
>CAYNIT010000039.1:0-23437 GCA_964397205.1 uncultured Phaeodactylibacter sp. | reverse complement strand
GGGCACACCATCGAAATGGCATCAGGGGCACCTTCTGTAAACACGCTGGAAGTGCAAGCCGGCGGAGCAGTCATCGCAGGTGGCGGCACCAATGAATACATACAGGTTTATGGTAGCAGTGTGGTGGTGAACGGAGCTATGGGAGCTGGCGGGGATGGCATGAGCCTGGACATAAACGGGCCAGCTTGCACCATTTCAGGCGCCGGCAGCATTCAGCTTTCCCGCCTCAGAAAGGACAATGATGGCAGTGGGGCAGGCACGACCAACCTCGTCATTGCCACGAGCATGGCTTTAACCTGGTCTTCATCTGCCGCTTTGTACAATACTGGCACCTCCAGCCAATCCACTCCCGCCAATTTCAATGTAACCATCAACTCCGGTGTGACCGTAACCGTCACCGGCGGGGATATTGCCATTGATGGCATAGATGGCAGCAACACCAGTGAAAACGCTGGCACCTTCACCATCAACGGAACCCTGGATATCCAACAGGGCGACCTTTACGTGCGCACCGACAACAGCAGCACCGACATCAACTATGTAATCAACGGCGAAGTCATCGTCGGCGGGCAAGTCATCGGCAACAGCGGCAACGCCGGCAGTGGCACCGCCAACCTGGACAACAATGGCCTACTCCGGCTCACGGGCCTGGGCACGGTCTTCACTTCGCTCAGCGGGCGGGACGCATTCAGTTTCAACACCGGCTCTACCGCGCAGTACGACGGCCCGGGCGACCAAACCATCGAGTCCTCCTTCGATTATTACAACCTAACGGTAAGCAACGCGGGTGACAAATCGCTGAACGGCACCACCGAGCTGACCGGCACCCTCACCTTTTCCAACGCCCGGGTAGATGCCAACGCCACCTACCTGTATGTCAACAACAGTAACCAAGCCGCCATTACCGGCCAGAGCCAAGACGGCTATCTGTTCGACGGATTCCTGCGGCAGCGTGTAACGACCAATGAATTCTATACCCTGCCCGTAGGCTCTCAAGCACCACAGGATTACCAACCGGTCAACATTACCTTCAGCAGCGTCGCCGGTATTGTGGATGTAGAAGCCAGATTTGAGCAGGCTACGCCCCCCACCATCAACATCAACGACAACGGCCAGGTATACACCCAGCTGCTCGATCACGGCATTTGGGAAATCCGCCCCGCCGTGCCCGGCAACTTTGGAGGCTCCTACGATCTCACCCTCAATGCCCGCAATTATTCCAATTACATACCGCCCTGCGCTGCTATCAAAACAGAAAATGGCAGCTGGATTGCTTCGCCTACGGGGACGGCCGGCAGCTGCAGTGAATCCAACAATACCGTCATCGCCACGCGCACCGGCATCACCACCTTCTCTGAGTTTGGCATCGGAATAAGCGCCGCGCCGCTTCCCATTACTCTGCATACTTTTACTGCTCGCCCAGAGGGCAGCACCGCTCAGCTGCACTGGCGCACCGCCACCGAGCTCCATAACGACTACATGGCCGTAGAGCACAGCACGGATGGCCGCCGCTATCGCGAAATCGGCCGGGTAGCGGGCGCAGGCACTACGCAAGTGCCACAAGACTACCGCTTCAAGCATGAGTCGCCTGCTCCGGGCCTCAACTACTACCGGCTGCGGCAGGTAGACTACGACGGGCAGTACGAGTATCACGGGCCAGTCAGCGTACGGTTCAGCAGCGCTTCAGCCAGCCTTAGCCTCTACCCCAATCCCGCCGGCTCCAGCCTGACCCTGGATTTCCAAACCAAGCAGCAACGGGAGGGCGAGTTCCTGCTACTTGATGCCTACGGCCGGCAGCTGCAGCGCATCCCCCACACCGGCGGCCCGTTGCGCCAAAACATTGACCTGACGGAACTGCCGGCCGGCGCTTATACCCTGCTCTGGAGAGGCAGAGGGGAAGTGCCGGTGGCGGCGCGCTTTGTGCGGGAGTAGGGGGAGGAAAACGAAGGAAATGTAAAACGTAAAATGCAAAACGCAAAAGGCAAAAGTAAGGGTAAAGCACCGAAGGCTAAAACCCAGCTCCCCGCCCCAACGACCGGCCCCGCTCGTGTCCCCCTTTGACCCCGTGGAATAACCAACTGCTTGCTCTACCATTCCACAGGGCTGGAGGGGGCTAGGGGGAGGAAAACGCCAGGAACGCAAAACGAAAAATGCAGAAGTCAAAAGGAAGGGTAAAGGGCGTAAGGTTAAAAGCAGCCCACCCCTAAACCTGCCCCCCAACTAGAAAGAGGAAAATAGCAGTCCAAGTCCAAAAGCTCCACCCAAGCCGCCCAGTCAATTCCCAAGCAAAAGCCGCAGCACCTCCACCACCACGGCATCGCCTACGGCATCGTACTCGTACCGCCCGTCCCCAAAGACCTGATTGCGGTTCACTTGCAAGCTGAGGGTCAGCAGAAGAGCCTCGCCAGTATCCGGCATTTGGACCAGGATGCTTTCGGTGAGGAAGCCCAGGCCAGTTCCGCGCAGCCGATAGAGAAGCGGAGCAGAAGAAAGAGGCGTGGAAAAGCTGGGGCGATAGCCCGGCCTGCGCAGCTGATCTTGCAGGAACTGCCGGTCTTCCTCCTTGAGCGCGAAGCGGGCATGGCTAGGCACCGTAGCCGGAAAAAACAAAGCCTGCATCATGCGGTGCAACTCAGGCAGCCCCAGGAAATTATGCCGCCGGAAGTCAAATGGCGCTGCCTCCCGATCGCCTCCTTTATTGATACGAGCTACGCCCCGTACCTGCTCTTTGAGCTTCAGCTCACTGGAGAACCGCCGCTTCGTTCGCCCCCGAAAGTACAACAGGCTGTCGTTTTGGTAGAGAGAGACAGGAGGGGTATAGCGCTGCCTTTTCGCTTTCCCCAACCAGTGCAAGAAACGGGTGTTTCGGTACCCTTTACGCTGCATCTGCTCATTGAAAAAGGGCGCTCCCAGAAAATTGAACAGGCGGTTATAGCTCTCAGGCTGCTGTTGCAGAGCGCCGTCAATGGTTGCAGCAATGGTAGGGGCAACGGGCAAAGAAGGGTTCCGCCACGGGCGCTCGCCGGAAGCGTAGAGCGGGCTGTGGCGGTCCAGGCCAGCCACAGAGAGGCGCTGGAGGTACTCCAGTGCGAGCAAAGCAGCGGGCAGGGCGACCGCCTCGGCGGGGTAAAAGTAAAGCTTGGTGTCCAGGCCGAATTGATGACGGCTGGCCCTCGGCTCAGATGGCTTTGCGCCGGGCTTAATCCGGGTACAGATCAGTTGCAGTTGGTACTGTAGAGGTTGCCGCAGTACTTCCTGCAGAAGGCTGTCCTGCGAAGATCGCAGGCGGGCTCCCAGATAATCGGTGGTTTGCGCAGGCGCCAGCTGCGCCAAGGAAAACAAAAGAGCAGACATTAAAGCATAACGCATGGTATTCAAGCTTTGAGCCGGACGCCAGTGCCCGGCCGGTTGGGGAAATAGGCTCGGCCCTCCGACAGCCAGACACCCTCGGCGGGGTCGTTGCTCAGCAGCAGCGCACCGTCCATGTCTACATAATCCAGCAAGGGCAGCAGCTGGGCGATAGCAGAGATGCCTACTGAGGATTCGGTCATGCAGCCCACCATCACCTTCAGCCCCAGTTGGCGGGCGCGCTCGATCATACGGCGGGCAGGGGTCAGCCCTCCGCATTTCATCAATTTGATGTTAACGCCCTGAAAATAGCCATGGCAGCGGTCGATGTCGCCTTCTGCCTGGCAGCTTTCATCCGCTATCACGGGCAAGGCACAGCGGCGGCTGACCTGCTCCATACCCTTCCAGTCTTCCGCCCTGAGCGGCTGCTCGATAAATTCCACCCCCAAGCGCTTCAATTCCGGAGCGTAGGCAATGGTTTGAGCGGCTGTCCAGCCCGTATTGGCATCAATGCGGAATACAGCCCGCGTCTTCTCCCGCAGTGCCCGTACGATGGCCAGGTCGTGCTCTGATCCGAGCTTGATTTTATAAACCGGCCAGGGTTGCTCTTCCATCCGTTGCAGCATCGCTGGCAGGTGATCCATGCCGATGGTGTAATTGGAAAGGGGCAGTTGGTCCAGAGGCAGCCCCCATAGCTCATGCAGTGCCTTGCCCTGCAGCTTACCGTGGAGGTCGTGCGCCGCTTCGTCCAGGGCACAAAGCAGAAAGGGGTGGCCAGACAGCCTTTGGCGCATAGCCTGCCAGAAGATTGCCGGTTGCTGCAGCTCCATCGCTGCTAGGGCCGGGCGCAGGGCTTCGAGGCGGGCCATCATGTCCTCTAGCTTAAGGCCATAGTAGCGGGTAGCAGTAGCCTCGCCGTAGCCGGTCTGGCCATTTTGCGAAAGCCCTACGATCAGGCTGGGCTGCGTATCGCGAGATTCGTGGCTGGTGGAAAAAGTATGCCGCAGCCGGAGTTCTACAGGATGCAAGTGGAGTTCCATAGGCGGCAGGTCTTGCTTTCGGGAAAATTTCGCATGGCTCCCAAAATAGGAAAGAAAAATTAGGAGGCGGAATATTTCGGGCATACTTCCCTTTTCCAACCAATTGAACGAATTTTGCAGCAGCCATAACCAAAACCAAATTATGGAAGCCATCAGCGTATTCGATATGCTCAAGATCGGGGTGGGGCCCTCGAGTTCCCACACCCTGGGGCCCTGGCGCGCCGCCGAGCGCTTCTGCCAGGAGCTGGCACAAACCTGCCGCTTAGAGCAAGTCGCTCGAGTAGAAGCCCATTTGTACGGCTCTTTGGCACTGACAGGCAAAGGGCACGGCACGGATGTAGCCGTCATGCTGGGGTTGAGCGGGGAAGAGCCCGAATCCATTCCGGTAGAGGAAGTGCTGGCAATGCCCGCCCGCATCCGAGCTGAAAATTTGCTGCCGTTGGCGGGGCAACAGCAGATTTACTTCGACCCCGCACAGCACCTGCAGTTCCACTATTCCGAAAGGCTGAGCGGGCACGCCAACGGCATGATCTTTCAGGCTTTTGGCGAGGAGCTTGACTTGCTGCACGAGAGCACTTACTATTCCGTAGGCGGCGGTTTCACCATCAAGGAAGGCGAAACGGCATCGGGCCGGCAGGTACAGCTGCCGCACCCCATCGGTTCTGCCAAGGAACTGAGCCGCTGTTGCCAGATGCGGGGGATCGGTATCTGGGAAGTAGTGCTGGAAAACGAACGCGCCTGGCGCAGTGATGCCGAAATACGGTCAGGCCTGCTTCGCTTATGGCAGGCCATGAAGCACTGCGTCTACCGGGGTTGCCATACCGAAGGCACACTGCCGGGAGGGTTGGAGGTAAGCCGGCGTGCTCCCGCGCTCTACCAGCGCCTCGCTTTGCCCTGTGCCTACCAGAATGCCGAAGAGTGGCTGAAGTGCCTCATCCGCTGCGATTTCAAATTTACGAAAGTGCTCAAATGGATCGGCTGCTTCGCTATGGCGGTCAATGAGGAAAACGCCAGCTTCGGCCGCATCGTCACCGCCCCTACCAATGGCGCAGCGGGGGTTATCCCGGCGGTGCTTTTGTACTACATTTGCTTTTCCGACAAGGAAGACATCCGTGACGAGGACATCGTACGCTTCCTGCTGGTAGCGGGGGAGATCGGCAGCCTCTTTAAAAAAGGCGCGACCATCTCGGCGGCGATGGGCGGCTGTCAGGCGGAAATCGGGGTGTCTTCCGCTATGGCGGCGGCAGCGCTGGCTGAGGGGCTGGGCGGCACCGTAGAGCAGGCGCTAATGGCGGCAGAAATCGCGATGGAGCACCACCTGGGCCTAACTTGTGACCCGATTGGCGGCTTGGTGCAAATTCCCTGCATCGAGCGCAACAGCATGGGGGCGATCAAAGCGATCACCGCGGCTAACATCGCTCTGGACGGAGATCCGGCCAAGGCCAAAGTGCATCTGGACGAAGTCATCAAAACCATGTGGGAGACCGCCCAGGACATGAATACCAAGTACAAAGAAACCTCGCAGGGGGGGCTGGCGGCGAACATTTCCATCAAAGTCCCCGAGTGTTAAGCGCAATTTTTAAACAATTGGCCCGACCTGGGTGGTTATGTTTTGGAAAAGCAACAGCATGAGCAAATCAAGCGAAAAAATTCCATTGCGTATCTTAGGGCAAGCGAGAAGCGATTCTGCCCCAGAGCACTATATCGTCATCCTAGAAGACGGGCGGGATGCCCGCCGCTTGCCCATCATCATTGGCCCCTTTGAAGCACAGGCGATTGCCATCGGCTTGGAAGGGATTGATACCGGGCGGCCGATGACCCACGATTTGCTTAAAAACACCATCGCGGCTTTCAATGGCTCCCTCGACGAAGTCGTCATCGACAGCATTGAGAGCGGTGTTTTTCACGCCAAACTGGAATGTACGGATGCCAGTCAGCAGCCCTTCACCATTGACGCCCGGTCTTCCGATGCCATCGCTATGGCGGTCCGCTTTGATTGCCCAATCTATACTTACCAGAATGTACTGGACGAGGCCGGCATAGATGCAGAAGATACCGAGATCATAGAAGAAGGGGAGGAGACAGAACCCGCAGCCCCACCCAAGCCGCTGAAGGAACAGACCCCAACGGAACTCAAAAACCTGCTCGACCGTGCGCTGGAGCGTGAAGACTACGAAAGCGCTGCTAAAATCCGGGATGTACTCAAGCAGAAGGGCAGCAATTAAACCATAATCACCTCCCTGCCTGCAATGACATAGACCTGCTCTTCCGCTTTTGGGCGGATTTGCGCCATACCAGTAAACGCGCCAAAGGCAGGCAGCACCCCTCCCGCTTTTCCAAAAAAATAGCAAGGCAGCCGTTCCCGCAGCCGTCCTCTGCCCTTCAAAAACACGCAGGGGTGCAGGTGCCCTGCCAGATTGTACCAGCCTGGCGAAGGCTCCGGCACAGGGTGGTGGGTGAGCAAAAAGGGCGGAGCTTTTAATGCGCCGCGGTGTACCATGAGATTGGCTTTGGCGTACGCTTCAGGCGGCAGGCTGTCGTGGTTGCCCAGGATCAGCTCAAAAGAAATTTCGTGGAACTGGTCCAGGGTGTGGCAGAAGTCTTCCCACTCCCGGTTGTAGTCGCTGTGGAACAAATCTCCGAGAAACAGGACCCGCTGCGGCCGGAAATCGAGCAGCAGAGCGATCAGCCGATCCCAATTTTCTTGGCTTACAGCTGTCGGCACCGGTACGCCCTCTCGCCGGAAGTGCAGTGCTTTGCCCAAATGCAAGTCGGCAACAAAGAGGGTGTGCTGCCTCGCCCAGTAGGCGCCCCGGAAAGGATGGAGCCACAGCTGTTCTCCGGCTACTTGGCTACGGGCGATGCCCGGTATGGTTTCGAGGGATGGCGGCATAGGCATAGGCATTGAAAGGGCGAAATTAATCAATCGCGCACCAATTGCAATTTCATTTTGCGGATGCGGTCCTCCAGTTTCTCGCTGCTGAGCCGTTCGCGCAGCCGGTCGACGATGATGGGGAAGGCAAAGGGCGTGGCCCGCTCCGGGCGGCTCAAAACGATGCGCTGCTGCTGTAAGCGGCGCAGGGCATCGCGCAGGCGGGCTTCCTCCAGCTGGAAGGTCATCACTTCATCGTAGGCTTGCAACAGCAGCAGGTTCTCTGGTTCGTAATCGTTGAACACCTCGAAAAACAGCTGAGCGCTGGATTGCAGGTGCCGGTCCCGTTTCTGCTTGCCAGGGTAGCCTTTGAAGATCAGGCCGGCGATGCTGGCGATGTCGCGGAAACGCCGCTTGGCCATCTCCGCTGCATTGATGCTGGCGCGGATGTCAGCGCTGAGCCCTTCAGTATCAAACAAGCCCTGCTGCAGCGCTGCCTCCACTGGGATGGGAGCATCCGAAAGCAGTTCAAAACCGTAATCGTTCATAGCGATGGAAAAACTGATGGGTGCCTGCTGCGCGATACGATAGGCCACCAAAGCAGCCAAGCCTTCGTGTACGAAGCGCCCTTCGTAGGGGTACAGCACCAAGTGGTGCCCTTCCCGGCTACTGAAATATTCAATTAAGAATTCGTCGGAGCGCGGCAGGTGAGAACGTTCCTGCTGCAAGTCCGCGATCGGTTGCACGCACTCCAGCTCGGCATCCGTCAGCTGCCGTTCGCTGAGCTGCGTCATTTTGAAACGCAGCGAAGCGGAAAGCTGGGAAGAAAGCGGCATTTTCCCCCCGAGCCAAGTCGGGATCTTCCCCTTTTTCTTTTTGCTGCGCCGTACCTGCACCATCATGTCCTTGATGCGCACGAGTTCCAGATTGCGCCCCGCAAACCAAAAAGTCTCGCCGGGTTTGACCTGAGCGATGAACCACTCCTCAATGGTGCCGATGAATTTGCCGCCGACGTACTTGACTTTCATGCTCTGGTCGCTGACGATGGTGCCGATCTGCAGGCGGTGCCGCATGGCGGTGCGCCGGCTTTCGACCCGATACACCCCATCCTCGACGGTAACTTTCTGGTATTCATCATAAGCCTGCAGCGCCTGGCCGCCGGTGCTGATGAAGTGCAGGCACCAGGCCCATTCCTTTTCAGTGATACTGCGGAAGGCAAATGTCCCTTTGACCTCCGGCCAGATATCGGCAGGCCGGAAGCCTTCTGATACCGCAAGGGTGACCAGGTACTGCAGCAGTACGTCGAAGGAGCGGATGTAGGGAATGCGGCTTTCCAGCTCGCCTTCCGCGACGGCGCGGCGCAGGGCTGCCGCTTCGATCAACTCCAGCGCGTGGGTGGGGACGAAGTAGATTTTGCTCAGCGCGCCCGGCTGATGCCCGCTGCGCCCCGCCCGCTGCACGAAGCGCGCTACCCCCTTGGGGCTGCCGATTTGCACGATGGTTTCCACCGGGCGGAAATCTACGCCTAGGTCCAGGCTGGAGGTACAGACCACCGCTTGGAGCCGGCCTTCGTGCAGGGCTTCTTCTACCCAATCCCGCAGCTCTCGGCTGATGGAGCCGTGGTGCATGGCGATGGCGCCCGAGAGCTCCGGCGCAGCTTCCAGCAGGTTTTGGTACCAAATCTCACACTGGGCACGCGTATTGGTGAAAATCAGGGTGCTGCCGCTTCGGTTGACAATGGGTACGATTTTTTCCACGAGCTTGATGCCCAGGTGCCCTGCCCAAGGGAAGCGCTCCACCTCATCGGGCAGCACCGATTCGATCTCGATGGGTTTGGGAATTTGAGCGCGTACTACCCGGTAGTGCCCGGCATCGTAGGTGTCGCCGAGCAAAGCCGCCAGCGCCTCCTCCATATTGCCAATGGTAGCCGAAATGCCCCAGACGCGGAGCTGCGGCAGCAAGCCCTTGAGCCGGGAGAGCGCTAGTTCCATCTGTACGCCTCGTTTGGAGCCCATCAGTTCGTGCCACTCGTCGACCACCACGGTCTTCAGTTTGGAAAAGTAACGAGGGTATCCTTTGCTGGCCAGCAGCAAGTGCAGGCTTTCCGGCGTTGTGATGAGCACCTCCGGCGGGCGGCGCTTCTGCTTCTGCCGCTGGCTGGAGCTGGTGTCGCCGCTGCGCACGGCAATTTCCCAGTTCAGCCCCAGCTCCTGTGCAGCCCGCTGTAGAGCGGCCTGTATCTCTTTGGTGAGGGCGCGGATGGGCGTAATCCAGATGGCTTGCAGGCCGTTTTTTTCCCGCTCGTATTCGGTAGGGTGGTCGCGAAGGAACTCCAGCAGGATAGGCATGGCCAAAGAATAGGTTTTTCCGCTGCCGGTAGGGGCGTTGACCAGCCCGCTGTAGCCCGACAGGTGGTGCTGCCAAGCCTGCAGCTGAAAGGGGAACGGCTCCCAGCCTTGCTGCTTAAACCATGCCTTGCCGGTCTCGAGAAGTGCCTCCTGATCCATAGAGCAGTAAACAGGGGAGCACAAGATTGGTTGGAAAAAGAGGAGCAGGAATCATCGCTTAGCGGACTAATAGTTAGTTTGACATCCAATTATTTTGTTAGAACTTTGTTTTTTGCTATGATGTATTGTTGACGCTGTCTCTGTACGCTATAAACAAAGAACGGCGACAATATGCGACGTACTGCATACACCCTACTGTTATTTATATTTGGATGCTTAAGCCTGAGCGCGCAGTTCACCGAGTTTCGCGCGGTGGATGTGGGGAGCGTGGAGATAGAAGGGCAAACCCTCCGCCACCCCTATACCGGAGGCTTAGAGGCTCCGCAGTTTCGAAGCCTGCGGCTCGACTCAGACGATCGGGAAGATCTCATTGTTTTTGACCGGGTAGGGGCTAAGGCGCTACCGTTCATCGCTTCCGAAAATGAAGATGGCAGCCTGTCTTACCTCTACAAACCCTCGCTCGAGGCCCATCTGCCCGATGGGTTGAACCAACTGCTGCTGGTACAGGACCTGAACTGCGACGGCTGGAAGGACCTTATTACCACTCGGATAGCAAGTGTCGCTGCTGATGTGATCCTGATCGCCCACCTGCGGGTACCGGGCAGCTCCTTGCAATTTGAGCCTCCTCAACCGCTGCTGCTTGCTGAAGGAGGCGGACTTGCCCCCATTCACATTCACGCTTATGACCTGCCGGTACTTCAGGACATTAACGGGGACGAGCAGCCGGACTTGCTCTACATCCCGATTGGCGGTACGCATATTCAGTACTACGAGCAGCGGGGCAATTGCGAAGCGCTGGTCTATGAACTTAGGGACGACTGCTGGGGCAATGCTTCCTACACCGTAGAGGCAGATTTTCAGCTGCAAGCCTGTGATTCGGAGCCTCCGGGTATAGCTGCTTCGGGTTGTGCCGGCTCTGTCATGGCTTGCCGGGATATGGACGCAGATGGAGATCAGGATCTGTTGTTCAGCGGTTTGTACGACGAGCACATTCTCAAGCTGCAGAACGATGGCAGCGCGCAGTGGGCTAACCTGGTCAGCCAGAGCAGTGATTGGGTCAACGATGGGGCGCCGCTTACCCGCTTCCCTTCTCCGTTCTTCTTGTCCTACAGTCAAAGCGATCAGCCAGATTTGGTCGTTGCTACCAACCTCATCACCGGACAGGGGTACAGCCCTTACAACCAAAGGCTGCTGCGCTTTGAAAAGGACGGGGAAACTGGTGGCTGGGTGCTGGCGGAGGAGGCTTTTATGCTGGGGGAGATGCTGGACTTCGGATTCCGTTCCAATGTATTAGCCGAAGATATCAACGGTGATGGGCTGGCCGATTTGCTTTTTGCCAGCAATCAGCAGCATCCCACCTTTAGCTACACCAGCACCATTGCCCTGCTGTTGAATGTGGGCACTGCTGCATCTCCGGCTTTTGAGCTGGCTGAGCTGGATTGGCAAGGCCTTTCGGCTTTCAACTACAAATCCATCGCTCCGGCTATGGGCGACCTCAACGGCGATGGCCGGAAAGACTTGCTGTTGGGAATGGAAAACGGCGATTTGCGTCTCTTTATGGCCACTTCCCAAGGCTACCAGTTGATGCAGGGGCTCCCCCTGCACGAGCTATCCCTCAACGGGCTGTCTCGCCCCGAGCTGGTGGATTACGATGCCGATGGCTTGTTGGATATTGTCTGCGGTACCCGGGACGGGACCATCAGCTTGCTGAAAAACACGGGCAGCTCAACGTCCCCGGCTTTTCAAAAATTGACCGATACACTGGGGGGAATCGTTCCGAGCGAAGGGTTCTACCAGGAATGCGGCTTGGAACTGTTGCCCAAACCTTCTGAGCCCGGCGCCTTCTGGCTTTACTACGGCCGGCGGGACGGTACTATTGATCTGTACGACATTCAGGGAATGGCGCCGGCGCAGGAATTAGAGCGCCGACTATCCGGAATTGACCTGGGGGAAAGAATTTCCCTGCAACTGGTGGACCTCAACGAAGACGGGCTGCCGGAATTGCTGGGGGGCAACGCCCGAGGCGGCCTGGAGGCATTCGCCGCTCAACCGCTTACGCCACAAGCGGAGGTGGTGCCGGGCAATGCCAGCCCGTGCCTTTATCCCAATCCGGCAGACGATCAGCTGTGGTTGGAACTGCCCGGTGAGCTTCCGGGCGGGAGGCTAAACCTCTATACTGCTGATGGACAGCAGGTGGGGCGTTTTGTTTTAAACCAAGGGACAAGCTCGCTTGCAGTCGGGCACTTGCCCTCGGGCCTGTATTTCTACCAAATCAAAACCAACAATCAAGCTTTCAGCGGAAAGCTCATGATCAAACGCTAATGGGAAAGCAAAATGGAGGGCCTGCCTCTGAAAAAAGGGCAGGCATCAGTTTTTAAAGCTTTAGGCCCATTGGCTGCTTTGATGCTCAACTACTAGATTATGGCTTTTAAGAACACCTCTACTTTGAGGAAACAACTTCTGGCCATTCTTCTGGCAATTGTTTTGCCGGGAATGGCTTACGCCTGCGACGGTTCCGGTTACATCATCAACGATTTAATTGACAATGGGGATGGTACCTTTACCATAGACTTGACCATTCTCGTGGCTGGAGGAGACTTTCCGGGCGGTATCAATGGCGGCACCCAAGGGTTTTACTTTGGCACCAACGCGCCAGGCGGTATTGTAGACGTACAGCCTCCCAGCCTGACCAGCCAAAACGGCACTACCCTGAATGCCGATATCAACGGCGGGCAGGTCGACTGGGGCGATCCTGACAGTGGCCCCTTCTTCGTTGCGCCAACTGACCCTACCCAGTCCTTCAATGTGCTTGTCACCGTCAGTGGTGAGCCCTCTACCTGGTTCGGTGGGGGGATGGAGTTGAATTTCTGCGGCCCTGCCGACAACGACGGAGCCGCCGGAGAGTACGAAGGCTGCTTCTCGCCTACTATAGATATCTTACCGGTCCCTAGCCCAGTCTGCGAAGGGCAAGCCGTCAACGTCAGTGCTCTGGTGACTGGCGCTAATGTGACGGTTAACTGGTCCAATGGCATGGCCGGGACCGACATCACCATTTTCCCGAGCAGTTCCACTACTCTGGTAGCTACTGCCGATAATGGATGCGAGCCCGCTAGTGATCAAGTTTTTATAGAGGTCAACCCACTGCCGGCCTTGGAGCCGCTCCAGCCAGTAGAGGTATGTGAGGAAGAACCAGTGGTCCTTACTGCAGTAGCCCAGAACGAAGACTTCATCAGCTGGTCCAACGGGCAGGTAGGGAACCCCATCATCTTTGAGGCAGCCTTTTCAGAGCTGATCACCGTAACCGCTACCAACGCTTGTGGTTCGGTAAGCGAGAATGTCCCCGTTACGGTGAACCCAGCACCGCTGTTGTTCATCACCGAAGGCGATCAGGAAATCTGCGAGGGCGACTCGGCTTACATCGAAGCCGACTTTGATTTTGAAGACAGTTTTGCCTGGTCTAACGGCGCTACCTCGGAGGGTATTACCATCAGTCCGGATACAACGGCCACCTACACCGCAACGGCCTCCAACGAGTGCGAAACTTTAACGGAGGAAGTGACGGTCACGGTCAATCAGCTCCCGGAGATATCGAGCATATCGGAAGCTCAAGCCATTTGCCTGGGCGATAGTGTATCCCTTAACGCCAGTGCGCTGAATGCGGCTGCTCCCAATTGGTCCAATGGCAGCACCGCAGACACGATTTTGGTCGCTCCGGATACGACTACCAATTATTCGGCGGTAGCTTCCAATAACTGCGGGGCCGACACGGCTGCCGTTGAGGTGGCGGTCAGTTCGGGGCCGGCGCTGCTGCCCATCGCCGGCGACACGGCTATCTGCCCGGGCGATACGGCTACCCTGCAGGTGTCGGTAGAGGAGGAGGACAGCTTTTCCTGGTCTACCGGGCAAACGGACACCATAATCCAGCTTTCTCCTGCTGCTACGGATACCATCACGGCTACCGCCAGCAATGAATGTGGTACCGTGGACACCTCTTTCGTTATCTCCATACTTTCCCCGCCGGCGCTCAGTGTGGTAGAGGGCGAGCAAGATATTTGTGAAGGGGATACCCTACCTTTAACCATATCACCTGCCTTTTCTGACTCCATTCTGTGGTCCACCGCAGCCACGGATAGCTCTATTTCAGTAAGCCCGGTGGCGGATGCCATGTACGCTGTAACGCTTGTCAATGCTTGTGGGGAGGCGGATACGAGTTTCGACATCGGCGTGACCCCCTTGCCCGAGTTGACGCTCATCGACGGTGGAGGGCCGATATGCGAGGGCGATAGTGTGGCGCTTGCTGTGCAGGTGAACAATGCTGCGAGCTTTTCCTGGAGCAATGGCCAGGCCACTGGTTCGATTCTAGTTGCGCCCGACGATACAACTACTTATACTGCTACAGCCTCCAATAGCTGTGCTACAGAGCAAGTCGCTACTACTGTACCAGTTTCCCCGCTTTATGATACTAATCTGGAACTGACGGTTTGCCCGGATGAAACGGTAGGCTACGCGGGCGTTACCCTTGCGCCCGGCGATGCTCAATCCTTTACGCTTGCCTCGGTAGCTGGCTGCGACTCGGTGGTTAATGTTACCGTTTCTGCTTACCCACAGTACGAGGACAGCCTGCGTTTGCAAGCCTGTACGGGGGCTTCTGTCACTTATGCCGGTACGACGCTGAACCCCGGCGATGTGCAAACCTTCAACTTTTCTACCGTCAATGGATGCGATTCCACCATTACCGTAACGGTAGAAGAGGTGCCGGTGCTGACCTCCTCCCTTACGCTTGAGGCCTGCCCGGGTACAACGGTCGACTACAATGGCACGCCGCTGTCGCCGGGCGAGGTGCAGGACTTTACCTTTCAGTCCTCCAACGGCTGCGACTCCGTCGTGACAGTAAGCGTTGACGCCTTACCGGCTTTCGCCTCCGATGTAACGCTCAGTACCTGTCCGGGTACAACGGTCAACTATAATGGCACGCCGCTGTCGCCGGGGGATGTACAGGACTTTACCCTTATAGCGGAAAATGGCTGCGACTCCGTCGTGACAGTAAGCGTTGATGCTTTGCCGACTTTCGCCTCCGCCGTAGAGCTGGAAGCTTGCCCCGGCGAAACGGTCAGCTACAACGGCACGCCCCTGGCCCCGGGCGATGTGCAAGACTTTACCCTAGCTGCGGAAAATGGCTGTGATTCGGTTGTGAGCGTAACGGTCTTGGAGCTGCCCACTGCCGCTTCTTCTGTACAGCTGCAAGCTTGCGCCAATGAAACCGTTACGTACAATGGAGATACCTTAAACCCTGGAGAGGTACGCGATTTTGTTTTCCAGGCGGCCAACGGCTGTGATTCTACCGTGAGCGTAACTGTGGAGGAATTGCCGACTTTTACTTCCGAACAGGTTTTCCAAGCCTGCCCGGGGGATAGCGTCCTGTACCAGAACATGGCGCTTTTCCCGGGAGACACCACAGCCTTCACTTTGCAGGCTGCCAATGGCTGCGATTCCGTCGTCACAGTGGTTGTGGAAGCATTGCCTGCTTTCAGTTCCAGCCTTACGTTGCAGTCCTGCCCCGATGAGGCCGTGACCTACAATGGCAGCAGCTTGAATCCAGGGGATACCACCACCTTTGTGCTTAGCGCCGAAAATGGCTGTGATTCCGCCGTCACGGTGATTGTGGAGGCGCTGCCCACCTACGCTTCTTCTCTGGAGCTGGAAGCTTGTGCCAATGAAACCGTGGACTACAACGGCACGGCCCTGAGCCCGGGGGATACCCTGGACTTCACCTTTGATGCCGAAAATGGCTGTGACTCGGTCGTAACCGTATTCGTTACAGAGCTGCCGGCTTTTACCGCTGTACGGCCTCTGACAGCTTGTACTGGTACGACAGTAGACTACAACGGCAGCACGCTCAGTCCGGGGGATACCGCAGATTTCACGCTGCAAGCTGCCAACGGCTGTGATTCAGTGGTCACGGTGATCGTAGAGGAGCTGCCGACCTACGAGTCGGATCTGCAGCTGCAAGCTTGTACCGGATTCACAGTAGAGTACAATGGCGTGACGCTCAGCCCGGGAGATGCGCAAAGCTTTACCTTAATGGCCGAGAATGGTTGCGACTCGGTAGTCAATGTGACGGTAGAGGAGGTAGCCACCCTGACCTCTTCCGTGACGCTGCGGGCTTGTCCCGGCAGCTCCGCTGACTACAATGGGACCCCGCTGGCGGCTGGCGAGACCCAGGATTTCACCTTCATTTCGGAATCGGGCTGCGACTCTATTGTGACCGTGACGGTGGAGCCTTTCCCCACCTATGAAGAGGACTTGGAACTCACGGCTTGCAGCAACGAAACGGTAACTTACAATGGCACCGTGCTTGCCCCCGGCGAGGCACAGAGCTTTACGCTAGCTACGGCAAATGGCTGTGACTCGGTCGTTAATGTAACGGTCACCGAACTGGCCACCTATGAGCAAGACTTGCAACTCGAAGCCTGCCCGGGTAGTACTGTTGCCTACGGTGGCACCGTCCTCAATCCTGGAGACAGCCAAAGCTTTACCTTCCTTGCGGAAAATGGTTGCGACTCGGTGGTCAATGTATCGGTACTGGAGCTGCCCACCTTCGAATCTGACCTTACGCTCCAAACCTGCCTGGGGGAGCCAATCACTTACAACGGCACTACCTTACAGGCCGGCGATCAGCAGAGCTTCACGCTAGCCGCCGCTAATGGCTGCGACTCTGTGGTGAATGTGGCCGTAGAGGGCATCGAAGTGTTTGAGACCCAGCTAGAGCTGCAAGCCTGTGCCGGCACGACGGTGTCGTACAATGGCACTACGCTCCATCCCGGCGATCAGGAGACCTTTGCCTTTGTTTCCCAGATTGGCTGCGACTCCTTCGTAAACGTACGGGTAGAGGAGCTGGCGACCTACGAACAAGAGCTTGAAATACAGGCCTGCGAGGGCACAACGGTAGAATACAATGGCGTAACCCTTGCCCCGGGCGAACAGCAGGCCTTCGTGCTGGCAGCGGAGAACGGCTGCGACTCCATCGTCAATGTGAGCATCATAGGCGTAGAGAATTTGTTTACAAACGAGTCTCGCACCATCTGCCAGGGGGATTCCAGCATCATCTTTGGAAAGGCCGAATTCACCAGCGGCACTTATGCCCAGACCTTCGTATCGGCGCAGGGTTGCGATTCTACCCACACTGTAGAGCTTACGGTAGCCCCCCTGCCGCAGCCGTCGGCAGAAGTGCAGGCCGCCTGCCCGGGGGAGTCCAATGGTACAGCGCAGATCAGTGTAAGCAGCGGGCAGCCGCCTTATTCTTTCCTGTGGCAGGACGGGGCTGCCGGAGCGGAGCGAATGGATCTCCCGGCGGGTAGCTACGCCCTGACTGTGACCGATGGGCGGGGATGCCAGCGTGAGCTCAGCCTCGATATACAGGAGCGCCGCCTCGATGTTGAGGCTGAAGCTCAGGACATCAGCTGCTTCGGCGAGCGCGATGGCCTGATACAGATATCCGCTGCAGGCAGTGGATTGGCCTACAGCATTGACGGGGAAAACTTCCAAAGCAGCAGCTCCTTTACGGGGCTAGATGCTGGCACCTATACAGCAGTGGTCGAGGATGCCTTCGGCTGCCAGTTTGAGCAAAGCGGCTTGGTTGTCAATGAACCCGCCCAATTGCTCGTGCAGTTGCCACCGGATACTTCTATACAGCTGGGCGATTCTGTCTTAGTCAATGCCTTGGTGAATACATCCGACAGCCTGGCTTTCAATTGGTCGCCTACCAGTTTCTTATCCTGTACCGATTGCAGAAGGCCATTTGCCCAACCTTTGGAAAGTACTTTTGTCAATGTAGAAGTAGTGGCCGAGGACGGTTGCCGGGCGCAAGACCGTATGCAGCTCATCGTACGCAAGGACCGCAACGTCTATATTCCCAATGTTTTTAGCCCGAACGGCGATGGAAAGAATGATGTGTTCTACATTTACTCCGGACCGGCCGCCGTTGAAATCCGCAGCTTCCAGATCTTCAACCGCTGGGGCGAGCCGGTATTTGAGGCCTTTGGGGTGCAGCCCAATGATCCGGAAGGCGGATGGGATGGCCGCTACCGTGGAGAGCCGATGAATGCAGGGGTGTTTGCCTACTTCGCAGAGATCGAGTTCATCGATGGGGATGTAGAGGTGTTTAAAGGAGATGTACTTTTGATGCGTTGATGAAAAAATAAGCTAATAGCGTGAAAAAAATATGCCCGTCTTGTTCCCATCGGTTCAACTGCCAAGAAGAGCGCGTCGAGCAGTGCTGGTGCGCGGCTTTTCCACCTTTTCCGGCAGAGGAAAAAGGAGGGAGCTGTCTTTGCCCGCACTGCCTGAAGCAGGAAGCCCTCCGCTGCGTAGAGCGTTTTGTAGCGGATTACAAGTCGGGGCGCCGGCAGAACACGGCCCCCCGGTACTGGCAGCCGCCCCCTTTGGCGGAAGGGTTTGATTTTTATATGGAAGATGGCAAGATGGTGCTGACTTCCTGGTTTCACCTCAAGCGGGGGAACTGCTGCGGCAGTGGTTGCCGGCACTGCCCCTACGGGCACATTAACGTCAAGCCCTGAGAATGGCCCTCCCACCGCCTGTTTTTGAAGAAACAAATGCTAAAACCAGGTTGATTTGGCCTGAATTGAACGTTATTCCTTATTTTTATCCTGCTGCAATTTGCGAAGTTAAAGGTCTGTTAAACAGTCTGATGGCTGCGCAGGAAGTGCTAACTTTATAAAAACTGGCTTGTATGTACTAACGATGCATGCCCGGTCCGGGAGCCGACAATTGCTGGCGTATTCAATCACGTTGGGTTGTAAGTGCGGCCGTTTTTCCGGGCAGGCAGAGCATGATCGTTCTGAATACCACCGAAATACCAGTTCATGAATAAGAAAGCAATTTGGGCAATTATCGGGTTGATGGGAGCTGCCGTGATTGGAGTGGTGGTTTTGCAGATGGACCTCATCCGTACCGCGGTGCAGGTAAACGAGGACCATTTTGAAAAAAATGTCTACGCCGCTTTGAATACCGTAGCGCAGCGGCTGGAGGCAGAAGAAAACCAGGAAGTGCTGAAGCATTCGGTCAATGGCTTTGTTACCCAGTACCATCAGCAGCCGCATGCCGAAAACGATGGGCGTGGATTTGCCGCCGAACTGACTGCCGAAGGAGGGCTCAGTACAAAGGGGCTCAACCATGGCGACCTCATCGATGAACTCATGAAGGAGTTTGATAACCCTTGCACCTGTGAACAATGCATGGCGCGCAAGGGTAATACCTATAAGACTTTGATGGTGTTGTTCGAGCAAAGTACCCGGGAATTTCCGCTCGAAGAGCGCATCAAATTGCAGAAACTGGATAAAATCCTGGCGCACGAGCTGGCCAACCGGGGTATCGATACGGACTATAACTACGGCGTCTTCTCCCGGGAGAAGCGCAGCTTCATCATACTCGACGGGCACTACGTAGTGGAAGATGCCTACCCAAAGGAGACCCTGCCCGGCTACCGCACCGTTTACAATTCCCGCTACAAAGTGGATTTGTTTCCGGAGGATATGCCTTCGCCGGGCATGCTGATGATCCACTTCCCGGAGCGTACGAGTTTCGTTTGGCGTTCGCTTTGGCTCAATTTCCTGGGAGCCATCGTATTTACCACCATCATCCTCTTCTGCTTTGCTTATACCATTAATGTCATCTTCCGACAGAAGAAGCTTTCGTCCATGAAGACAGACTTCATCAACAATATGACCCATGAGTTCAAGACGCCCATTGCTACCATATCCCTGGCGGCAGATTCCATTGCCAGCCCCATCGTGGCCAGCAAGCCGGAGAAGGTGAGCCGTTTTGCCAACATAATAAAACAGGAAAATAAACGTATGAATAGTCAGGTGGAGAAAGTTCTGCAAATGGCTCTGCTTGACCGGCAAGACTTTTCTCTCAACGTCTCAGAAGTCAACCTGCACGACATCATTCAGAACGCAGTAGAGAATATCATGCTGCAGGTGGAAAAGAAGGACGGAACAGTGGAGGCGAAGCTCGAAGCAGAAAACCCTGTTATTGAAGGCGATGCTACGCACATATCCAATGTTGTCAACAACCTGCTGGATAATGCCAACAAGTACTCGCCGGAGGCTCCGCAAATCAGCCTCAGCACCAAAAACGTGGGCAACGGCCTGCAAGTAAAGATCAAAGACCAAGGCATCGGGATGAGCAAAGAGCAGCGCAAGCACATCTTCGATAAATTCTACAGGGTGCATACCGGAGATTTGCACGATGTCAAAGGCTTCGGCCTGGGGCTCAGTTACGTCAAAGCGATGATGACTGCCCATCAGGGACAAATCGAGGTGAAAAGTGAATTGGGCAAAGGCAGCGCCTTCACCCTCTTTTTCCCTCATAAACAATAAAGGGGCAATCCCACTCCAGTGAAAGAAAACAATGGATTATGGTAAACAATAAAATCCTGTTGGTAGAAGACGATCAGAACTTCGGAGATGTGCTCCGCTCCTATCTGGAAATGCACGACTACGAAGTCACCCTGGCCACCGATGGAGCGGAGGGCCTGGAGAGCTACAGTCAGGGAGAATACGACCTCTGCATCTTCGATGTGATGATGCCTAAGAAAGATGGTTTTACCCTGGCCGAGGAAATCCGGCAGCAAGACGAGGACATGCCCATCATATTCCTGACCGCCAAAACGATGAAGGATGATGTGTTGAAAGGGTTCAGAATCGGAGCGGACGACTACATCACCAAGCCCTTTAATTCCGAAGAACTCCTGTACCGCATACAGGCCATACTCAAGCGCAGCCAAACCAAAGCTGACCCCAGAGAAGAAATCAAGGAGTTCAACATCGGCAAGTACCACTTCAACTATCCGCTGCGCATCCTTACCTATAATCCTGACGGGCCAGAAGAGGAAGAAAACAAACTCTCCCCCAAGGAAGCGCAGCTGCTGCGCATGTTTGCCATGTACATGAACGACATCCTGCCCCGTTCGGAGGCCTTAACGAAGATCTGGGGGGAAGACAACTACTTTACAGCCCGCAGTATGGACGTTTTTGTCACCAAATTGCGGAAGTACCTCAAGAAAGACGAAAATATAGAAATTGTGAATATTCATGGCAATGGCTTTCAATTGCTTGTGAAGGCGGAAGAGGAGGCTTAAGGCCACAATCAGCAGCTGTTTTTGCCTTTGTAGCTGACTTTTTTTGCGGCACAAGCCAAATATGTTTTGCATTGAATGCACAATTGAGTATATTTGTCAAAGATTTATGTTTAGCATCCAATACACCCGAATAGGGTATTTCAGATAAGAATAGTTTTTGGGATTATGATTCCGGCTGGGTAGTAAAATTCTACCTGGCCTTTTTTTATTACTTTTGCCTAAAAGTGTACCAGACTCTCCTCAAGCCTTTTTTCTTTCTCTTTGCGCCCGAGCGGGCCCATCACCTCACGCTTGCTTTATTTAAAATAGCCCTCGCCCTGCCGGGGGTTGGTGCCTTGATGGGGCGGCTATTCCGCTACCGCCATCCCAAGCTTCGGCAGCAGCTCTTTGGCTTAGCTTTCGAAAATCCGATTGGCCTGGCCGCCGGCTTTGACAAGGACGGCAAGCACTACCGTAGTATGGCAAAACTGGGCTTTGGTTTCCTAGAGCTCGGCACCGTCACCCCTCGCCCGCAGCCCGGCAACCCTAAGCCCCGTCTCTTCCGTCTGCCCAAAGACGAAGCCCTCATCAACCGCCTGGGGTTCAACAACGACGGTGTAGAGGCGCTGGTGCAGCGCCTGAAGCAGTACGGAAAGCCCGAGGGCGTGCTCATCGGCGGCAATATCGGCAAAAACAAAACCACTCCTAATGATCAGGCAGCGGAAGACTACCGAATTTGCTTTAGGGCCCTGCACCCCTACGTCGATTATTTTGTGGTTAACGTAAGCTCGCCCAATACCCCCAATTTGCGCGACCTGCAGGAAAAAGAACCGCTGTCTAGCCTGCTGCGCGGCCTGCAGGAAATCAATCGCGCCGAAGCACAACCCAAGCCCATCCTGCTAAAAATCGCCCCAGACCTCACCGACGGCCAACTGGACGATATCCTGGACATTGTACAGGACACTCAGATCGACGGCATCATCGCTACCAACACCACCATCAGCCGGGAAGGCCTGGCTACCGCTGAGGAAGAAGTAAAGTCCTGCGGAGCGGGCGGCCTGAGCGGGCAGCCGGTCAAAAAGCGCTCCACCGAAGTCATTCGCTACCTTTCGGAAAAATCGGGGGGCAGCCTCCCCATAATCGGAGTAGGTGGCGTGGCACAAGCGTCGGATGCGCTCGAGAAACTACAGGCCGGGGCAGTGCTGGTACAGCTGTACACTGGCCTGGTCTACGAAGGCCCGGGCGTGGTGCGCCGTATCAATGAGGGGCTGCTGCGGCTTGGCTGGTCAGGCAAACCTTCTTCCTTCTGATGTTTTACGCAATTATTCGTATTTCATTTGCTATTACGAACTGATTCGTTGGTGAAGGATGGGCTAATCGATAAGTCAGAGGGCTATACCCTTAAGCTGAACGGTGGAGCGCTAAGCGTAAATGGAAAGACTTTGCCAAAGGAAGCCTACGAGCGGTACAAGCGCCTCATCGAAGCATCAACTGGAATTCCATTGACGGAAGACGATGTCATGGAGATCAAAAAATAAGGTGAATGGGCGGAAGTCTTCCTCTTAGGCTGGAGATGATTTCTGCCTATCCTTTACTCACTGGCAGCAAGCCAATCAAATCCGAAGCATTAAAGGACAGGGCGATAAGCACACAAATGATGAAAAGTACGATAGCAAGATGGATGTCAGGCGTGGATGGCTGCTTACTGAGGGGTGTTTTCATGGGTATGGTATGTTAGTCGTCTAATAGTATGCTTCTTGGTATAAATATGGTGAAAATAACAAAGATATCCAAATTAAACATTCATTAAGCCCCCAACCATGCTTTAAAGTCAGAAGCGCGGTCCCGGCTCACCGTCACCTCGAAGGGGGCAGGTGGGGAAAGCTTGACCAGCAACCGGCCATTGAAGTAGGGCGCTACAGATTGAATGGCCTCGATATTGCTGATGAGCTTGCGGTTGAGGCGGAAAAACTGCTGAGGGTCAAGCTGCGGCCCCAGTGCATCGAGCGTGTAGTCTATAGCGTGCCGCTTGCGGCCGTTCCGCTGAGCGTAGACGATGCCATCTTCTGAATAAAAGTACTTTATATCCCCGGTGGCGATGTAAGTGAGCTGCTGCCCAACCTTTATGATGAAGCGGGACTTGAAGCTGGGCTTTATAAAACTTTCCATCAAAGATTTTATGGTTTCCGCTTGCAGCCGTGGATGCAGCTTTTCGTATTTTACCAGAGCTTTTTCCAACGCTGCCGGATCAACTGGCTTCAGCAGGTAGTCCACGCTGTTGTGTTTGAAAGCCTTGAGGGTATATTGATCATAGGCAGTGGTGAAAATGACTGGAGCATCCATTTTATCCTGCTGCAGAATATCAAAGCTCAGCCCGTCCGCCAATTGTATGTCGAAGAGCGCCAGGCCGGGAGGCGAATGTCCCTCCAACCACTCGGTGGCGGCTTGAACACTGTCCAGTATGCCACAGATTTCATAATTGGAGATCGGAAGAGCGTCGTGTAGGGAAAGAGTGTAGATCTCGGTGGTC
>CAYNIT010000038.1:0-24925 GCA_964397205.1 uncultured Phaeodactylibacter sp. | reverse complement strand
GCCAGCCGTAGCGCAGGGGGTGTACGCCCCCATCATCGGGCGGGTCGATAGCGCCACAGACGATGTAGCCGCCGTCGGGGGTGGCCTTGAGGTCCATGGCTCGGGCATGCCAGGTTCTCCGTTGATGAGAGTGAAGTGCCGGGCCCAGAGGCTGTCACCAGAATTCGATACTTTCATGACCCACATGCCATTTAGAGGTTCGTCTGCAGATTCAAAATCAGCGATCCGGCTGACACCGAGGTAACCACTACTATCTGTTGCCTGGGCTATTTTCACAATAGCATAAATGGGTCCCATAGTCCTGCCCCTAAACTCCCTGGCCCACTCCATCTGCCTATCGGCATTGAGCTTGAAGAAGCAAGGGTTCCAGTCTACGCGGCCGCTGCTGCTGTTGATGGCCGTCTCCACGCCTTTGCCCGTGCCGACGATGAGGCCGCCGTCGGGGGTGGGGAGGAGAGCGTTGGCATGGTCGTATAAGTTGTTAGAGGGGGTGGTGTACTGCCAGTTCATATCTCCCTGCAGGTCAATGCTGAGTAAATAAGACTGGCAAGTAAAATTCTCAGACACCTGTCCAACGTTGTTTTTTCCAGAGCCAATGATTATTTCTTCACCATTCCTGATTACCTGAGACATCGGTATGTTTTGAAGTGGATCTGAGAAAACTTTGCTGTTGATAATTGCCCCAGGTTCATGCAATCGAAGCCAGTTAATTTCAATATTTGACCCTCCAGGCACCCCGTTAACGCCAGCTAAGGCTGAAAAGGAAGTATCGTTGATTGGATGTATAGAATTTGCTGCAGAGATAAAGTCTTCTTCCGGATAGAAAGGGCTAAGAAATTCTTTAGCAAAAATGGTATCGCCCTGTAAGTCGAATTTGTAAATAACTGTTTTGCTGATTGAATCAGTGGAATGCCCCATAGTCACGAAGCTAGTATCACCGACAGCAAACAGGCCAGCTCCCCAGGAACGAAAAAATTTGTCGGGAGAACCCAACGGGTTTTGCCAAATGATTTGTCCCTGCAGGTCTATTTTTAAAAAAAGGCAGCCGACGGTAGCTCCACCTGTAGTATCTGTTATAGCTCCGACTGCATAATAACAGCTATCTGTTGGCAGTATTTTTGTCAAGTTCAAAAACGGATACCCCGTATCCACTCTTTTATTGAAGGTAGTCGTCTGTGCAAACGAACAACCACACTAAAGCAGCAATACGGCCCAAAGTAGCTTTTTCATATTCGGCAGGAATTTTGAGCGCTGGTTTGAGCAGTGCTGCTCAAACCAGCGCTGCTCAAGTTTAGTCAATTAAGAGTACTTTCAGTGCAGGCGAGCGGTAAGCGCCTTGTTGCAAGATACAGTAGTACAGCCCCCGCTGCTGCCCGGCCGTGTGCCATATCTGCTGAGCGGTGCCGGGCCCGCAGCCGAGCGTAGCGGTATGCTTGCCTTGCACATCGTAAATATGCAGCTGGCCCGGCTGCTGCGGGTCCGGCAGTTGGTAGCGGAAAGCCACCTGCTCCCGGGCGGGGTTGGGCAGTGCCGAAAGGGCTTGCGCCCGATCCTGTGGGCGGCCGACAGAGCCGCTGCCCTGCAAGGCAGAGCGGCCTTGTACACTTGGCGACTGCGGCACAATGCGGTAATCATAGCCATAAAAAGTATTGAGCAGCCCTCTTGCCAAACGGCCAGCCAAGCCCTCACTATCGTCTGCGATATCCTCAATCAGCAAAACAGTCGTACTGTCAAAGGCGGCGTAGTGGGTGCTGTCCAGGCGCGCTTCGATTAGGAGGTCGGTCAAATCTTCGTAGTAAGCGTGTTCCGCAACTGCCCAGGTAGATAAATCAAACCGTAGCGGTATGGAGTCCCGTTTTTCTTCCACAAGGGTGAGCGAATCTTCCAAAAAGTAGGAGGCGGCCCGCTCGTAGGCGGCTTCCAGGCTTCCCTTATTGAGCAGCCACTGCCGGTAAGCCGCCAAATCCAGCCCGGAGGTATCCGAGAGCTCATATTTGATCATAGCATTAGCAGCGGCATGCATCTGCCGGCGGTGCTGCGCCATCTCAGCTTCCATATCCGTGCGGCTCGTCCTCTGATGCTGATGCAGCAATATACTGTCTGCTACACCCTGCGGAAGTTCAGCGTACAAAAAGCTCTGCAGCTGCGGGCTCCGAAGCTCATCCGGGTTGGCGGTCAGCATGGCTGAAAGGTCCTGGCTTGTAAACAGATCATCGCGCAGAGTAGCTGCTTCCAGGACTTCACGCGTCACGAAGGGAGCAGCATCAAGGAGGTCCTGCTTAAAAACAGGCGCAGTCGTCGGCTAAGGCTGGCAGCCTGGTTTACCCATACGCTTTTGTCAATGCCGCCGTTGAGCAGAGAGTCATAAGTAGACCTCAGGCCGTTGAAGTCTGTCCTGCTAAGGTTGTAGATTTCCTCAATCGCTTCCGGATTGATATGGATGACCGGACCATCGGGCTCGTCGGGCTGGCAGGTGTTATCTTCGTTAAGAGCAATAGGAGTTAACATACCAGAATAATTCACCGGCTCCTCATCCGCTGCTCCGTCATAGTAAAAGTAGGTGATGCCATTGTTGCTGTCGTTGAAGAAGTCGCCCCCGGCTGTGGAGATACCGGAGAAGGTATTGCCGGCCGGGAGGGTGGGAGCGCCTTGGATTGCGGCGATGCCGTCATCCATAATGAGGTAGTCGCTGGTGGTATTGCTGGCATTGGAGTTGCAGGTGTATTGTAGGCCTACAAATGATTCGAAGCCCTTATTCCCCCCTCTGCCTGGTTAGCGACCATCAGCTCCTCGAAGCTGTTGCGCTCAATTTCATTGGATTCCGAGCCGGTATTGATGGCCAGTATGCCGTAGCGGTCGGCAGTAGCGCCGCTCGCTCCTTTAAAGATATTGTCTTGCACTTTAAATCCTGTGCCATCCGATAGCTCCAGCCC
Organism: uncultured Phaeodactylibacter sp.; assembly: GCA_964397205.1. Taxonomy (GTDB): domain Bacteria; phylum Bacteroidota; class Bacteroidia; order Chitinophagales; family Saprospiraceae; genus Phaeodactylibacter. The sequence goes on along the minus strand of CAYNIT010000038.1, from coordinate 21,992 downwards.
GATATGGCCGTTAGATGCGCCATAGCTGCCAATGCCTTCTATCAGGTTGTCCCGCACGTTGATGTTATTGCAGGCCCAGCTCTGAATGCCGATTTGGTTATTGCGCAGCGTGCACTGCCGTACCCGGAACCGGCCGGTAGCGTTGCCCAGCCAGCCGTAGCTGCCAACGCCGACTTTGTAGCCGTCTATGGTGGTGCCCGTTACCGTAAAGTTGGCTCCTAACCCTCTTATGGCTGCACCATTATTGGTAGAATTCGGCCGGGGGATAGTAGAGAACGTGCAGCCCGAAACGGCTAATGCCCGGATATTCAACAAGGTCATTTGATTGGGCCACACTTCATTAGAGTCAGCAAAGTCAGTGAAGCTTTCCTCCCTTGTAAAATTGCAGCCACTGAAGCGTGATATATTATGCTTTTCGAAGTCCTGAAACTTCACTTCGCCTGAATTAATGATATCAGAAGCGTAAGCCAGCACAATGCCTCCCTGCTCAGAAACGATGGGGCTTCTCGCCCGCTCAATGATGGAGCCGGGCTGAATTCGCACAATACCAGAACAGAGCATTACACAGCCGAGATTAACATCAAAATCACGGCAAACGCTCCTACTACTGTAAAGTGCCTGCTGTTTGCGGCGATGGGGGGTACATTGAAATTTTTCATGATATAATTGGTGTTTGGTTACAAAGGAAGCGCTCTCAAGCAAAAGGAAAAGAGCGATAGTTGAATTTGCATATATTCTGCTAATTTGTCAAGATACAAGCCAAGCATCTAAAAAAACTAACAATCACGAAACTTTTGATGGCAAAGTACTTTAGGTTTGTACCTCCTGCCCAAACCTCTTCGTTACGAGCTTAGCATGTTTTAACCAAATGAAATAGGCAGCAAACTGAGACAATGTTTTCAGATTTTGCTAAATTAGAGGCTATTATTACTTGAATGTTTGCCAAGATGAAGTATCTGAAACCCGCCGCTTTCCTCTTGTTCTTCTCGCTGATCGCTGGTAGTGGGCTCCGCGCCCAGCAATCCATCAAGTGGGGCAAAGTCCCTGTGGACGATCTGCAGATGCAAGCCTACCCCTCCGATACCAGTGCAGAAGCAGCGGTGTTGTTCGAACGGGGGGACATCCGCGTTTATTCTTCCTCCGATGGCAGCTACTACCGCTTCGATGTATACCAGCGGCTGAAGCTTTTCCGCAGCTCTGCCTTCGAGCGGGCAAACATCAGCCGGCCCTACTTCAGCAAGCAGGGCGCCGAAAAGATTTACAACCTGCGCGCCAGGGTGACCTTGCCATCCGGCCAGTACTTTGAGCTGGAAAAAGAAGACTTCCTGCGGGAAGAGACGAGCGAAGAGGTGACTACCCTGAAGTTCACCTTCCCAAAGCTGGAAGAAGGAGCTGTGATCGAATACGGATACAGCATCGACTCCAAACTGGTAACGACCTTGCCCACTTGGTTTTTCCAGACGGATATCCCCGTGCGCTACAGCGAGGTCACGCTCGAGAACGAAAGCTACTTTTCCTACGCTACGCTCTTTGAAACCGGCACGGATATGGAGCAGCAGCAACAGTCCGAAGAGCACACCGTACTGGCCAAGGGGCCAACGGAAATCCACCTCAAGCCCGGGCACTACTGGATAGAGGATGCTCCCGCCATCGTAGCGGAAAACTTCCTCACCACCATCAGCGATTACCGGGCGCGCATCCGCTTCCAGATCAGCAAATTCAACCGGCCGGACGGCTACGTCAAGGAATTCATGAGTTCCTGGAAGCAAACGGCGACAGACCTGATCGAAGCCCCCTACTTCGGGCATATGTACACCAAGAGGCGCAATTACCGGAAGCTGCTCAAGGCGGCTGCTCCAGTTCTGGAAAAAGAAGAAGGGGAAGCTGCCAAGCTAGCCTCTCTCTACCGCTTTCTAGGGGAAAGCGTAGAATGGGACGGAACGTTTTGCCTAGTACCCGAACGGCCGCCGGATGAGGCCTTCGAGCAGGGCAGCGGCAGCAGCTGCGAACTATCGCTCATGCTGGTAGCTCTGCTAAAGGAAGCCGGCATCACCTCCTATCCGCTGCTGACTTCCACCCGCAGCCACGGCGAAATGACCCAGCAATATCCGATCATTGAACAGTTCAACCACGTACTCGTATACGCGGAGCCCGGGGGCAAAGGCCTGGTACTCGATACGCCACGGCCCTATAAGCCGCTGGGCATGATCCATCCCGAAGCGCTCAACGACCTGGCCTGGGCGGTCAGCGAAGCGCACCCCATTTGGATAGAGGTGCCCATCCCCGGCAGTTCCACCCAAGTAGCGGCTGAATTGCAACTGTCGCAAGACGGCAGCGCCGAAGGAGAGATCAAGGCCTCCTACCGTGGCTTAGATGCGCGCTCCGAGCGGCTACAGGCACTTGAGAAAAGAGACGATCAACCCGCTTACTGGGCAGAAAAGTTTGCCCTGAATGTAGCGGTGGACAGCATCAGCTACACGGACCTGCGCAAACCGTCCATCGATTTCGATGCCACAGCCAAGCTGTCTTTCCCGGCGGCGGCCAATGCTATCAATGACTTTCTGTACGTCAAGCCCCTGCTGCCCTCCGCCTACCTGGAATCGCCCCTGCGGCGGCCAGAACGCAACTATCCGGTAGACTTTGTCAGCCCATTCGTGGAGCGGCTCGCGCTGAAACTACAACTGCCGGAGGGCTATACCATAGAAGAACTGCCTGCTCCTCAGAAGATCGTGGTGGGCGAAGGTGCCGCGACCTACTTCTACCGGGCTAAAGCCCGGGAAAACAGCATCCGGCTGTTTAGCATGATTGAAGTCAAAAAATTGCGCATCGAACCGGATGACTATCCGGCCCTAAAGGCGCTGTTCGACCAAATGGCTGAAACCCTTAACGCCCAGCTGGTCCTGAAAAAGCAATAAAAATCGGCCGGGTTTATCCCGCCAGCTTTTTGTAAACAACTATAAAAAACTCATTGCCCTATGCGCTTCGTTACATCGCCTTTGATTATTCTGGGGCTTTTGCTATTACGGAGAAGACGAAATAGCGGGCCTCAAAGCCCAAATCATTACGCCGGATGGCAAAGAGCACCAGCTCCGGAAAAAGGACTTCTTTGAAGAAGAGATCCGCGAAGGCGTCACTGCCATAAAGTTCAGCATGCCGCAGTTGCAGGAAGGCAGCATAATTGAATATACCTACAGCATCAAATCCGAGCGGTACTTCACGCTCAAACCCTGGCGCTTTCAGCGGGATATCCCCACGCTTTGGAGCGAAATCCGCCTCCAAATACCGGAGTGGTACGACTACCTGTTTCTGACTACCGGCCGCCCGGCGGATATCAATGAACAAGAAACTGTTTCCGGCAACATACGCCTGCCCGGCACCCGGCAGGTGCGTTCCGGCATGGGCCGCCGCACGGAACAGTCCAACATACTGGAGACCCGCCGCATCAATTTCAACAACTACCGCATCGCCATGGAAAATGTGCCCGCCCTCAAAGAGGAAGCCTTCATTACTACCATGTCGGACTCTACCTTGCAGCGGTGGAGTTCCAGCTGCAAATGGTAAAATACGAAGGGCAGCCTCAGGAATCCGTGCTCGACTCCTGGCCGGAGCTGGCGGAGCAACTGATGGGCCACGATGATTTTGGCAAACAGTTTACCAAGGGTGGTCCCCGCCGGCGGCTGATGAAAGCCGTGGAAAGCGCTCTGCCCGCCCAGGGCAGCAAAGAGGAGAAAGCGATCGCGGCTTACTACTACCTGCAACAAATCATGAACTGGAATGGCGAGTTTGAACCTATGGTCAACAGCGATGTAGATAAGTGCTTTGAGCAAAAGTCCGGCAACAGCGCCGAGCTCAATCTCATGTACCTGGCCATACTGCAAGAGCTGGGCATCGAAAGCTACCCAGCTTTGATAAGCACGCGCTCCCACGGTAAAATGCTGCAGCTATACCCCATCTTTTCTCAGTTCAACCATGTACTGGTGCTGGCCAAGCTGGAGGGCGGCTTCAAGTTGATCGACCTGGGTAATGAAGCCCGCCCGCTCGGCATACCAGGAAGGGCTGCCCTCAACCGCTTCGCCTGGATGGTCAGCCCCGACAATCCACAATGGCTGAAGGTCACCCCGCCCGGTGCCATCACTTCCCACATCTACAATGTATCTCTGACGCCAGAGGGGCAGGTCAACCTGGAAACGCAAGCTAAGTACGAAGGCTACGATGCCGTACATATGATCAATGCGATGCAGCAAAACGACAAAGAAGAAGTCCTGACCAGCCAACTGGAGGAGGCCTACACGGATTGCACGGTAACAGCCGTGGAGGTGAGGCTGCCCGAAAGCCCGGGCGATGCGGTGAAGGGAACCTACCAGGCAAGAATTCCCGGCGGCGCCCAGGCTTTCAACGACTTCATCTACTTCTCTCCGGCGGTGTTGCCTGGAAACGCAAGCTAAGTACGAAGGCTACGATGCCGTACATATGATCAATGCGATGCAGCAAAACGACAAAGAAGAAGTCCTGACCAGCCAACTGGAGGAGGCCTACACGGATTGCACGGTAACAGCCGTGGAGGTGAGGCTGCCCGAAAGCCCGGGCGATGCGGTGAAGGGAACCTACCAGGCAAGAATTCCCGGCGGCGCCCAGGCTTTCAACGACTTCATCTACTTCTCTCCGGCGGTGTTGCCCATTTTCGAGGAAAACCCCTTTAAACTGGAAAAACGGTCTTATCCAGTGGATATCCCCTACCCCTTTTCTTATAATGAAGTGGCTTTCGTTGAAGTGCCTGAGGGATACACGGTCGAAGAACTGCCCGAGCCTTCCCGGGTAGCTTTGCCCAATCAAGGCGGCACCTTTGAATACCTGCCTAATCAGTCCGGCGAAAAAGTCAACCTCATTTTCAAACTGAGCATCAATCAGTTGCAATTCCAGCCGGAAGAATACGAAGGGCTGAAGAAATTCCTCAACCTGGTGCTCGAAAAGCAAGGCGAACAGATCGTCTTCCGCAAAAAATCATAGGCTATGAAAACTTGTAAACTGCTGCTGGGGCTTTTTCTGCCGCTCTTACTGGCCGCCCAACCCAAACCGGTTTTTGAACTGCCCGCCGAACTGATGAAGGGCGCAAACGAAGTCATACAGAAAGAAACCTACCAGCTCGAAATCAATTCAGAGGAAGGCGGCGATCTGCACTACCGCCGGGTAGTGAGCATTCTCAACCAAAACAGCTCCGCCAATATTTTCTACATCCACTACAACGACGGGCAGCGGGTGCGAAAGATAGATGTAGTGCTTTACGATGCACAAGGCCAGGAAATCCGGGAGCTCCGGCGCGATGAAATAAAGGACTATGCAGCGGTTTCTGGCAGCAATTTGTACGAAGACAGCCGGGTGAAGGCCATTGAGGTCCACCACAGCCGTTATCCCTATACCATCGCGATCGAGTACCAACGGCCAGTGGAAGGCATCGAATTTATAGTGGGCAATACCTGGCAGCAGTCCTTCCATCAGGGCATCCTGCAGTCGGAGTTTAAGGTAAGCGCGCCTAACGCTTTGCCGATACAGTACAAAACCTATCAGACAGAGCAGGAGCCAGAGATTCAGCAGGACGGCAAAACCACCCACTACCGATGGCGCTTCCAACACCTGCCGCCGGTAGCCAAAGAGCCCTACGCTCCGCCTGCTTCTGAGCTATTGCCCCGCCTGACTGTGCTCCCCTCGCGTTATGAGGCGGAAGGTTTTGAGGGCCAACGGAAAAACTGGTCGGACTTTGGCCAATTCATCCATCAGCTCTGGGCTGGCCGGGGCGAACTGCCCCCCGCTACCGCCCGTAAAGTGCAGGAGCTGACCGAGGGCTTGCAGAGCAATGCCGAAAAGGTAGCCGTGCTCTACCGCTTTCTGCAAGAAAATACCCGCTACGTGAGCATACAATTGGGCATTGGCGGATGGCAGCCCTTCGATGCCCGCTACGTTGTGGAGCACAAGTACGGCGACTGCAAAGCACTGACCAACTACATGGGGGCTTTGCTGGAAGCCGCCGGCATCCCCTCCCGCCCGGCGCTGATCTTTCGGGCTGCCAAAGCGCCTAAATTGGACCCGGAATTTCCCGCTCCGCGCTTCAACCACGTCATCCTTCACTTACCGGAGGAGGACATGTGGCTAGAATGCACCTCCAAGCACAACCCTCCAAATTACATCGGCTCTGACAACCAAGACCGGCGAGCTTTGCTCATCAAGGAGGAGGGCAGCCAGCTCATGCGGACCCCCAGGCTGGAACACCTGGACAACATCCGTTCGGGCAGGCTAGATGTAGCACTGGACGAAGCCGGCAACGCGCACATCCGAGGGCGGTACCGGCGCACCGGCACCCTGCAGGAATGGCATCGCTATTTTCTGTATCAATGGCCGGAAGAAAAAATGAAGGCGCATTTTATCGAAAATATATCGCTGCCCGCCGTATCGCTAGAGCAGCTGAACTTCGACATAGCTTCGGGCCAGGCAGAGATAGGCATGCAATACCAGCTTACCAGCCAAGGATTGGCCTCGCAGGCTGGCAAACGCTTGTTCTTGCCCCTCAATCCGCTCGGTATCTCGGAGAGCGTACCCGAGGCGGAGGACGAGCGGCGATTTCCCATTGTGAGCCACACCACCTACACTTTCCGGGACACCGTCTCCATCCAACTTCCCGAGGAGTACAAAGTGGAGAGCGTGAAAACCGGAATGCAGACGCTGGAGAGCCCCTTTGGCTACTACCAGATCAATGTGCAGCAGGAAGAAGGGCGATTGACTTTTTTCCGGCTGATGCAGCGGCAAGCGTTCCGGGAGCCAGCTTCCGCCTACGAAGACTTCCGGGCGTTTTTTCAGCAAGTATCAAAGCTGGATCAATCCATGGCGGTGCTGGTGCGGAAAAAGACTTAGGGCAAAGATTCGCAGCAAAACGGGTGGAATCGCTATCTTAGCGCTTTAAGCCGAGAAAACCAATGTCTCACCCTACGACCATATACCAACGAATATGCGCAAGCAAACGAGAAGGCCGTAAGTGCTTTGCGCTGCTGGTGGACCCCGATGAAGTAAGCCCCAGCAGCCTGTCGGCACTAGCGGAACTGGGGGAGCAAGCTGGCGTAGATATGCTTTTTGTAGGAGGGAGCCTCTTGGTGCACAATACCCTCTCGGACTGTTTGCAGCAACTGCGCAAATCCTGCAGGCTGCCGATCATCTTGTTTCCGGGCAGCCCGCTGCAGATAGACCCCAGCGCCGATGCCTTGCTTTTCCTTTCTTTAATTTCCGGCCGCAACCCGGAGCTGCTCATCGGGCAACAGGTCATCAGCGCGCCCTATCTGCACCACAGCGGCCTGGAAGTCATCGGTACCGGTTATATGTTGGTGGATGGAGGAGCCCCTACCACCGTCTCCTACATGAGCAATACAGCTCCCTTGCCCGCCGACAAGCCCGACATCGCTATGGCCACCGCGCTGGCGGGGGAAATGCTGGGGCTGAAAGCCCTTTATCTTGATGCCGGGAGCGGAGCCCGCCACCCAATTAGCGAGGCCGTCATTCGGCGGGTAGCCGAAAGCACCTCAGTTCCGCTTATCGTCGGCGGCGGCATACGCACACCGGAGCGGGCCTTTCGGTCTGCCAATGCCGGAGCGGATGTAGTGGTGGTAGGCAATGCGATAGAGAAGGACCGCCAACTGCTGCGCTTGATGGCCGAAGCCGTGCACGGCGGTGCCTTGAATCCATAGCCCGGCTCGGAACCTTCTCCCTTCCCTTGGGGTTGCAATACCGCAGGAAAAACAAATCATCTATTTTGGAAAAAGGGACAGTTGTAAAATCCACCGGCAGTTGGTACCAGGTGAAGCTACAGGATACGCAGGAGGTGCTCGACTGCCGCATCGTCGGCAAATTCCGGCTGGAGGGCCATAAAATCACCAATCCGGTAGCGGTAGGCGACTACGTCGAGATAGAGCGCAATGAAAAAGAAGACACTGGCAGTATCTGCAGTATCCTGCCGCGGCGCAATTACGTAGTGCGCCAGTCCCCCCGCCGCAAGCGCGACCTCCACCTGCTCGCCAGCAATGTGGACCAAGCCATGGTCATCGTCACGGTAGTAGCGCCCAAGCTCAAACAGGGCTTTATAGACCGCTTTTTGTTGATGACGGAGCCCTACGAGATCCCTACCGTTATTGTATTCAACAAAGCCGACCTGTACGACAAAGGGGATATGGGCGTATTCCGCTACCTGGAGGAGGTATACGATCAAATTGGATATCGAACGCTGCTGGTCTCCGCTACAGAGGGCAGCAATCTGGAGGATTTCAAAGCCTGCCTTGAGCAAAAAACCACGCTCATGGCCGGGCAGTCCGGCGTGGGCAAATCCACCCTGGTCAGCGCTATCGAACCGGCTTTGGAACTGCGCACCCAGGAACTGAGCGGCTACTCCGGCAAGGGGCAGCACACCACCACCTTCGCCGAAATGCACCCCCTGTCCTTCGGCGGTGCTATTATCGATACGCCGGGCATCAAAACGCTTTCCTTCAACCACCTAGAGCCGATGGATGTGGCCCATAACTTCCGCGAGTTTTTCGAATACTCCGAAAATTGCAAATTCGGCGGCAATTGCCTGCACCGCGATGAGCCCGGCTGCGCCGTAAAGGCAGGGGTGGAAAGCGGCGAGCTGAGCGAGCTGCGCTACGTCAACTACCTGACGCTGCTCGAAGAAGTAGAGGAGCAAAATTACTGGGAACGGCACAAGGATATGTAAAAATCAAGCCTGGGGGTGACATTCCGCACCACATGGGGAGTATATAATGCGTATTTTACTCCACTTATTTACTTTTTAAAATACCTGTACCATGTGGATCCAAGACATTAATGATTTTCAAAAAGGCACGCTTATCGACGTGCGCTCCCGTGAGGAGTACGACCTCAACCACGTTCCTGGGTCCATCAACATACCCTGGGACCAGCACCTTTATTATCTAGAAGATCTGGTAGGCCTTTCCCGGCCTTTGATCTTCTTCTGTGAAGAAGGCTATCGCTCTGGTTTAGTAGTACAATCGCTGCGTAACCTGGGCTTCAGGCACGTTTTCAATGCCGGCAGATGGATAGATGTGGCGAGCGAGATGGAAGAAAGCGCTGCTACTGCTGCATAAATGTTTTATCAACCAGCTACACTAATGCACTACAAAGCAAAGACCGCCTGGATTTTTACCATATTGCTCCTCGCCATCGCTATCGTATTGATCTACCCCAACAAGTGGTTAATCGGCCTGGGCGTAATGGTACTCCCGCTTTTACTGCTCGTACAAGCCATTGTCATCTTGCGCGCCAAAGGAGAAAACAGCAAGAAGACCTTTGAGGATGGCGAATGGTACGAGGACCATCCGAGGTAGTCACCGCAGGAGGCTCACATCCCCCTGCAGCACAGCAGGCGCTTCCTGCTCCCGGACTTGGTAATTGAAGTAGTAGTAGTACACCTCCGAAGGGGCGGGCTCTCCATCATCGGTGCCATCCCAGGCTTCCCCGGGCTCATCGGCTTCGAATACCAGATTGCCCCAGCGGTTGTATACGGAGAATTCGTAGAGCTCGAACTCTGGTTCTTCACAATCGCTCACAAAACCAAACTCGTCGTTGGCCCCATCGCCATTGGGCGTAAACGTATTGGGCATCTGAATGCCGCACAGCACCGTGTCGCAATCGATGAATGACAACTCCAGCGTGTCGGTATCTGCGCCACAGGCATTGAGGCCGGTAAGCACCACAACCGAATCTGGCGATTCTTCTTCTATTTCCAGGACATCCTCCGTCGAGCCGGTTGACCAGGAGAATGCTTCATCCGTTTGCCCGATGGCTTCCAGGATGGCTGATTCTCCCTGGCAGAATTCGCCCGCTTCCGAACCATTTTCCGGCCGTATTTGCACCTCGGGTTCCGACAGGGCCTCCAGGGTAATCGCTGCGCTCGCTGTCTGGGAGGGGTCGCAGCTGCCCTGAACCGACACCTCATAGGTGCCAGCCTCATCAACGACGATGGCGCGGGCTGTATCTCCGGTAGACCAAATGAATGGCTCACCGCCGATGCCGGTGGCTTCTAATGTGGCCGTTTCCCCCGGGCAAATGCCCGCGGGCCCTTCTATGCTTACGCTCAGCTCCTCCGGCGCTTCTTGCACGACTACCGTGTCTGCATCCGCCCCGCAGTCAGTAGTAACAGTGAGCGCATAAGTACCTACTGAATCGATTTCAATACTGGGCGTATCAGCGCCGGTAGACCATTCGTAAGCAGCTCCCGGGAAGGGAGCGATGCCGATGCTGAGGGTTTCGCCCTCGCAAAGGGCCAAGGTGTCTGCTCCGAGCTCAACCGTCGGAGTACTGTCTTGACGAGCGAAGAGATGGTCGGTGAAATTGGGTAAACCGAAATAGGGGACGTAGAAAGAGCCTTCCACGATTGGCAGCTGTACCGCATCCAACTGCAGGCTAGGGTTGGCGGTATTGGGGCAAAGGATGGCGCTGAGGCGCGGGCGCTCGATATTGAAGAAGTCGGAGTCCAAGAAGTACAGGTTGCCATCCGGAGCGACTTGCATTTGCCCAACTACCAGCTCTCCCGGCAAAGTTGCAAAAACCGTCTGGCTGCCAGGTATGTCTCCAGCTTCCAAATCGTACTGCTGCAGCTCAAAGGTATTGTCAGCTTGCCGCTCAATAGCGTAGAAGTAACGGCTGTTCGGAGAGAAGGCGTAGGCGCGGGCGCTACTGCCTGGATCAAACAGCTGTATAGCAGGATCTTCAATGGCACCCGTGCTGTTGTCGAAGCGGAAGAGCGAGCCCAAGGAATACAGCCAGTCGGTGTCGGGAGCAATTTTTATAGCGCCACCGATGGAGCGGCTGGTGTCTACCGGCACAAACTCCGGTTCCTGCACGCCAGCGGCGTTGACCAGCAAGCGTACGAAGCGGTTGTTGCCTTCGGTGTTATCCGCTGCCAGGATCCAGTAATCCTCCCCGTTTTCGTGGATGGTTCCACTGAGGGCTTCGAACAGAGGGACCTGTAGCCGCTGATCAGCCAGGACCACCTCCCCCAAGCCGCCGTTGAGGGCCATGTCGATTTCAAAATAAGAAAGCCCCCGGCCCTGCGGCTGGCCGTCTACCACTCCACCTACGTTGAATTCCTGCTCCTCCATAGTAAACAAAAGGTAGTGATTGGCTTCCCCCGGTTTGGGAATGATCAGGGAGGATTGCCGGGCGCTGAAGCCGCCGCCTTCTTCTCCGCGCATGTCGTACATGACCTCATGGTTGCGGTTCCAGATGATGCCCGGGTTCTGCCCGGACTGCACAGGGATGCGGCCGCCGCCGTTGGTGTAAAATAGCAAATTGCCCAGGCTGTCGGAGTACACGGCACATCCTTCGAAAGTTTCTATAGCGCCGTCGGTGAGCAATGCCGGCGAACCGGAGGAGAAATCAAGGCCTGCATTCGCGCCGAAGTACCAAATATCGCCCTGCTGCGCCAGCAGACTGAGCGGCAGCCAGGCCAAAACGAATAACAGAAGATGTTTCATGGGAGTGGATTCCATCGTGTTGTATAAGTTTGATGACAAATGTAGAAAATAAAGCGGCAGTATGGCAGCCAATAAGGTGCCAGGTATGTTGAAATTTTACTATTTTCAGGAAAATCCAGCGAGTGTTATGAAACCGAGTGTAGCAGTAATTGGTGCCGGCTGCTCTGGCCTGGCGGCCTTGAAGAACCTTCTTCAAGCCGGCATCGAGGATATAGTTTGTTACGAAAAGAACGATCAGATAGGCGGTAATTGGGTATTCACGGCGGGCACTTCTCACTCTAGCGTTTGCGAAACCACCCACATTATATCGTCGAAGAAACTTTCGGAATTTGAGGACTTCCCGATGCCGGAGCATTATCCGGATTACCCCTCGCACCGGCAGGTACTGGCCTATTTTCAGGCGTACGCCCAGCATTTCGGCTTACATCCCTACATCCGTTTCAATACTGAAGTAGAGCAAGCAGAAGAACTGCCCGACAGCCGCTGGCGCCTGAGGCTGAAGGGAGGAGATTGCCGCGACTTTGATTATCTGCTAGTGGCCAATGGCCACCACTCGGTACCACGCTGGCCAGAGGTGGAAGGAACATTTGCGGGAGAGTACCTGCATTCCCATTCTTACAAGTCCAGTGCTCCCTTTGCTGGAAAACGGGTGCTGGTGATAGGCGCCGGCAATTCGGGCTGCGATTGTGCGGTAGAAATCAGCCGGGTGGCAGAGCGGGTAGACATCAGCATCCGGACTCCGACCTACATCATCCCCAAGTTTATGATGGGCAAACCTACGGATACCTATAACGCCGTCATGCAGTATATCCCCAAGGCCCTCCGCGAGCCGCTGCTGCAGCTCAGCCTGAAGCTGCAAATCGGGAAGTACAAACAGTACGGATTGCCGCAGCCCAGTTATCCGGTGACGAAGGCGCATCCGACGCTCAATTCGGAGCTGCTGTACCGCATCCGGCATGGAAAAGTGCACCCGCGCGCCGGACTCGCCCGCTTCGATGGCCCAACGGCTGTTTTTTCCGATGGAGAGCAGCAGGCCTACGATGCGGTGGTAGCTGCAACGGGCTATCGCATTGCCTTCCCCTTTTTTAGAAGAGGCCTGTTTGATTTTGAGGATGCCTACCGGATTCCATTGTACCTGCGGATGATTGCCCCCGGGCACCCCAGGGTGTTCTTCATCGGTCTGGTGCAGCCGCAGGGGTGCATCTGGCCCTTATCTGACTTGCAAGCCAAGCTCGCTGCCAACCACATCATGGGGCGCTGGCCGCTGCCGGATCAGCTGGAGGAGCTGGCTGAAAAAGAATGCCAACAGATTGAGCGGGACTTTCTGCACGCCCGCCGGCATAGCCTCGAGGTACATTTCCACCCTTTCGCCCGCCGCCTGCGCAAAGCGATACCGGACGACGCGCCCGCCTGGCAGGGTCAGGCACAGCCAGCTGCGACCTGATGCAGCTCCTATTGCTCGAACCAACCGCTGTACATCACGTAGTTGTTGGCGATGCGCTCGACGGTATCCTGGAAAGTCTCGGCACTCAGCGCCTTGACCCTGCGGGCCGGCACGCCAGCGTAGATGTAGCCGGACTCCAGGTGGCTGTTTTCCAGCACTACCGCTCCGGCAGCCACCAGCACGTTCTCTTCCACCACAGCATGATCCATTACGATAGCTCCCATGCCTATCAGTACGTTGTCTTTTAAGGTGCAGCCGTGCACAATCGCCCGGTGCCCGATGGAAACGTTATGGCCGATTTCGGTGGGGGCGCGCTCGTAGGTGCAGTGAATGACTGCACCATCCTGCACATTGACTTTGTCCCCCATTCGAATGTAGTGGACATCGCCCCGCACGACCGCCTGAAACCATACGCTGCAGGATTCGCCCATTACCACATCGCCAATAACGGTTGCGTTATCCGCCAAGTAGCAGTTAGGGCCCATTTGCGGGGTTTTGCCCCGAACGCTTTTGAGGAGTGCCATAGGCATTTTAGTTTTAGGTTATCAAGTTTTTAAAGAAAGGCGCCGTCCAGCAGTTCTGCACAAAAGAACAAGTAGAATATTATCAGCACCATCCCTTCCCAACGGGTGATTTTGCGGTTATTGGCCATGATGCCGAAAAGTACCGTCATCGCAATCATTAGCGGCAGATACATCTCATTGATGTCGGGGGGGACAATCAGCTCGCCGAAAAACGAGGGAATCCCCATTACAATATACGTATTAAAAATATTGGAGCCCAAGACATTGCCCACCGCAATCGAAGCTTTGCCCCGGCGCGCAGCGTTCAGGCTGACGATCACCTCCGGCAGCGAGGTGCCCAGGGCTACCGCCGAAAGGGCGATAATCTCTGGATTAATGCCCGCAATGAGCGACAGCTTCTTGATGGCGAAAATGGTATAGCTGGCGCCTAGGTATACCAACGCCCCTCCTAGTACCAGAAGCGCGTAGACCCTCCAGCCGGCTTTCTGGCGCTCCATTTTCTCTTCCGGACTGTCCTGGTCCCGGAAGGAGTACATCAGGAAGACAACTAGCCCAGCGGTAAACAAAAAGCTCTCAAAGAGAGAAAAGTGGAAATCCTGCAGGGCAAACCAGAGCAAAAAGGCAGACCCCCAGAGGTAGGGCATGTCGATGTGCCAGATATTGTACTCCAGCTCAATCCGGCCGACAACGATGGCCGCCAAGCCCAATACCAAAGCAATATTGGTAATGTTGGACCCCACTACGTTGCCGATGACAATCTCCGACTCCTCGCTCAGCACAGAGGCAATAGAAGTAGCCAGCTCCGGCAGCGAGGTGCCGAAAGCTACGATAGTTACGCCAATTATGAAGGGCGATACTCCTAGCGACAGGCCGATTTGCTCCGCTGAATCAATGAACCAATCCGATGCCCGCAGCAGTACCGCCAGGCTCACTACAAATAGAAGGAAATAGAGTATCGGCTCTCCCATATCTTACATTCATGCTAAAGTGGGAGTTGCCGCTCACCGCAGCCCCTCCCAGGCCATTTTGCAAATGTAAGAATATAGTTTACACCCACCGTAAAAATCCGGCAATAGGGCTGTTGCGCCCCACCATTAGGCAGCCAGGCAGCCGCCCATCAACGAAAGCTGCTGCCTGGGGCCGGGGCTGGGCGGCATCAGTAAGACCAGAGGTCGTGCTCGAAGTTGAACAGCTCCTGCTCCAACTGCCGGGACTGCTGCAGCAGGTCAAGGCCGGAATAGGTAGCTTCCAGCCGGGCATCGTGGATATTGGAGGCTTTGATGATGTAACTCGAGAATTGCCGCATATCCAGCACGTCCGCCCAGCTCATCGGATGGTTGAGGCGGCCATCGAGCGGTGCCGAAAGTTTGTTCAGCAGCTCGCGGGCGTGCGGGTAGTACACCCAAAACAAAGGCCGCTCGTACCGGAAATTGCCGTTGTCGTCGTACTCCTCCAGAAGAGGAGCAATACCGAGGATGCGCACCTGCATGGTGGAGGTTTTGCTGTCGAAATACCAGTGCTCTTTGAGGCGGTAGCGTTTCACGTCCTCGGGGTTGAGGCTGTTGTTGACCACCTGGTAGGTCTCGTCTCCGGTTTCAGGATCGTACACAGCGATGGTGTCGGTACGATAAACCATGCTTTGGACCTGCTGCTGCGAAAGCGGCAGGCTGAACTCGTCGTTCTCCGTACTGAACGCCTGCAGCCTGCCGGACTCCACAGCTTCGATGAGGAGCGTCACGAAGGGTTGCTTGGGGTAGCGGAAGTGCAGGTTCATTTTTTCTCTCGTGTCAATGACCCTCCATACCCGCTGTTCCCAGAGGATGTCGGCCTCTCGAATGGGAGCGTAGGGCAGGGCGCGCTCGCTCTGCTGCAGTTGTCGGGTGGTTATGTCGTTCATTGGCAGCCGGCTGCTTTCCGTCTGCGCGCTCAAGCTGCATGCGAACAGGCTGAGCATCAGGAATGGGATGGCTTTGGCAATTTCCATAATCTGTTAGTTATTGAATGTCAAAAATCATACTGTTCATCTGGCGCGCCGGCCCCTGATCGCCGGGGCAGCACACTTTTATGTCATTGAAATAGTAGGTATCGCCCGGTGCCGCTGCATCAACTGCCTGGGTTCCTTTGGGATAGACATGGCAGAGTGGGATTTGAGCGGGCGTACCTTCTCCCCTGACTGGCCGGGCCAATGCCGGCAGGCAATAGGAAGCATCGGTGCCGGGATGAACCGGCAGCCCGCGATTAGGCAATAAAAAATTTGTGATGTAGGCCTAAAGTGAGTGGCATGAAGCAGGCAAAGCGCCGCTGGGTTGTCCGTTTTTCCGATGTTGTGTTTTTATAACGCAAGCTGGCCAAAATGTTACGCCCGAAAAATGTTAAAATCATTACTTTTGCAGGATGATCTATGCGGGGTTAAACTTTTTGCCCCGGGCGGCCATCTTAATTGGACAAGAAAATTGCTATGCCACTCGACCAAATTGACGTAGACCGGCTGGAATCAGGCGAAGAAAGCCAAGAGATGACCTTTCTGGAGCACCTGGAGGAGCTGCGTTGGCACATCATAAGATCGCTGGTGGCCATCGTTGGCCTGGGCGTCATTTTGTTCCTGTTCCAAGGCTGGATGTTCGACACCGTCATATTCGGGCCCACCAAGGGCGACTTTTTTTCCTACCGGGCAATTTGCAGCCTTTCCAACTCGATTGGGCTGGGGGACACGATGTGCTTTCGCCCTCCGGATTTCCCTAAGATTGCTACCGGTTTCGGGGAGCCCTTTATCATGAGCATCAAGGTCTCCTTCGTCATGGGCTTTATCTTTTCCTTTCCCTACGTGCTCTGGGAGTTCTGGCGTTTTATCAAGCCCGGGCTTTACCCCAAAGAGCGGAAAGCGGCGCGGGGCATGGTGGGTATTTGCTCTGGCCTTTTCCTGCTGGGCGTGTTGTTCGGCTATTACATCATATCCCCCTTCGCTGTGAATTTTCTGGCGGGCTACCAGGTACCCGGGGTGCAGAACACGCCCACTATGTCTTCTTTCATCAACTACATGATCATGTTTACTGCGCCCGCTGGCCTGATTTTTGAGTTGCCCATTATTGTATACTTCCTGTCGAAAGTAGGCCTGGTCACTCCCGAAGGCATGAAGAGGTACCGGCGCCATTCTATCATCGGGGTGCTGCTGCTTTCCGCGCTGATTACACCGCCGGATGTGGTCACCCAATTCCTGATTGGCATCCCGCTCTACATCCTGTACGAGGTCAGCATCGTCGTATCCGCCCGCGTCAACCAAGCAAACGAAGCGTTTTAATGCAAAGATTGTCCAGCAACACGACCTTACTGTTTAAGTTTTTCATCCCGGTTTTCTGGACCGTATTCTTCGGCGCATTCACCATTGCTGCGCTGTTTTATCAGTACGATTATGTAGGAGATACCCCCGCGCTGTATTTTAAGCTGGGCATAAGTTTTTTCTACCTCACGGGCTTGCTCCTGTTTGCCTTCACCCTGCTGCGGCTGAAGCGGGTAGAAGCGGACGACCACTTCCTGTACATCACGAACTACTTCAAGGCGGCACGCTATCCGTTTCACAATATCGAACGGATCAGCCTGAGCCGCTTCCTCTTCCTTTCGGTCGGCAGCATCTATCTGCGGGAGGCGGGTATTTTTGGCAAGCGTTGCCTTTTCATCCCCAGCCGCCAGCTCATGGAAGACTACTGGCTGCGGCACCCGGAGCTGCGGGAACAACTGCTGGAGGAATGAACAAGCCATTTTGCCGCGCCGGCATGCAACCGATGGCTGCGAATATTGTTATTCCCTCCGAAAAGGAATTGCCGATCTACTCACACACTCCTATTCCCTTTACGAAGAACTCCCGCTGAATAGAGCCTCAAAATTTACTAGAAACAACTTGATGATGATGAATAAAACTTTGCTTTTATCCTTATTGAGCCTACTGACAGTTGCCCTAATGGGCCAGCCTTCTTCTGCCCCTTTCGCCCCCGCAGAAGATCAGAAGGCGCTGCTGTGGGAAATTTCCGGCAACGGGCTGGAAACTCCATCCTATCTGTACGGCACCATCCACATGATCGATGCAGAGGACTACTTTCTGACCGATGCTACCCGGCGCAGCTTTGAATCGGTTGACCACATTGCATTCGAAATCAACATGGAAGACATGACCAACCTCGGCAAGCTCATGCCGCTGATGTCAAAGTCTTTCATGGCCGGCGATACGACACTCTCCGACCTCTTGAGCGAGGAAGAGTACGAAATGGTGGAAAACCACTTCGAAGGGATGGGATTGCCGATGATGTTCATCAACCGTATCAAGCCCATGTTCCTTTCAGCAATGGGCGGCGGAGAGGACCTTTTCAGCATGAGCCCTGGCCAGAGCCAGGTGAAGTCCTACGAAATGGAATTCATGAAAATGGCTAAGCAGCGGGAGATGGAGATCGCCGGGCTGGAAACAGCAGCATTTCAGATGGGCCTCTTCGACAGCATCCCCTACGCCGTACAAGCGGATATGCTGGTGGAATCCATACAGGCCGGAGGCGAGAGCAGTGATCAGCAGTTTGCTGATATGGTCGAGCTTTACAAAGCCCAGGATATCTTTGGCATGCAGGATCTCATGGAGGAAGATGGCAGCATTGCCGACTACCAGGACTTGCTGCTCATTCGCCGCAACCGCAATTGGATTCCGGCCATGCAGGAGATGATGGCGGAGCATCCTACTTTTTTCGCTGTTGGCGCGGGCCATCTCGGCGGGCAAGAGGGGGTTATCGCCCTGCTGCGCGAGGCCGGCTATACGGTAGAACCCGTACTGGAGAATTAGGCGCTTACAATAATATATCCGAAAACTGCCTCAGAAGGCATCGCCAAAACCGAAAGTTCGGGCAGGGCGATGCCTTTTTTATTTTGTGCCGGCGCCGAAGTTCTCTCCCCGTAAGCCGAACATCGAATCCGAAAAAATCTTATACTTGTAGGTACAGTTTCGAGGAATGCAGTCCAAAAAGAAAGCCAATCCGGCTAGCCGAGACACTATAACTAAAAAACAACACAGTATGAAAAAGTATTCCTTCTCTTTGCTACTGCTGCTATTGACAGCCCTTGCTGCGGAAGCGCAGCGCAGCTCGGAGGCTGGTCTATTTCTCGGGGTCTCCAATTATATGGGAGATCTTTCCCCCTCCCCGGTCGCTGCCAATGAAACCCAATTTGCCTTCGGCGGGCAATACCGCCATATGCTAGAGCCCAAATTTGGTTTGAAAGGCTCGGTCTCCTACGCGAAGATCAGTGGCAACGATGCCAACAAGCCAATCACTTCGCCCGACCCGCAACTGCGTGGCTTTTCTATGGAAGCCGGCATGCTGGAATTCGCAATGCAGGGGGAGTACCACATCCTGGGGGTTTCCCGCTACGACGATGTCGGTATTTTCAATCGTCAGTTTTCTCCCTTCATTGGCTTAGGGCTCGCGCTGACTTTCGCCGAAGCGGAAGTAGACGATGGGGGCGATGAGGATGTTCGCTTCCCGGAATCCGACGACACCTCTACTTTTATCACTTTCCCCATTACCCTGGGCGTGCGCTTTGACATCACAGAATCTATTGTCTTGACCGGGGAATTCGGGCTGCGGGCTACCTTGTCAGATTATCTGGACGGCATTAGCCAAAATGGCAATCCAGGTACCAACGATCACTACTTTCTGGGAGGTATTTCGATTAACTATATGATAGAAGCAGAGTACGGCCCTGCCGCTTCGCCTTCTAATTGAGGTTTTGCCAGGGCAATCTTTGGTGCTTTCCATCAAATTGCATAATTTCTCATGCAAATCAATACTGCGACCCACTCATGAAAATTCTTCAGCTGGGCACAGCAGCCTTGTTGCTGGTGCTGACCTACTTCCCCAACTCTACCGCAGAGCATAGCGCGCTGCAGAACGGACTGGTAGCCTATTATTCTTTCAACGATTGCGATGCCCGGGATGAAACCGGCAATGGCTCAGATGGCGTTTTATACGGCGATGTAGGCTGTTGGTGCGGCGTAGAAGACGACGGGCTGTTGCTGGATGGGATAGACGACTACATCGAGTTCGCTGGCCCGGTCAACCGCTATTTCAACACCTCTGACTTTACCATAAGCTTTTACTTCCGCCCTGAGCAGTACCTGGTATTCCGGCAAAGCTTGCTCTCTAAGCGGGAAGGCTGCGAGCAGTACAATATGCTGGACCTGTTGCTGGACATGAGCAGTCAGGAAGTGGTCACCAAGGTGTACGAAAACCCCACTAAGTTTTACCCTGGCCTCACGCCTACCCTGGATACCACCCAATGGGTACACTTTGCGCTCGCCCGGGAGGGCACCTTTGCTTACACTTACGTAAACGGCCGGCTAGCGCGACGGGCCCTGCGCTGCAGCGGGGTGGATATTTCTAACTCCGCTTTGTTTTCCTTTGGCAACAGCCCCTGTGTCAGAGCCGGCAACGCCCGGCGCTTCAAAGGCGTACTGGACGAACTCCGGGTGTACAACCGAGCCCTGACGGAAGACGAGATATGGGAACTCTACCGGCAGCACCCAGTTGAGGAAGCGCAGATCGACTGTGTCACCTGACGGTTTTGCCCTCTACTCTCCATCTGGCGCAAAAAAGTGGTAGCTGATGCCGAGCAGAGCCGGGAAGAAGAACAGGCAAAATGCTAAGCTTGTTGATGGTTCCTGTAAATTATCCACAAGCGAGGCAATTACTTCCCCGGGCTGCAAAATCGCGTCCCAGCTGTTCCAGCGCAGAAAGCGCCCCAGGTAAAGGCCCAAGCTGCAAGCCCCGATAGAAAACGCGATAGCGAGCCGTGTCATGCCGCCGGATACCCCCTGAGCCAGAAAGCGCTGTACCTGCAGCAGCGAGGCCAGAGCAAGCAAAAGGCCGGTAAAGGCAAATAAGAAAAAGGTAGCCGCATCCAGCCAAAATGGAATGGGGGGCCGGGGCTTAAGATGAATCAGGTCCGTAATCAAATACGGGGCATTGGGCAAAAAGAGCAGCCACAACAGCAACAAAGGCGATTTGTAGAGCCAGCCCTTCGGGTGTTCGGGCCAACTCCCAAGAGCGGCCGACAGGCCGTACGGAATCCAGGCTAAAAGCAAGTTCCAGGCCAAAAAAAAGAAGGTGGCTCCCCGGTTTTCGATCAATACCGCCGTAGAAGCCCAGTCCGGCGGCAGCCCGTTGTAGCTGTTGCGCAGTACGAGCAGGCCGAGGCCGAGCATGGATAGCAGTAGGAGCGGAAGGCTTTGTGTGTTTCTTTTCATTTTTTAAGTGAGTTGATTGGGTTGGCGGAGAATGTCGCCGTTTTCCTGATTAGAAAAAATACCCGTTTTGAAAATAAAGTGCCGGAGCAAGCCCAGAGGTTCCCGCAAAAGGTACTGAAATTGCCATCGCCAAAAGGTGCGCGCCCGCCGGCCCCGGGCATAGGCTTCCGCAAAGTCGCCCCAGTGCTCCGGGAAGAAGGCGGCTGCCATAATGCAGGAAGAGGTATTAGGGACGGAGCGTTTCCCATTGCCCAGCAGGCAAAAAACCAGCTTGCCTTCCTCCTCCATACTCGGGGGGTAATCCAATAGTACGTGAAAAACATCGTGCGGCTCGAAGCCAGGCATTACCTGCAGCCCGTACTCTTGGTAGAATTGGTACAAACCGCGTCCCAGACTGCTCGGCGGCATACTTTTCAGAGCAGTACTAGACAAGCCCCAGCTTGGCCTTCGCAAAGGCGGGAAGGTTTGGAAAAAGCTGTACACCAGCCGGGCGAGCCTCGCCAGCAAGAGGGCGCGCAGACGGTAGGTCCGACGGATAGCAATTTGGTAAATCATAAGTTTAAAGTACTTTGTTTTTCAAAGTTTAGGGGCAAAAAAATAGCCCGTTTACTGCCCGGTACGCTTTAGCAGCTGCTCCAGGGCATCCAGGTGATCCTGAAACGCTTGGCGCCCCTTATCGGTGGCACGGTAAGAGGTATTGGGTTTGCGCCCCACAAAGCGTTTGCGCACTTCCAAGTACCGGGCTTTCTCCAGCGCTTTGATATGGCTGGCCAGACGCCCGTCGGTCAGTTCGAGCGTATCCTTCAGAAATGTGAACTCCACCCAATCGTTGACTACCAGTACAGACATGATGCCCAACCGCACCCGATGGTCAAAAGCCTGATTGAGTTTGGTGATAATGCCTTTCATCAGTTACGCTCGTATTTGAAATACATGGCACCGCCGTACAGGATGTGCAACAATCCAAAACCTACCGCCCAAACCTCCAGGCCGTGCCCCGGCAGAAAAGCTGCCACAACCCCCAATCCTACTTCCGTCAAGCCAAGGTACCGGATATCGGGCAGGGTGTACTTGCTGGCATTGATGAGCGCTAAGCCATAAAATACCAAGGTGGCAGGCGCTACCAGCCCTATGCTGCCCATGCGCAGCATAGCCAGGCAAAACAGCCCGCCGGCCGCCAGCGGGATAGCCAGATTCCAAAGCAGGCGGCGGGTCAGGGC
>CAYNIT010000037.1:0-25296 GCA_964397205.1 uncultured Phaeodactylibacter sp. | reverse complement strand
TCTTGCTTGAGCGGCTCTGGAACATCGAAGACCAAAGTGACGGCTTCATCCGTTTCTGCATTTACTGCACTCAGGGGCAAATCGTAGAACTTTTTGCTCATTGCGCTTTCCGTGGTTTTCATTCTGACGAAAAATTCTATCCAATTTGGAAATGAAACATCGCAGGCGACATAAGGTTTTTCAGCCCTCGGCGGCAACAACTGACGTTTGGGCAGTGGACTGACATTTTTTCCACTTCGTACTAGGTTGGCACTCTGATTGCGAGGTGAGAATAAGAACTGTTGTTGCAATTCCAATAACTAAAAAGCATTGGCTATGAAAAAACATATTCTTTTTTCAGGGCTTACCGCTTTAGGAGTCACTTTGTTGACTCTTGGAATTTTTCAGTTGCTGAGCCAAGGCAGCGAAACGGTGAAAATTGAGCATGTGGATGCGACTCCCGCCCGAGCAGCCGTTTGGCAACTGGATGAAACAGGGGAGCCCGTCCCGCTCGATTTTACGCAAGTGGCAGAAAAAGTGGTAGATGCGGTAGTCCACATCAAAGCGACCAAGCGCTCGTCCGCTTCCCCCAGCTTGCGCCCCGAATGGCCAGAGCCTTTCCGCGACTTTTTCGGCCC
Source organism: uncultured Phaeodactylibacter sp. (assembly GCA_964397205.1). GTDB lineage: Bacteria > Bacteroidota > Bacteroidia > Chitinophagales > Saprospiraceae > Phaeodactylibacter. The sequence continues at coordinate 24,679 of CAYNIT010000037.1, read as the reverse complement.
CGATCGTTTTTTCCGCTTCGAGCAGCCCAGGCAGCCTAAGCCTCGGGTCGGCTCCGGTTCTGGAGTGATCATCAATGAAGGGGGCTACATCGTCACCAACAATCACGTTATAGAGCAAGCCCGCGATATTGAGGTTACCCTGACGGACAATCGCAGTTTTAAAGCCCATGTGGTGGGCACAGATCCCAGTACTGATCTGGCCCTGCTCCAAATAAAAGCAGAAGGCTTGCCCACACTGCCGCTCGTTGACAGCGACGAAGCCCAGGTGGGCGAATGGGTACTCGCCGTGGGCAACCCGCTTGGGCTCAACTCGACGGTTACCGCCGGCATCATCAGCGCTAAGGCGCGCAACATCAATATACTGAAGGAGCGCTTTGCCGTGGAAAGCTTTCTGCAAACCGATGCGGCCATCAACCCTGGCAACAGCGGGGGCGCATTGGTCAACCTGAACGGCGGTTTGGTGGGCATCAATACGGCCATCGCCAGCCCTACGGGCGCTTACGCTGGTTATGGATTCGCTGTGCCGAGCAACATCGTCAATAAAGTGGTGGAAGACCTATTGCAGTACGGCAGTGTACAGCGGGGTGTCCTGGGCGTCATGATCCGTTCGGTAAACGGAGAGCTGGTTAAAGAAAAGGGCTTGCAAGTAACTACCGGCGCCTTGGTCGACAGCCTATTGGAAAATAGTGCTGCCGGCGAGGCTGGCATCAAGCCCGGCGATGTCATCACCCAGGTGGATGGCGAAGACGTGAGCAATGCTTCTGAGCTGCAGGAGCAGATCGCACGCCACCGCCCCGGCGATGAAGTGGAGCTTACCGTCAACCGGGCCGGCGAAGAACGGCGCTTTGCTGTGAAGCTGCACAGCCGCTACGGCAACAAAGTACTTGCGGAGGGAGAAGAACCCAATGAGATCCTGCGCCGCCTAGGAGCTGAGCTGGAAACACTGCCCAAGGCCAAGGCGCAAGAGCTGGGCGTAGCCGGTGGCGTAAGGGTTAAGGCATTGTACAGCGGTAAACTGCGCCGGCATACGGATATCCAGGAAGGCTTCATCATCACTAAGGTAGATGGCAAAACCGTGGAAGACAAGGAGTCGCTCATCCGGCTGCTGGAGCAAAAAAAGGGCGGCGGCCTGATGATAGAAGGGCTCTACGAAGACGTGCCGGGTAAGCAATATTACGCATTCGGCTGGTAAAAAAAACATCCCTGTAATCGGGCGGGGCGGAGCACTTTTGCTCCTCTCCGCCTGTTTATATTTAAAACATCACTGGAGCATGAAAGAAAATCCTGAAATCGCTTTGGTGCTCTCGGGCGGTGGCGTAAAAGGCCTGGCACACATTGGCCTGCTCCGGGCATTGGAAGAACAAAGGCTTGCCCCGGCTACCGTAGCTGGCTCAAGCGCTGGGGCGCTGGTAGGGGCACTGTACGCTGCTGAGTATTCCATAGACGAGATGCTGGAGTTTTTTCACAAAACACCTCTGTTCAGCTTTTCCATGCTCAGCCCGCTCAAGCCCGGCCTGTTAGACAGCGATAAGTACCGAATATTTCTGGAAAAGTACTTTCCAGGGGATCGTTTCGAAGCGCTCCCCAAAATCCTTTATGTCGTCACCACCAATTTGGAAAAGGGTGATTGGGAAGTGCACGACAAAGGGGCGTTGATTGCTTCCCTGCTGGCTTCCGCCTCAATGCCTCCGCTTTTTTCACCCGTTAAGATCAACGGCCATTTGCACGCCGACGGGGGAGTGATGAACAACTTCCCCATCGACCCGGTGCTGAACCAGGGGCTCTTCATCATCGGCAGCAACGTTTGCCCTTTGGAACAAACCGGGCCGGAAGCACTCCGCAGTTCTATGGCGCTGCTGGGGCGCTCTCAGTTACTATCCTGGCAATCTGCCATACAGCTCCGTTTGCCGGAATGCGATTTCCTGCTAGAACCGCAGGGCATTAACGAAATCAATTTTTTGGAAACAGGCAAAATAGATTGGGCGTACGAACTGGGGTATGAGTATGCTCAACAGCAAATGCCGAAACTGCTGAAGGCGCTTCAGGATAGCGACAAAGCCAGCCAGGCTGTACCTTCCGTTCACTAGATCGGGGGCTCCAGCCTGTTCAAACGGATGACCCGCACTGTTTCAATTTTGGTCTCGCTCACCAGCTCCAAGATGAAGTGGAAGCCATCGAGCAGGATTTCCGCATTTTGCTCGGGAATAGACTCGGTGGAGGTGACCAGGTAGCCGGAAAGCGTGTGGTAATCCCCTTCCGGCAGTTCCAGGCCGTATTTCTCATTGAGGTAGTCGATTTCCAGGCGGCCGGAGAAAATGTACTCCCTACCTTCCTGTACGGTGACTTCCACATGCTCTTCCTGATCGTGCTCATCCTCAATTTCTCCAAACAGCTCCTCCAGTATGTCTTCCATGGTGATGAGCCCGGAAATGCCGCCGTACTCGTCTACCACCATAGCGATATTGACCCGCTCGCGAATGAAGCGGTTGAGCAAATCCGTGACCCGCATCGTGCCGGGCACGAAGGGCAGTTCCAGTATCAGTTGTGCGATAGCCGTAGGTTGTTTGAGCAGCTGCTGATGGTGGACGTAGCCCAGCACGTTGTCGATGTCTTCATTAGTGATGACAATGCGCGACAGTTTGGTCTCTTTGAACAGCTGCTCCAGCTCCTCCACGGAGGCGTTGATGTCGATGTTTTCAATTTCGGGCCGCGGAATCATACACTCCCGCACCCGCACTTCCCGCAGGTTCAGCGCTTTGCCGAACAGCTCCCGGTCTATGTCTTCCTCCTCGCCCTCCTGCCGCGTTTCATTGATAAAGTTTTCCAAATCTATCCGGGTAAAGGCGTTGTCCACTTCTTCCGGCGGGGTGCGCAGCAAACGAAGCAGCTGATTGGACAGCCGCGTCATTACCCAGGCTGGCAGGCGCAATATCCATTTCAGGCCCTGCAAGGGCACTGCCATATAGTAGAGCACTTCATCAGCGTACAGCCGAAACAGCGTTTTCGGGAGGAATTCGCCGAAAATCAGCACGACGATGGTAATGATGATGGTCTCGATTAATAGCAGCAGCAGCGGGGCTTCCGATAGCAGGGGCAGGAGCCGGAGCAAATCGGGCTCTATCAGCTTCGTCATCAGCCAGGTGAAAAGCACGAGAGCGATGTTGTTGCCCACCAGCATCGTACCCAAAAAGCTAGAGGGGTCTTCGTAGAAGCTAGACAGAATGCTGCCCCGGCGCAGGCTGCGCTTTTTCTTCAGTTCCAGCCGCAGCTTGTTGGCAGAAATGAAGGCGATCTCCGTTCCTGAGAACAATGCTGAAAGCAGCAGGGAGAATATGATCAGTGCTATAAGCATTGATGGCGTTTATCGCTGGATTGTTGAGGATAGGTTAAATCAACTGTCTATGTTGCCGTGGCTAGGGCGCTTCGCCCTCCTCCGGCTTGTCTACTTTGATACGCCCTTCAATGGCGTTGATGCGGGAGTAAGAAAAGTTCTGATCCGATTCAAAGCCATGGCCGTAGATGATCTCTTCGGGCCGGGTGATGACGACGAATTTCTTGGTGTAAACCTTCTCGCGGCGTTCGTCCCAGATCAGCTCTTCGCTCTCCAGCTTCTCTCCTTCGTTGCTCTCCCAGACCACACTGTCGCGTACAATCACTTCCGCTTTGTTTTCGTACCGAATGCCGTACTGGGCAGTTAGCTGACTAGTGACAGTGCCCTCGGCATCGTAGAAGTCTACCATCACGCCATCTGGGAACTCCTGGTAGGGGTCTGAACGATCGAGATGGTACAACATCGTCGGGCCGGTGATGCGTACCCGTACCTGCGCAGAATCACTGTAGAGAATTTCCACCTCCTTAGCCGTTTCCACATCCGTACGGTAGGTGTCTGCCATAGCTTCGATTTCAGCCAGGTCGTTTTTGCAAGCCGCCAGGCTGATCAAGACGATTCCCAGGGCAATCATTCGTATCATAAGACAAGTTTATTAAAAAACCGCAGTTCGTGCAAGCAAAGGCACGCTAGCCTCGTATATAAATCAGGCGAATTCCTATAAAGTTTGTCCAATTGGTTCGGCCAGAGCCAGGCATCTGTAGCCGGTTTTGTCTATAGTACAACGCTCGGGCCGATGCGCTTTTTAACAAAAGGTTAATCTTGCCTATCTTTTGCCAAACCGATAATCGACATGCGTACCCTTTTGTTACTGCTTTTCCCAATGGCCCTTGCTGCTCAGCAAAATTACCACGCCATGGCGTACTATTACCCCTGGTACGATGCCCAGCACTGGGAAGAGGGGTACTGGCGGGCGGAACTTCAGCCGCCACAACAGCCTTTGCTCGGCACCTACAACAGCCGGGATGAAGCGGTGATCGAGCAGCACCTGCAGTGGTCCGAGAGGTATGGCATCGACAGCTGGGCTGTGAGTTGGTGGGGAAAGAGAAGCTGGTCGGACGGAACAATTCGTAAAGCTTTGCTGCCGGCCTTCAAAGGGCGTACCACCCGCTTCTGTATCTTCTACGAGTCGCCCAAGCGGCTGGGAGGGCTGCGGGGAGGGCGGATAAATTTTGCTAAAAAGCAAATCCGGCGGATGAAGCGGGACTTCCGCTATCTGGCGCGCCGCTTTTTCGGCCACCCTAACTACCTGAAAGTGGAAGGCAGGGCGGTGGTAGTGCTTTACCTGACCAGAACGTACCGGGGCCAGTACAAAGAGGCCCTGGCAGCTGCCCGCCGAGCTGCCCGGTCTAAGGGGTTCGAGCTGTACCTCGTCGGAGATGAAGTGTTCTGGAACCCGCCGGAGCGGAGGCGTATTCGACAGCTGGATGCCATAACGGCTTACAATATGCATGGCCCGTGGCAATTCAAGGGCTACCCGCAGGCTTCCGGCTTTTTTGAAATGGTGGAAGCGCAGTACCGCCGGTTTCGGGAGATAGCCCGCAGAGAGGCGGTCGATTTTATCCCCAACGCCTTTCCCGGCTTCAATGATTTGGGGGTTCGTCCCGAAGTGGGGCACTACATCATCCCTCCGAGGGCATCGCCGGAAGCCGGGCCCGTTTCTACCTTTGAGCGTTATCTGGAAATCGCTAAGCCAATGGCAGGCAGCCCGCTGAATATCGTGGCCATCACTTCCTTCAATGAGTGGCATGAGGATACACAAATCGAGCCGCTTGCGCCGGCTGATCAGGCAGGCCAAAGCAGATTATACGATTATCCGGGCTACGGCATGGATTTGCTGCGGGCGGTGCAACGCCTGCTGGGGCCCTGAATGTCAAGCGGTGACAGCGGCCCCTTGCCGTTCTTTTTTCACGAAGTACATATCGATCAGCCCTTTGTTCTTAGCCTGAACCTTTCCGCGGTACTCACACTCGAAGTTGTACTTCACCAGGCTGTAGGTAGCCTCCGAAATGTTGACCCGGCCTTCTTGCCCGTTGGACTCTACCCGGGAGGCGATGTTGACGGTGTCGCCCCAGATGTCGTAGGCAAATTTATTGACGCCCACCACGCCGGCCACCACCGGGCCCGTATGTATGCCAATGCGGGCCTCGAAGTAGGGCTTGCCCAAGCGGATTTTCTCCTGCTTTTGTTCATCCAAAAACTGCTGCATCTCGATGGCAGCACGTATGATGTTGTTCGGCAGGTTGCGGCGGTCGGATAGGCCCGAGGCGCACATATAGGCATCGCCAATAGTCTTAATTTTTTCGATATCCTCGTACTGGGATATGATAAAGTCAAAAGCTTTGAACGACTTGTCCAGGTCCTCGACCAGTTCCTCCGGTGTCAGTTGCTCGGAGATTTTGGAGAAATTTTTGAAGTCGCTGAACAGCACCGTAGCATCTTTGTACTTGCGCGGCTTTGCCTTGCCGTACTCTTTGAGCTCGTCGGCGATGGGTTTGGGCAGTATATTGAGCAGCAATTCATTAGAGCGCTCCTGCTCTTCCTGTATGATGCGGTTTTTGTCCTTCAGCCGGCGGCGCGAGCGGCGGCTCACCAAGAACAAAATGAGCAGCAGCATAGTAAGCAGCACACCTGAGGCGGCCAGAATAAGCAAGCGGTCGCGCTGGGCTTTGTTTTGTTCGGCACGGTTGCGGTTGCGTTCTGCTTCGAGTGTGGCTTTGGCCAATTCAGCTTCGCGGGCCTTTAGTACAGCTTCCTGTTCCAGCTTTTGGCGGGACAGCTGTTTGACTTCTTTCTGCTTGGTTTCCGCGATCGAATCAGCCCGTTCTTTGGCCTGAGAGACATCAGCGAGGCGTTCTTCTTTTTGGGAAACCTCTTCCTCCACCCGGCGCTTTTCCTGTACAAGCTTTTGCTGTTGGCGCTGCAGGCGGTCGCGGTCCGAAGAGAGCTGATCGCGCTCCTGGGACAGGCGGTCAATTTCAGATTGCAGTCGTTTCCTTTCCTGAGCCAGGGCGGCTTTTTGGCGCTCGAACTTGCTTTCCAAGTCACTGATGCTTGTTCCCTTCTGGCTGAAGTAGTTGAAGGCATCCTCGTAAATCTGGTAGGCATCGCGATAATCCCGTTCCTTTTCCGCAAGCCGCCCCCGCCGCTGCACACTTTTGACGATCAAGTCGAGGTCGCCGGCCTGCTTGGCTTTAGCCTGTGCTGTACGGTACCACACATCGGCGTTGCGCTCGTTGCGGTCCCGTTCGTAGCCCCGGCCGACGAGGTAAGCCGCCTGGGCTCCCAGGCGCGGGTTGTTCAAATCGGTAGCCTGGTTGAAAGCCTTTTTGGAGTAATCGATGGAAACTTCCTCGTCCACCCTCAGATAGGCGTTGCCCAATTCATAATTGAGGTACATTTTTTCTTTCGTGCTATTCGCCTTCTTAAGCTCTTGCTTCAACTCCTCTATCGATTGCTGGCCCAGCAGTAAGGAAAGCGGAGCAAAACAACAAAGGAGGATTAAAAGTCTTTTCATAAAAAATGCTTATCATTAGAGGCAACTCCCAGAATATAACAAAAACAAAAATACAAACTCCGAGCTAGAAAAGAAGCGGATGGGCTTTCAATTACTCGGAGGCTGCGAGCGGGTGCCCGGAATTGATGAAAATCATAAGTTCGGGCTGACAGATGTCACTGTTGCCGGCTGCCCTTTTCCGCAAATTAGCAGCAGTAGAAGCTATTTTTACCAATCACAAAATGCAATCAATGAACGTCCTAGCACCAGTCAAAAGTATCATGAGCACCAAATTGATTACGGTTTCTCCCGGCGAAAAGCTAACCGTGCTCAAGGAGGTGTTCGACAACAACCGCATCCACCACGTACCTGTGGTACGCTACAAAAAACTTGTCGGCCTTATCAGCAAAACCGACTTCCTGCACTTCCTGCGGGGCTTCAACCGCAATGAAGAAGACCGTTTTGTCAACGAGGCTCGCATGCGGGCTTATAATGTGGAAGACATCATGACCAAGGGCATCGCCAAGCTTTCTCCCAAGGATCGCATCGACGTGGCCCTGGAAATCTTTTTGGAAAACCGCTTCCACGCCATTCCGGTCGTCAATGAAGAGCAGGAGCTGGAAGGCATACTGACCACCTTTGATATCATCAGGGAACTGGCCAACTCCAAAAAGAGCACTCAGGAAATTTTGGAAAGCCAGAAAGATTAAAGCACCTCAAACGCTTACCTCATGAAAAAGATACTCGTACCGACGGACTTTTCCCGCATCGCTGCCAACGCCTACGTGTACGCACAGCGTCTTGCTGAGCAGATAGGGGGCAGCGTGGAGGTTATGCACGCTTACCATCCTTCTTTTGATTATGCCAACCCTTACCTCGACATGCCAGCCGCTGAGTTTGATAAGGTCAAACGCGAACTGCTGGACAATTTTGTCGAAGAGCATACCAGCCACAACGCCGGCGAAGAAGTAGTAGCGCTGCCTCAAACGAACCTCCACATCGGCTTTGCTTCGGAGGAGATCGTGCGCCGCTCTAAAGAAGTGGACATGGTAGTGATGGGCACCACCGGTGAAGGCAATTTGTTGGAAAAAACATTCGGCAGCGTATCTACTTATGTAGCGCAGTACGCTCACTGTCCGGTGCTGTTCGTTCCGGGCAATTGCGAGCCCCGGCCCTTTGAGGAAATCGTATTTGCCAGCAACCATCAGGCAGCCGATGAGGTGCTGATCGATAAGGTCATGCAAATGGTGGAAGACCGCTCCGCCAATTTACATTTCGTACACGTAGACAACAACACCAACACGCCCTACCATGTGGAGGAAGTGCTCTACGAAGAAGCAGCCCGTCAGGACAAGCCCGGCCTGGGGTTCAATACGGTGGAAATTGAGTGCCCCAACGTACAGCAGGGCATCGTCCACTACGCCCAGGACATTAAGGCGGACCTCATCGTTATGGGGACGGTACACCGCAGCTTCCTCGAGCGGCTGTTCCACAAGAGCGTGACCAAGGAGGTGGTATTCCATACTACGGTGCCGCTGATGGTAATGCACTACGACGAGTGAAACAGGTAGGCCACAAAAGACTCCTTACCCCCTTTGAATTCCGGTATGGGGCAACGCGCCTATGCCGGATTTTTTTATTCTTCTTCTTCCAGTTGTTGGTGATAACGGGCGACCTGACGGGCAAAATCCAGGAAGTACTTGTGAGCAGGGGTGAAGCGGAAGGTATGTTCATCCAGCTTTTCGATGATGCGCCGGCGTTGCAGCCGATTGTAAAAGTTGCGGCGCGAGTGGGCATCCTGCAGGTTGGAGGTAGCCTCCAAAACTTCCCGAAAGGAGGAAAGCTCGAATAATTGCTCGACTTGCTCGAACTCCAGCGTATGGAAAGAAAGCTGTTCTAGCAGGTTGTAGCCCTCCCGGTCCAATTCATAACACAATACTCCCATGAAGATGCAGACATCGCGCGAGAGCGGGTCGCTGTCTCGTCCACTTTGCAGAAAAGCGTACTCGCTCTGGTACTGCAGTTCTAATCCAAAGGAAGCCCGGAAGAATTGCCGGTAGAAATCCACTTGCTGCTTAAGGCTCATGAAAGCGGCATCCCCCTCCAGCAAAAAGCGGCCTTCTAAGAGAAGGGCTTCTACAATTTCCTGATGGTGCTCGGGGTAGGCGATGGCTTCCATAAAGCGGCTTTGATTTAGAAAGGGCAAAGGTAGGCAATCCCGCAGAACTCTACTGCATCCTGTTCTGTTGTTCAAATCATGCAAAGGATCGACGATGCCCTGTTTCAGTACTGCGAGGAATACTCCAATGCCCCCGATCCGGTGCTGTACGAGCTGGAACGGGAAACCCACCTGAAGACGCTTGCCCCGCAGATGATGTCCGGGGCAGTGCAGGGCAGGCTGCTGCAACTGCTCAGCCAGTTGAAGCAGCCCACGCTGGCTTTGGAAATCGGGACATTCACCGGCTACGCCGCTATTTGCCTGGCGCGGGGGTTGGCCGATGGCGGTACGCTCCATACCATAGAAGTCAACCCAGAATTGGAATATCTCATCCGGAAGTACCTGCAAAAAGCTGGCCTGCAGGATCGGGTCGAGCTGCACATTGGAGACGCTATGCAGCTTATTCCCAGCTTGCCGGCTCCTTTTGATCTGGTCTTTATAGATGCAGGCAAACAACACTACCAGGATTACTACGATCTGGTCATTGACCGGGTAGCGCCGGGCGGCCTCCTCCTGGCTGATAATGTGCTGTGGAGCGGCAAAGTAGCCAGGGAGGAGCTGCGCGCAAAGGATCCGGACACCCAAAAGCTGCACGAGTTCAACGCGCTGCTCCGCGCCGATGAGCGGGTGGAGAGTTTGCTGCTGCCGGTGAGGGATGGGCTGATGGTGGCGCGTAGGAAAACCTCCGGAGAATAAGGTGGGCCCGCTGTCCATCTGTAGCTTCAGGAACGAGCCGTAAAAAGCGCTGGCTTTTCCAACTATGCCCCCTTCCCCTGCGTTCTTGTAATTCAACAGCAAGACCATACCCACATGCCATTCAAGTTACAATCCTCTTTTTCTCCGACCGGCGATCAGCCGAAAGCCATTCAGCAACTGTCGCAGGGAATACAAGAGGGCGATAAAGCGCAAGTGCTGCTGGGCGTGACCGGCTCCGGCAAAACCTTCACGATGGCGAACGTCATTGCTGAGCTGAACCGGCCTACGCTGATCCTGACCCACAACAAAACCCTTACCGCGCAGCTCTACGGGGAATTCAAGGAGTTCTTCCCGGACAACGCGGTGGAGTACTTTGTCTCTTACTACGACTACTACCAGCCGGAGGCCTACATCTCCTCCACGGACACCTTTATCGAGAAGGACCTGTCCATCAACGAAGAGGTGGATAAGCTGCGGCTTAGGGCTACCTCCTCCTTGTTATCCGGCCGGCGCGACATCATCATCGTTGCCTCCGTATCCTGCATCTACGGTATGGGAAACCCCGAAGATTACAAAAGTGGGATCATCCGCATTAAAGTAGGGCAGACGATCTCCCGCAACAGCTTTCTTCATAAACTGGTAGACAGCCTCTACTCGCGCACGGAGACCGATTTCCGGAGGGCTACCTTCCGCGTGCGGGGCGACACGGTGGATATCAACTTGCCCTATGTAGAGTACGGCCAGCGCGTCACCTTCTTCGGCGACGAAATCGAGTCCATCGACCGCATTGAGGTGGAGAGCGGGAAGCGCATTGAAGGCATGGAGGTTGCCGCTATTTTCCCCGCCAATCTTTACATCGCGCCCAAGGATCGCATGAACGAGATTATCCGGCAGATCGAAGATGAACTCTACGAGCAGGAAAAGTACTTCGAGCGAGAGGGTAAGTATTTGGAAGCCAAGCGAGTGCGCGAGCGCACCACCTTCGACCTGGAAATGATCCGGGAATTGGGCTATTGCAACGGAGTGGAAAACTACTCCCGCTTCTTTGACGGGCGCAAACCGGGAACCCGGCCCTTCTGCCTGCTCGATTATTTCCCGGACGATTACTTGATGATGGTGGACGAGAGCCACGTGACCATTCCGCAAGTACGGGGCATGTACGGAGGAGACCGCGCCCGGAAGATGAGCCTGGTCAACTTCGGCTTCCGGCTGCCTTCGGCTATGGACAACCGGCCGCTCAATTTCCAGGAGTTCGAATCCCTTATCAATCAGGTGGTGTTCGTCAGTGCTACCCCAGGCGATTATGAACTCGAGCAAACCGGAGGAGAGCTGGTGGAGCAATTGATACGCCCTACTGGCCTGCTCGACCCTCCCATCGAGCTGCGGCCAAGCCAAGATCAGATCGATGACCTGATGGAGGAAGTCCGGGTACGGACCGAACGGCAGGAGCGGGTGCTTGTCACTACGCTGACCAAGCGCATGGCCGAGGAACTGAGCAAATACTTACAGCGGATGAACGTGCGGGTGCGTTACATCCACAGCGAAGTGGATACTATGGAACGGGTGGAGATCCTCAGGGATTTACGCTTGGGAGAATTCGATGTGCTGGTGGGGGTCAACCTGTTGCGAGAGGGCCTGGATTTGCCGGAAGTGTCTCTAGTGGCCATCATCGATGCCGATAAGGAAGGCTTCCTGCGCAACAACCGCTCCTTGACGCAGACGGCTGGCCGGGCAGCCCGCAACTCCGAAGGCCTGGTCATTTTCTACGCCGACAAAGTGACGGAGGCCATGCAGAATACCATAGACGAAACCAACCGCCGCCGTTCAATACAAATGGCTTACAACGAAGAACACGGCATCCAACCGGAGACGGTGCGCAAGAGCCGGGAAGAGATCATGGCCAAAAAATCCATCCTTGACATACGCGGCAAAAAAGAGCGGGCTTACGTCGAGCCAGAGGAGCCTAGCCTGGCTGCCGATCCAGTTTTGGAATACATGAGCCGGGATAAGGTAGAAAAAATGATGGAAGAGACGGAGCGCAAAATGAAGAAGGCTGCCAAAGAGCTGGACTTCATTTCGGCGGCGCAGTACCGGGATGAGCTATTTGCCCTGAAGAAGAAACTGAAGGAAGTTGCGTGAAAGGATAGCAGCCTATTCCCCATTCGTACCGACGGGAAATAGGCTGCCGGATCAGGTAGTGTAAACGGAGTTGAACATCACATAATCTGTTGTCAGGTCAACACCCCAGCCTATGCCGGCACCTTCTCCCTTGTTCATATCCAGTTGAATCTGCAGGTGAGATTCTCTCAGCAGCCTTTTGATGTGGTTGCGGTCAAAGCTCGCCGGGCGCCCTTTTTCCAGTACCTGTACTACCTGTTCGGCATCGCCAATGTATAAGTCTACAGTACTGTAATCGAAGGGGATGCCAGCGTTGCCCGCTGCGCAGATGATGCGCCCCCAGTTCGGGTCGCGTCCAAACATAGCAGCTTTAACCAGGGTGGAGTCTGAGATAACTCTGACCAGCCGGCGCGCTACTTCGTCGGAGGGTGCCCCGTTCACCCGATACTCAACAAATTTGGATGCCCCTTCGCCGTCTGAGACGATCAGCTTGGCAAGGTGGATCATCATTTCCTCCAGCTTTTGGTAGAACAGTTGGTAGGCGGGATCGTCCTCAGAGCTGATCATTTCATTGCCTGCCATACCGTTGCACAGCACTGCTACCATATCGTTGGTAGAGGTGTCGCCGTCCACGGTAATCATGTTGAAGGACGTCTTGACGGTTTCTTTGAGGGCTTTATCCAGCAGATTCGGCTCAATCGCCAGATCGCATACGATGAAGCCGAGCATGGTTGCCATATTGGGGTGTATCATGCCAGAACCTTTGGCAATACCCGCCATGTTGATCGTTTTGCCGTCAATTTCAAAGTCCAGATACCCTTCTTTGGCGAAGGTATCCGTAGTAAGGATAGCGTTGGCGGCGAAGGAGCCGGCTTTGGCATCGCTGGAAATCTTTTCGATATTCTTATTGATGCCGTCCACGATATCCTCGGTGGGGAAGGGTTCTCCGATCAGCCCGGTGGAGGCTACGATGACCATTCCTTTGTCGATGCCCAGCTGCTCAGCCGCTGCTTCTGCCATAGCCAAAGCTCCGTCGTAGCCTTGCTGGCCAGTGCAGGCGTTGGCATTGCCCGCATTGCAGAGGATAACCTGAGCTTGCTTGTTTTCAATGTGCTGTTTGGACAGTTTGATGGGCTCGGCGATAACCTCATTCTGCGTAAAAACGCAGGCTGCACTGGCAGGCACCTCGGAGTAAATGATGGCCAGGTCGCGCCGCATGGATTTGATGCCAATGTGCGCGCCCCAGCATTTGATCCCGCGTACGGTAGTGAGGTTTCTGATCATGTCATTGGGTGTGTGCATGGTTACTTTTAAGGATTGAGTGGTAGGGAGACGAAACCCCGGGTTTCGTCCAGTTCAAATTGCAGATTCATATTTTGCATGGCTTGTCCAGCGGCGCCTTTCACCAGATTGTCAATTGCGGCGAGTGTGATGATGCGGTTGGTCCGCTCGTCGTAGGTGATGAAAATATCGCAGAAGTTAGAGCCGCGCACTTCTTTCAAAGAAGGCGGCGTCTTGCGTATTCGGACAAAGGGGTGGCTGGCGTAAAAGTCGTGGTAAAGCTCCCGCAGCTCCTGCTCGCTTGTCTCTGCCTTTGGTTGAGTATAAATGGTGGATAAAATGCCCCGGTCTACCGGAAGCAGGTGGGGCGTAAACTGCACATTTATGGGCGTAGCGTGTAAGCCAGTCAACTGCTCCTGAATTTCTATGGTATGCCGGTGGCTTTTCAAGCCATAGGCTTTGAAGTTATCGCTTACATTGGAGTAGTGGGTAGTCGGTTTGGCTTTAATGCCCGCTCCGGTAATGCCGGATTTGGAATCCACAATGATCTGTCCGGGAACCACGAGGTCAGCATGAATCAAAGGTGCCAGGCCAAGGATGGCGCTTGTGGGATAGCAGCCGGGGTTAGCTACCAGGGAAGACTGCCGTATGGCATCTCGGTGCAGCTCCGGCAAACCGTAAGTAGCCCGGTCGAACCCAGCAGGATAAGTGTGGGCTTTATTGTACCAATCCTCGTATACCAGCGGTGCCGAAAGCCGGAAGTCGCCCGAGAGGTCGACGATATTGAAGCTGGCTTCTTCGTAGCGTTTGACGTAATCCATGGATACGCCATGGGGAAGCGCCAGGAATACCAGGTCCAATTCTGCTTCCAGTACCGCTTGTGCCGGCTGAAGCTCGTGCTCCAGAATACCGCTGAATTGCGGGTGCACGTCGGAGAATTGCTCTCCTTTACGGCTTTCTGAGGTGATGATTTGGATGTCAACATCCGGGTGGTGATACAGCAAGCGCACCAGTTCTGACCCGGTGTAACCGGTAGCGCCAACAATAGCTGTTCTTATCATGCTATGGTAGGTTGGTTTTTTGTTAAGCTTCGCCGCGCTCTTCTAGCGCCCGCACAGCCTGCAGCACGGCATCTGCCAGCTGTTCCAGTTCTTCGAGGCTGATGACTAGGGGCGGTACAAGGCGCAGAACGTTTTCTGCGGTGGCGTTGGCGAGTACGCCCTTTTTCATCATTTCTATCATCAGCGGTTTGGTCGGGAAGTCAAACTCCAGGCCGATCATTAAGCCGAGCCCGCGGATTTGACGCAACTTGGGGTGCCCTTCCAAGCGTTCGCTGAGCATATCTTTCAACCAAAAACCCTTGCGGGTGGTCTTCCGCAGGATGTCCTCTTCCTCAATGGCTTCCAAAGTAGCCAGTCCGGCGGCGCAGGCCATAGGATTGCCGCCGAAGGTGGTGCCATGGTCACCAAATTCAATTGCGCTGCTCACCTTTTCGTTGCTCAGAATAGCGCCTACGGGCAAACCGCTGCCCAATCCCTTTGCTAGGGTCATGATATCGGGTTGTACCTCGTAGTGGTCCTTTGCGAAAAGCGCTCCGGTGCGAGCGATGCCGCACTGTATTTCATCAAAAATCAGCACAATGTCCTCCTTGTCGCAGAGTTCGCGCAGCGCGCGGATGTAGCAGGGCTTGGCGACATTGATGCCGCCTTCCCCCTGTACCGGCTCTACGATGATGGCGGCAACGTCTTCGTTGACAGCCTCCCGTACCGCTTCTATATCGTTGAAAGGCACGCGTTGAAAGCCGTGGGGGATTGGGCCGAAGCCTTCCTGCATTTTTGCTTTGCCCGTAGCGATGGTAGCCAGCGTACGCCCGTGGAAAGAGCGGGTCATAGAGATGACGTGCCCACCTCTGCCCCTGCTGTGAGCGTACTTGCGGGCAATTTTGATGGCGCCTTCTACGGATTCAGCACCGCTGTTGGAAAAGAAAACGCGGTCCAGGCCGGAGCTTTCCACTAGTTTTTTGGAGAGCTCTACCTGTGGCTCGCTCACGAAAAAGTTAGAGATATGAATGAGCTTGGCTGCCTGCTCCTGTATGGCCTTGACCACCCGCGGGTGGCAGTGGCCGAGGTTGCAAACGGCAATGCCTGCCAGGGCATCGAGGTACTCATTGCCTTCTACGTCCCATACTTTGCAGCCTTCTCCCCTGGCCATTGCCAGCGGAAGCCGCTTAAAGGTTGGTAAGTAGTATTGTTGGTCTGCCTCGTGTAAGGCAGCATTGGTCGTTTTCTCTTCTACAAGCATATTTTGGTTCCAGTTATTTTTTCAGCGATAACGGCATCGTGGATGCTGTCCGGCTTGGTGCCATTGATGATGCGGGCAGTAGCTGCGCCTTTTTTCAGCGCCAGCTGGCAGGATTCCAGTTTGGGTATCATCCCCCCTTTGATGACGCTGCCCATGAGCGCCTCCAGTTCGGCGACCGTCAGGGATTCGATCAAAGACGAAGGGTCATCCAAATCGCGCAGCAAGCCATCCACATCTGTAAGCACTAGATAATGCTGCGCTTTCAGCGCTCCTGCCAGCGCTCCGGCGAACATATCGGCGTTGATGTTGTAATCGTTGCCAGCTTCATCGGAAGCTATACAGGTGACTACCGGCAGGTAGCCTTTGCCGAGCAAGCTGTCGAGCAGGCCAGTGTCCACGGATACTACATCACCCACTTGCCCGAGGTCAAATTTTTCGGATTTCCCGTTGGACTCCCGGATGTGGTAGCGCTTTTGCGCCTGTACCATCCGGCCATCTTTGCCGGACAGCCCTACTGCTTTGCTGCCCGAGCGGTTGAGCAGGTTCACCAAGCTGCCGTTCACTTCCCCCTTGAGCGCCATTTCGATGTACTTCAGCGCTTCCGGTGTCGTCTTGCGGTGCCCGTCGATGAATTCGGATTCAATCTTCACCAACTCCAGCATGCGTTTGATGAAAGGGCCGCCGCCGTGAACTAGCACCACGCGGAAACCTTCAGCTTGCAGCTGGTTGACATTATTAACAACGGCTTGTTTGAGGTTTTCGTTGAGCATGGCGTTGCCGCCGTACTTGATCAGTACCAGAGGATGTTCTTTCATGCGTAACAATTAGCGGACGATTTTCCGGGGAATGGCTGTGGGCAGCCGGCTCAGCATTTCGTTGTTGAGCAGCTGCGTATAATTGGTAAAAGAGCTCACCTTTATGGTGTTGTTTTTCTGTTTGCCGAGCAGCGTCACTTCATCCCCCACGTTTACATTCGGGATGTCGCTGATGTCCACCATGAAAAGGTTCATGTTGATCAGGCCGGTGATGCGGGCTTTCCGCCCGTTGATAAGCACGTATCCGCGATTGGACTGCCCGCGGGGGTAGCCATTGCAGTACCCCACCGGTATAACCGCCACGCTCATATCGCGCGTAGCCTGGTAGGCTGTGCCGTAGCCGATGAAATCCCCCTTCGGGACGTGCTTCACGTCCATGACATCCGTTTTCCAGCTGATGATGCGGCTCATAGGCGCATCTTTCATTTTTCCTACCTGCTGCAGATGCTGGTAGTAAACATCGGGGCTCGGCCAGAAGCCGTAGGTCGCAACGCCGACCCGAACCATATCGTAGTGCGTTTCCGGCATCACCAAAGCCGAAGCTGAGCAGGCGATGTGGCGGATGGCAGGCAGGTACCTTTTCTTTTTGCACTCCGCCAGGTAGCCCTTGTAGCGCTCTTTCTGCTGCTCGGTGCGAAAAGTGTTGCTCAGAGACTCAGCGCCGCCCAAATGGGTGCAGAGCCCCTGGAAGTCGATGTACTCTTGGTTGCGCTTCAGGAAAGTCAGCGCTTTCTTGAAGTAAGGTTCTGTCATACCGGTACGGTTGGTGCCGGTTTCCACCTCTATGTGCACTTTCGCTTTGCGCTGTAGCTTTTTGGCTTTTTCCAACACCAACTGCAGCCGGTCGTAGTTGAAAACATAGAACTCGATATTGTGGGCTATGGCCCATTCGATGTCCCGGTCGTAGAGAATGCCCATGATCATGACATCCATGTTGTCTTGCCGGTAATTCAGTACCTCCTCTGCCTCATAGGCCGATGCTACGGATATGTGGTCCAGCCCGATTTTGCCGAGCATTGTAACGATCTGTGGGATGCCGTGGCCGTAGGCATTGGCTTTTACAACGCAGGAAAGCCGGGTGCCTTTTTCCAGCTTTTTGCGGATGAAGTTGATGTTTTTTTTGAGTGCCGATTGACTGAGTTCAATGCGCGAGGTGTGCCGCACATTGCGCACGAAGGGTTCAAAGTGGGCGACTTGTCGTTTAGTCATAATCATGCAGTTGTTTATATCCAGCGGTATTTTCTTCCCCAGCTTTCTTTGGCCAATTTAGTGATGCCAGCGACGATTCCGGCAGGGATTTGCAAGTATTTGTCTCCCAGGCGCAGGTCATTGAAGTGATAAGCGTAGACCCGCGAGACGAACTGATCCACCGGCAGGGAAGACTCTCCGTGGCGTTCGCCATTGCCTGCCACCGTTGGGTGGATGCCCTGCCCCCAGTCCTGTTTGCCTTGGCTGTTGGGGTTGAAGAAGTAGGCACGCCACACCCCTTCGGCATCCTGTTCTATCCGCAGCAGAGAAATGGCATGGTAGCCCAGCATATTAGCGGAAGCGTCGGTTATAAAAATGCCCGTCGGAACCGGGTAGATCAAATGATGCCCCCCGTTGTACTCCGGATGGAAAGAGGCATAGAACACCTGGACAAACTCCTCGTACTTCGATATGGCGTGCAGAGCAGGATTGTAAACGGAGCGGAAGCCCGTTTGTATCCAATGCCCGTAGAAAGCAGGGTTGACCGAAGAGTGGGGGTCTTTTCCAAAGTGCTTAAACGAAGCCCGCTTCATCATTTCGTTGTACACCTTATCCAGCAGCGGGACTAGGACGATGGAAACCGGATCCAGTTTAAAGTCAAATTTTTGAGTCAAGCCTTCCAGCACATCCGCTGATTCGATGGTTTCTCCTTCGTAGCGGAAAACAACATTATTGGTAGTCGCGGCATCAATCAAAAGGTTGATCAGCTTAGCCGGAGCGTGGCGGCTCCACATGCTGATGCCTCGTGCTGACTGGCAGGTGGGGTTGTTGCCTTGCCGGATGCCTAGCGGTTGCCCGAGGGCGCAGAGCGTGCCCCCGATGAGCAGCTGCATGGGCGTAAGGTGGTACTCGCTCAAATTACCTGCTTGCAGCCGGGCAGCTACATCAGAATGTACTTTTATACTGACCAGCCGGTTGAAGGCGTGCCAGGTCGTTTTGCGGGAAAGCAAGGTGCGCTGCAGTACTCGGGAAAGCCCGTATACAGCCTGTTTGTTACCCGAAACGATGAACTCGCTGATGAGGTGATCGACGAAGGCTTGGTGCCGCTCGTAATCGGCCTGCCCGTGTGCATTGAGCGCCAGTACCTCAGCAATAAGGTTAGGCTGTTGTTCCCTTACGAACTGCAGCAGTTCCAGCTGATAGTCAGAAACCAAGCCGCTGTCGAGCATCTGCCTACCCAAGGTAGCGCATTCTTCCCGCAGCTGATCGGGCTTGAGTTGGGCAAGGGCCCGCCGGTACGATGCTGGGCTCTTGTGCTTGCCAGCTAGCTGGGAAGGATTGTACAGAATATTCAGGTATTTGCGCAGGGCGGCATCCACTGGTTGGGAAGAGCGGAGTTCCATCTGATGCCGGATGACGGCCAGCATCCGCTTAATGCGGGTCACTACTATAGGGCGGTGGGCGACAATGACTTCGATTTCTTCCAGCAAGTAGGGCTTGAGCTCATTCAGGTCAATGTGTTGCCTGATGAGTTTGAAAAGCAGCCGCACTTTTTTCAATTCCCCGCCGGCATAACGCTCCCAGCCCGGTTGATCGAAATCCTCAAAAGCCATTTCGAAGGAAGTGACGGTCACTTGGTACAGAAAATTTTTGGCCTGCTCGGCGCTGAAGTGAGGGTGAGCGATGCGCCCTTCCATGATAGCAAGGATGCGGAGCTCATTCAGCACTTCCATGGTGCTGGTAGGCGAACCCGCCAGAAGGGTGCCGCCAACCAGGGCGGGCACCAGCTTGTTCGGGTCCTCCCAGACGGTACCGTTGAAAAGGCCAGCTGCATTCAGCTCGGGCAGTTGTTGATAGAGCAGCTCCATGCCTTCTTCGTCCCGGCAGAGCAAATCTATCTGACTGATGAGCCGTTTGCGTTTGTCTTGCTGGCTGAAGGAGGGTGCCTCTTTATAAGCGCGCAGGCTGTTGAGGAAGCGGCCCTCCAATTGATCGATGGTTAATGCCATGTATTCGTCCTAACCTTTAAATGAAAAGCAAATACAGCTTGCTGCAGTGAGGCAGCCTACGGGTACCTGCTCATGGTGTAATACTTCAACACGCTATACCTTAATTAAGGTCAATGCGTATCGTTACACATAGAAGGGCACATCTTCATAATGCTTCAGCAGCTCTCGCATCCGCTCGTGGTCTTCTCCCACGAAGTTGACGGTTCCGAAGTGGTTGCCAAAGCCTTCGCGTTCGCCAATTTTCTGTGGGCCGAGGGGCTCTACCAGGTTATTGTCGAGGTAGTAAGGCTCTTCCAGCAATTCTTCGGGTATTTCCAGGCGGGAAATCTGCCCGCGTTTCGGGAACACCATGACGTTGCCGTACCGTTTTTCCGGCATGTAGCCTTTGGGCGGGAAGTACTGATCCAGTTCTTCCTCGGACATATTCGGGTCATGGCTGACGACAAAGGCCAGCAGCGCATCGAAGCCATAAGCTTGCCCGCAGAGCTCCAGTATGTGCCCTCCGGGTATCCGGCAGGCGACTTCCCCGAAGTTGATCTTCTTGCCGTCGTCGCTGACGAACCACTCCGGATGTACCATACCGTACTCAATGCCGAATATGTCTACCATTTTTTGCACCTCGTCGTGGATCAATTGCCGTTTGTTCTCGAGTTCTGGCCCGGCAGGTATAAAGTTAGAATAGCCCAGCTTGACGTATTCCGTGATATTCATGAAGCGGACCTGGCCGTTGTGGATGAACGCCTCACAGGAAAACTCCTTGCCGCTCAGGTGGCTTTCCACCAGGCAGGGGAAATCCTGTATTCTCATTTTGCGGTCGATGTCTTCCCGGGATTTAATAAAGTGGTGCCCCACGGTGCCGGCGGCAGCAAAGGGCTTGGCGTGGAACCAGGCATCTTCCTCTCCGGGCAACTGCAGCTCCGCTTCATTGAGCCGGTCCAGGAATTTGTGCACCTGCTCTTTGGTATACACCTCTTCGAACAAGCCCACCTTCAGCCCGCCGAGCAGTGCTTTGCGCTTCATCATGGCTTTGTTGCGGAACAGAAAGGCGCGGTTGAGCACTCTGGGGTCATCTCGGTAGATGGAATTCAGCGCGCCGGCCCATTCTACCGTTTCTTCAAATAGGGGGACAGCTACATCAGCATGGTAGGGCTTGAGCAATTCTGCCAATTCCAGGGAGTTGGAGTGCGAACCGAATTCGTCCAGCTTGTAGCCTACAAAGGGGATGTCGTGCTCCTTTGCGTAGGTGCCGAATTCGGGGAAGGAGACCACCACGTAAGGCAGTCCTGACTTCTGAACGCTTTCAATGACTGGCAGGCTCCAGCCCATAAGTGCAAAACAGTTGGCCATAAATTATTTTGAGTTTAAGTTGTTATGTGAGATGCATTGGGAAGGCATATCCCAACTGCTATAATTAATTATTTTTCAAACAATTCCAAATTTTTTCACCTTCACCCCAGGGTTTTTCGCAGTTTTTACGACGAAATTACTCAGTTGTGTTGTTTTTGATAACAACTATCTTATGTTGAACATTTTTTGCACAGCTTTTGTGCAAAGAAAGAACACAATAGTTTGGGAGTTGGCAAACTTCCGGTTTTTGGTATCTTTACTCATATGAATCTAAACCATATACTGGCCTTTCTTCGGGAGCGGGCGAGAGAGGCCGGCCAAATCATGATGGAGCGCATCGCAGGAGACTACAAGGTCTACAAAAAGCCCGATGATTCCCGCGTAACCGATGTCGACCTGGCCATTTCCAAAATACTGCAACGGGAGGTTGAGGCTCAGCTGCCGGCAGTTCGCCTCTACAGTGAGGAATCCCCCAAACCCGGCTTTATTGACCGCAGTCAGCCCTACATTATTGCTGACGAACTTGACGGCACGAGCTACTATATAGATTTGAAACGTGGGTTTTCTCATCAGTCTGCCTATTATCAGCCCGGCCAGGGCCTCTGCATTGGAGTCATTTACTATCCCGATCTTGATGTGCTGCTCTACGGGATTAAGAGGCGAGGCGCTTATATAGAACGCAATGGAGACAAGCCCGAGCGCATAGCGCCTCCTGCCGACAAGCCCTTTGAAGAGTTGGTTTACGCCCATCCGCTCCGCTACCGTGGAGATAAATACGAAAATCTGTACCGAAAGCTGGGAGCCGACAACCGCCACATATTGCGTACCGATGCCACCCGCACTTTGCTGATGGCGGAAGGCAAGCTGGATGTGAATATCTTTCTGATGCCCTGGGTGCCCTATTGGGATATCAGCGGAGAAAAAGTTATCGTTGAAGAACTAGGTTTCCACCACAGTTACCTCAACCGGCAACCGGTAGAGTTTGGCAAAGCGCCGCCTCAGCCCAACCTCGGCTACCTCATCTGCCCGGCAGCCTGGAAGGAGAAGTTCTTTTCAGACGCGCCGCGATTGATTGCATAACGCCAGGCCTTATGTCTTATTTTCCCGGAAAATTGCTGTTGTTTGGAGAATACACGGTGCTGCTTGGCGGCCAAGCGCTAGCCACGCCTATGCCCCGTTTCGCTGGCAGTTGGGCGTTTGGAGAAGCCGAACCAAAGTACGACCTGCAGCCCTTTCTGCGCTACTTGCAAGAGCAGCAGTCCGCTGGGCGCTTGCAGGCAAAGCTGAACCTGAAGCGTTTCGCTGCGGAGCTGGAGGATGGGCTGCACTTCGACGCCAACATTCCGGTAGGCTACGGTGCGGGCAGCTCGGGCGCTCTGTGCGCAGCGGTCTACCAGCGCTTTGCCCTCCGTCCAATCGGGGCAGAGGAGCAGGAGCAATACGCAGAGCTGCGCCGGCAATTGGCGCAGTTGGAGCGCTTCTTCCATGGCAACAGCTCCGGCACTGATCCGTTTATCTGCTATGTGCAGCGGACGCTGCTTCTCGACGGGGCCGATTGGCGGGCTGCAGAGCCATCGCCCTGGGATTCGGACAATTATCTTTTCTTCCTGATTGATACAGGGCAAAGCCGCCAAACAGCCCCTTTAGTGAATCGTTTCAGCATGCGCTGCGAGGAAGAGCCAGGCTTCCGCAATGCCATCGAAAGCGGCTTAAGGCCGGCTGCCGAGCGGGCGATAGCCCAGTATTTGGCGGGCCAGCGGCAATCGCTGGCTGCAAGCTTCGGGCGCATCTCAGCAATGCAGCTGCAACATATGTCAGCCTGGATCCCCCGGCGGTGGTGGGGGGATTGGGAGTACGGTTTAGAAAGCGGGCAATACGGGCTGAAACTTTGTGGCGCCGGAGGAGGCGGCTTCCTGTTGGGGTACGGGCGGGCATCCTGGCTGGAGGCAGAAGGCAAAGCGCGCAACTGGCTGGTTTTGCCAAAAACGTAGGGGCTTGCCAGTAAGGCAAGCCCCTAGTTCTTTCATACTAATCCAATTTGTGATATAAGGCGTCTGGAACTTCACTCTACACAGCGGCCATTGGCTGTAAAGTGCGCTTACTCTCGATTCACTCAAGTATTGATGGATGCCTGTGCATCCGGCTATAAAAAAATATGTTAATTAGGTCGGGATGAGGTTAGTTAGGCTGAACGATCAAGCAGCGGAGCCATGCCTTGCCAACCTTTTACAGTCAGGGCAATGAATCCGTTCGTTCGTTGGAGACTGCTTTATAGCTAATGCCGCTTACTACAAATATAGTGATTTTATTTTTGTTCGCAAGTCTTGCCTTCAGAATCATGTCCTGAAGCTAGGGGATGGAGCAGGCAAACGGTTTTGTTGGTCAGGGAAGACTACTTTGGGGCGGAATTGGCGGGCTTCTTCTTCTTGCATCCAAGCGTAGGCGATAATGATGATGGTGTCTCCCACCTGGGCTCGCCGGGCGGCCGCGCCATTCAGGCAGATGACGCCGGACCCGCGCTCTCCGGTGATGACGTAAGTCTCCAGGCGTTCGCCATTGTTGTTGTTGACGACTTGTACTTTTTCCCCGTCTATCAGGCCGGCGGCCTCCATCAGGTCTTCGTCTATCGTGATGCTGCCTACGTAGTTGAGGTCAGCCTGAGTGATGGTTGCACGGTGTATTTTGGATTTGAATCTTTGAATCATCATAGTATTCAATTTGGTATATTGTTTGGCAAAAGGGGCGATTGGAGCCCCGAGTTCGGCATAGCCCTTACAAAACCCTGACTAAAACAAAACAATATTGCGTTTGGTTTGCAGCGCTAGTAAGCGTTGCCCTTGAGCAGGTAGTTGTCGATCAAGCGGACATCGCCGACTCGAGCCGCTACCAGAGCGAGTACCGTATCAGCATTTTGCACGTCCTCCACTCTTTGCAAGCTGCGGGCTTCGGCAAGTTCGAAGTATTCCGGTTCGAGGCCTGCTTCTTTTAGTTGGCTCATGGCCTTGGCTTCCACTTCCCGAGGCGGCCAGTTCTTTACCCAGGCAGCTGCCTGTTGCAGGGTGCGATAGATGAGGGCAGCCTGCTGTCGTTGTTGGGGGGAGAGCCTTTGGTTGCGGGAGCTCATGGCCAGGCCGTCGGCTTCCCGCACGGTGGGGCATCCAATAACCTCTGTAGGTATGCCGGTCTGCCGGACCATCTCCCGTACGATGAGCAGCTGCTGATAGTCCTTTTCGCCCATGAAGAGGAAGTCGGGCTGCACGATGTCAAGCAGCCGCTTCACGACCTGCGCCACTCCCTGAAAATGGCCGGGCCGGTGGGCGCCTTCCATGACCGTAGCCAGGGAGCCAAAGTCCAGCTTTTGAGTATCGGCGGGGGCTTTGCCATTGGGGTAGACCTCCGCTACTGTTGGCATAAATACGACCGGACAGCCTGTCTGGTAAAGCCGTTCCAAGTCGCTTTCCGGGCTGTGGGGGTACTGCTCCAGATCGCTAGGGTCATTGAACTGGGTGGGGTTGACAAAGATGCTGCAGACGGTGCACTGGCTTTCTGCCAGGGAGCGGCGCAGCAAGGAGAGGTGGCCCTCGTGCAGCGCTCCCATAGTCGGCACAAAACCGATGCTGCGGTTTTTATCCCGCTGTGGCTTCAGGTAAGCTTGAAGATCTGCCACGGATTTAAAAAGGTACATGTTTGTGGAGGCTGGTTGAGATTTGCGAATTTCAGCTATTTGCAAATATTGCAAAGCAACGGGCGTTTTCCTTGTCACTCAGCAACTAAGGGGTCGCGCAACAATAACTTACCGATTTAGACTCGTTTTTTTGCACG
>CAYNIT010000036.1:0-25633 GCA_964397205.1 uncultured Phaeodactylibacter sp. | reverse complement strand
CTCCTCCCCTTCCCGGGCAAGGATGAGCAGGGTGTCCTCCGCTGACATGCGGGGGTTAAGCAGTTGGGATTGCGCCCGGTGCCGGCTGATGGGCAAGTGGGGCTGCTCCAGATAGGCAGGGTCCGAAATATAGGCTCGCAGCGCATCGCGCCCTAGCAGTTGATAGTCAATCATGATCGCAGCACAGTATTTTTTCCGAAAGGAGAACGCAGCAAAGCGTAGAGCAATTCTGCGTTGTGGATTTGCCGGGCAGAAAGCCGGCCATCTTCCAGCGGCACCCGCTGATAGTGGCGGGGCGCTGTATCGCGCTTGTGCCCTGCGCAGCCGAAGGTATAAACCGGGCCGCAGGCTTGCTGCAGGCGCTCGAAAAAAACTGCGCCCAGGCCGTAGTCGGTAAATGGGAAAGAAAAGCAGGGGTATTCGCTGCCGAAGGCTTGCTCTACGTATGCCAAACTCTCGCAGGTCTGCCGCAGCTGTTCGGCTTGCTCCAATTCGTAGTACAGCGGATGATCCACGCTGTGCGCGCCAAACTCAAAGCCTTGCTGCTGCCAGTGCCGGACCTGCGCTTCGCTCAGATAAGGCTGCGCCTGCTCCAGATATGCCCTGAAGCTGTAGCCTATGGCCTCCGCCAGCTCTGGCAGAGCAGCTTGCTGCCCGTAGCCGATGCCCAGAAGTGCCTGCCGCCAACTGCTGCTACCCGGAGCATGCCGCCGCCGCCACTCCCGCGCCTCTTCCCGATCGGCCAGCCCAGGCTGTAGCTGAAACTGCTCCAGCAGCAAACTTGCCTGGTAGCGGAAGAACAAACGGCGGTTGCCGACAAAAGCAGCATTCAAAAAACAAACGGCAGGCACCCCCTTGCGCAACAGCAGGGGAGCGATGTACTCGTCAAAGCAGCGCAGCCCATCGTCAAAACTGAGCAATAGCGGCGGCTTGCGGGCGGGGCGGCAAGCCAGGAAATCTGAAAGCAGTTGAGGCTCGTACTGCCGCAGCAGAAAATCCAGGTCTTCTTCAAACTGACGGCTGCTTTTCAGCGGATACAGATGGCGGATATGCGGCAGGGGCCGGTCGGAAACAGCGTGGTAGAAGGGAAGAAAGGCGTGCCGCCCTGTCAGACGAATCAAAAGCGAGGCGGGAAGCCGCTGCGCTAGTGCGGATAAACGGCGGACGAAAATGTGGCGGAATCCTGCCATATCGGGGGTAAAGTTAAACAGCCCAATTTATTCTCCCATCAGCTCGCTGTAGTGCAGTGCCGTTTCGAACCCCTTCACCCTGAAGTAACGCACAGTTGCTTCCGAGGGCTTTTCGCTGAGCGCCATGGCAAAATCTCCCCCCCAAGCCCCCAGAGACTTAACGATACCGGGGAAGTTGGGGAAGTGTTGCTCCTTGACGGCCGGCAGCTGCAGCGCTTCGCTGACGATGGCTTCGTGTTCCTCCAGCACCAAGGCAGCCTCCCGGGCATCGCGGGCTTTCAGGAACAGCATGCTGAGTTCAGAGATCCGCTCCCGATGGCGGTGGGCATTATTGATTTGCTCTCTATATCTTTGGATGCCCGCCCGGCTGTCTTGCTTACGGCCTAGGTATACGAAGCAGATTTTATCAGAAAAGCTGGGTGCATACGGAATTTCAACGTAGTTCGCTTGCCCCCTCCGGCGCTGAAAAAGCACTGGCCCCCGGGCGTTGGCGCAGGCAATGTCGTAACCAGAACCGCCAAAGCTTTTTTCCAATAACTGGAAGGGGTCAACATTTGCCCAGCGGCTCAAGGCTGCCACTAGGGTCGAGCTGCTGCCCAACCCCCATTCTCTTGGAAACTCCAATTGCGTTTCAAAACGACGGAATGGCTGCCGGGACCAAAAGCCAGGCTGCTGATCTTCGATGCCGAGCAAAAGCGCTTCCAGGCGGTGCCCCACCTCTACATCTGTGCAGTGCAACAAACTGCCAGTTTCGGCGAAAGCCCCCTCAAACCAGACCGTCCCGTCCTGCCGCTTGCTGATCCACTTGTGCTCGCCTCCGGCCGGATGGGGAGCAATGCGCAGCCACTGCCCCAAGCGAGTGGGCATAGCCAGCGCTAGTGCGCCGTCGAGTACGAAGTATTCTCCGGTCAACAATAATTTTCCGTTGGTATGGATGGCCCGTTCCATAGCTCGATGGTTTTTCGGTTACGAAACAAGGCGCCTCCGTCGGTAAGTTTTCAGGTATTCCCGTACGGCGGTGAAGGAAACGACCTTGTCCTTAAAGTGGTTTTTAGCTTCTTCTACCTCTTGCTGTGTAGCGCTGAGGTGGTTGAGAATATTGAGCAGGTGCATTTTCATATGCCCCTGCTGTATACCTGTGGTGATGAGGGAACGCACTGCAGCAAAATTTTGTGCGAGTCCGGTAGAGGCGATGACCGCCATCAGCTCTTTGGCGGAGGGTTGCCCCAGCAATTCCAGCGACCGTCTGGCCAGGGGATGCAGTTTGGTCAGGCCGCCTACGGTGCCGACAGCCAGGGGCAAATCCATCCAAAAGCGGAAGATGCCATCTTCCAGGCTACAGTGGCTGAGGCTGCAGTACTGCCCGTTGCGCGAAGCGAAAGTATGCCCGCAGGCTTCAATGGCCCGGAAGTCGTTAGCAGTAGCCAGCACCACGGCGTCCACTCCGTTGTAAATTCCCTTGTTGTGCGTAGCCGCCCGGTAGGGGTCAATCTCTGCAATACGGACCGCCTTGGCGAATTTTTGGGCGAAATCTTCAGCGGGCATGCCTTTGCAGGCTGTACTCAGGTCCTCTATAGGGCACTCAACCTGCGCCCGGGCGATGCAGTCCGGGGTGTAGTTCGAAAGAATCGCCATGATGATTTCCAGCTCGCGTTCGCTCCCCTCGAAAGTAGGATAGTCAGCCGCGAAGGATTTCAGGCTGTTGCCGAATTCCTCCAGCACCGAATTGATGAAATTAGCGCCCATGGAGTCGCAAGTTTCAAAGCGGGCCTGCAATTGGTAGTACCCTTCCTCGCGGGCGGTCATGTCTACCAGATCAATACTGGTGACGCCGCCGCCTCTTTTCTCCATATTCTGGGTGATGTGCCGGGCATCTTCCCGCAGCCGGGTTTTCAGCGCTGGGAAAGCGTTTTTCAGCTTTTCGGGCGCTCCGCTCCAACTGAAGTGCACCTGGCCGAGTTTTTGAGTAGCAAGCACCTCTGCCTTGAAACCGCCGCGCTGGTACCAGAACTTAGCGGCGCTCGAAGCAGCGGCTACCACGGAGCTTTCCTCGATCACCATAGGCACAGCGTAGACCTTCCCGTTGATCAGAAAGTTGGGTGCGATGCCGTAGGGCAAAAAGTAATTGCTGATGGTATTTTCGCTGAAGCCATCGAATACGCGCTGTTGCTCTTCATCGGCCTGCCAGAACTGCCTGAGTTCCGCTTCTGCTTTTTCCGGCTCCTCAGAGAAATGCTCCATCAGCCAACGGAGCTTTTCTTGCTTTGTAAGTTTAGAGAAACCCGATATGGTCTTTTCCTGCATGTTTTATCCGTTTGGTACTCCCCTTTGCCGCAGGCGCAGAAAGGCGTTGGCCAGCTCCAGGCCTTCCACTTGCGCTGCCACGTACTGCTGCAGCTCTTCGTAATTGCCGCGTGCGTGGCGCAGGAAACCGGATGCCTGCCCGTAGATAGCCGGTGCCTGCAAGCGGTTGGTGAGATAATAACCGTCCAAGAAAGTTTTTACTCCTCCCGAAATGATGAACTGCCGGCAGCGTGTACGCTCCCCCAGCTCTTCCAGCAAGCCATTGACGAGCAGCACCATTTCCTCAGCGCTGTGCCCGACGAAAGCCAGCTGCTCGTAAATCGCCGCTTTATTTTCTTCGCCCCGCAGCATTTCCAGGCGTGCAAAGTTAGTGCCGCCATTCGCGGCGAAATCAATAGCTGCCAGGGGCAGTTGCATGAGCTCGCGCAGGCTTTCCAGCCCCATCCCCTGCCCTACTTCTTTAACGATAACAGGAGCATCAACCCGATTGAGCAGGGTCGTTATGGTCTCAAGCGGTGTTTTTTCAAAGCGGTCGCCTTCGGGCTGCAGCCACTCCTGAAGTGGATTGACGTGTACGATCAGCCCATCCGCCTGTAGTTTGTCCAGCAAATCATCCACCCTTTGCAAGTCTCCTTTGTCGATGAGCTGTTCCAACTGGGCGATACCGAGATTGGCGAAGAGCGGCAGGTCCTCTCCGATAAGGTGGCGGACATCGAAATCGTCCAGGCGCTCATCGCTGTACAAAAGCGCCCGGCAGGAACCCAGCCCCATGCCCATGCCGAATTCGCGGCAAGCCCGCGCCAGGTTGTGATTGATGGTGTGGGCCATTTCCGTGCCGCCGGTCATGCTCGACACCCAGAGCGGTGAATGCATGGTTTTCCCTAAGAACAAAAAGCGCTTCAGGCTGCCGGGCTTAGGATGGTTGGAGAGGATGGGCTCATAGTAAAAACGGTGGTCCAGCTGGCCGCTGGTGATCTGCGAGCGGAAAGCCAGCTCGATATGGTCGCGTTTTCGGGAGGAAGCGGTTGGGTCTTCTTCTGACATCGTTGAATCCAGGTTTGCTGCTTTACTTGTAAAGGTCATAAAATGATGCTTATTATCCATAAAAACAAGCACAGTAGTGCAGGGGCTTATCCTCAGCCGCTTGAATCTTTTAAGAAACAAAGCGGGATTTAAATGGTTTATGCCCTGCTGCCCGCACATTTTTTGCAAAAGC
Source organism: uncultured Phaeodactylibacter sp. (assembly GCA_964397205.1). Taxonomy (GTDB): domain Bacteria; phylum Bacteroidota; class Bacteroidia; order Chitinophagales; family Saprospiraceae; genus Phaeodactylibacter. The sequence continues at coordinate 20,923 of CAYNIT010000036.1, read as the reverse complement.
GGAAACTTTTTTTTGGCAAAGCCAGTTAGTGGGTTTGTAAATGATTTAAACAGGGCTCCACCGGGTGGGCTTCACCGCAACCCTTTGGTTTTCAACCACTTTTCCCGGTATACAGGTGCAGCAGGAAAATTTGGCGGTCCCTGAAAAATGCTACCTTTATGGTTCGAATGGCCAACGATAAGAACATTAACCGCCGGAACGATAAAATTTTTGAGGAAGAATTCCTGCCTCAAATAGATGCCCTGTATACCTTCGCTTACCACCTGACGTACAACGAGGAAGATGCCAATGACCTCGTACAGGAAACCTACTTGAAGGCTTACCGCTTCATCGATAATTACCACGCGGGCACCAATGCAAAAGCCTGGCTTTTCCGCATTCTCAAAAATGCCTTCATCAATCAGTACCGCAAAAAGAGCAAACAGCCTACTAAGGTAGACTATGAGGAGGTCATCAACTACCACGATGAAGAAGACACCTCTTATTCCAGCTACCTCGACCTGCGGGAGGAAATGTTTCAGGGCATGATGGGGGATGAAGTGACCAACGCCATCAACTCCTTGCCCGTCGATTTCCGGGTGGTTATCCTGCTGTGTGACATCGAAGGGTTTACTTATGAAGAAATTGCTAAAATCGTAAACATCCCGATCGGTACAGTGCGTTCGCGCCTGCACCGGGCGAGGAATATGCTGAAAGAGAAACTGAAAGCTTACGCTGAGTCTTTGGGTTACAAAGACAAGCGGAAGTAAAATTCATTAACGCTACCGCCCGGCGGTGGCTGATCCCATGAAACTTGTCTGCTAGCTTGAAACTGCTATCCGGCCCATGGCTCATCGCCTATGGAGCAGGCAGCAGCTATGAAAAGCTTTGCCGACAAGTTTCGCGATCGCTAAAAGAAAATGACTGACATGATTAGAATAGCTGCACTTCGTTTCCATTGCCTTTCGGAATACGGTACAACAACGGTTACCTTTAGCCATTGTAGGCCGTGGTGGAAGCCATGCAGTGATCAGAGCAGTTGTTTTGAGCGAACGGCGGGTCCCGCAGGGTGGTAAAAAAACGTGAACTACCATGAGAGATCAGAACTATCAGGAACTTGTCAAGAAAGTAACGATGTACCTGGACAACGAGCTAAGCGAAAGCGCCGAACGAGACCTACTATTAGAGATCAAATCCAATCCTTCCTATCTCAAAGTGCTCAGCCAAGAGAAGAACTTCCGGGAGTTCATCAAGAGCAAAATCCACCGTCGTAAACCTTCTCCCGCCCTCATTCAATCCATCAAAGAAAAAATACGAGTTACCTCCGCTTAGCCACGCAACTGTCAATCGTAACACCCAAAAAAACAGGAGCTGCTCCGATGCCGTATCGTACATCGAGCAGCTCCCAACTTTTTCTATTTGCCCGGCTGCCGCTCAGGCATCCAATTCCATTTGCAGGCTTTTTGCTTCATTGAGGTGCACATAAGTATGCGAATCGATAGCGCGGGCGAGCTTTGCCATTTCATCGTGTACCGTTTCCTGCATGATGTCCTCCATCTTGCTCTTGAAAGCTCGGTGATAGTTCACTACCGTGGAAAGGTACACTTCATCGAAGGCGCGCCCATCCTGAGATTTCAGCATTTCGATGGTAGCCTTTTTCTCTTCGGACAATTTTCGGGGCAGCGCCATTTCGTAATTGTCGGCCAGCGTTTCCAACTCATCGTAAAGCACCCGGTGGTCCTTGGCAATTTTTTTAGCCAGTGCTTTGACTTTAGGGTGCTTCGCCTGTTGGGCCGCTAAGTCGGCTAATTCTATGGACAGCAGCGTGTTGGAAGCGTACTTGGTCAGCACTTTTATCTCTTCCTCGGCGAAAATGTCTTCAAACCGATAGTCATTTTCCTGCAGTGCTTCTTCCGTAGGAGTGTCTTCGCTACAACCGAATAGCATCAGCAGGGGCAAGCACAGGTATTGTACAGTTTTCATTGGTTTTGCTTTTTAATGGCTAAATCTGCTATACAACGGCTGTGCCGGGCAGGTGTTTATAAGCAGTTGTTGTGCAAAGACTTAGTATCAAAACTGCCAGCGGTTGTTGCGCCGCTCCAGATCGGGCAGCAGCCCCTGCGGATCCAAACGCAGCTCGCTGACCTTCTTTTCGACTGGCAGCAAAGTGCGCAAACGGCTGCCCTTCGCCCAGATATCCACCGGAAAGCGGCGGGCTTCGGAGCTGCCGTCCTCGTAAGTAATTTCCAGCACCACAGGCATGGGCATACCGAGGCGGTTGCGCAACTCAAGCCGCAGCCGCCCCTTGCCCGTCTGACTGGCACTGCTGATGGATTGGTCCAGTTGCTCACTTTCGTAAAACCAGCTCTTCCAAAACCAATCCAGCTCCTCCCCGCTGCCGTTTTCCATAGCGCGAAAAAAGTCCTCCGGGCGCGGGTGTTTGTAGGCCCAGTTGCGGATATAGGCACGGAAGGCGTAGTCAAAACGCTCGGCCCCTAGTACGTACTCCCGCAGCAGATACAGAGCGATGGCTGGCTTGAAGTACACTACATCGCTGAACCCCTGTCTGATACCACGGGGCGGGGTCATGACAGGATCCAAATCCTTATCCACAAAGCGCTGCATCATAAACTGTGGGTCGGAGATGTAGGAGCTGTAGTCTTCGCCCCCAAAGGCTTCTGCCGCGTAGTAGCCCATGAAAGTCACTAGGCTTTCGTCCATCCAGGCGTGCCTCCGCTCGTTGCTGCCCACAATCATCGGGAACCAGTTGTGCGCCACCTCATGGTCCAGGGTTACCCATAGGCCGTTGCCCGACTTTTCGAAAGACGTAAAGTGCAACCCCGGATACTCCATGCCGCCGACGAGGCCGGCTACATTGCTCAAACTTGAGTAGGGATAGGGGAACCACTTACTCGAATAATGCTCCACTGATGCTTTGGCATATTCCGAGGCGCGCCCCCAGGCGGGCAGGCTCTCGCGTGGATAGAAAGACTGCATCAGTGCGTAGCGCTGTTCGGGCAGCTCCGCGCGGCAGGCATCCCAGATGAAGGCCGGCGAACAAGCCCAGGCTACATCGCGGGTATTCTCCATGCGGAAGGTCCAGCTGAGCGCTTCTCCTTCGGCCAGCGGTGCCCGGCCAGCCTCCTGGGGAGGAATGATGTAACGAGCAGTATCGCTCTCGGCAGCCGCTTCCAGGCGTTCCAGCAAAGGGCGGCTCAGGACATCCTTGGGGTTCTGCAGCTCGCCGGAGCCCGCCACTACAAAGCCCGCTGGCACCGTCACGGTGTACTCAAAGTCGCCGTACTCACAGTAAAACTCGCCTGGGCCGAGATAGGGCAAGGTATTCCAGCCCTCGACATCATCGAAGACAGCGATGCGCGGGTACCATTGGGCGATTTCGTAAATCCATCCATCTTCTGCTTTCATCCTGCCCATGCGGTCTGCCCCCTTTTCGGGAATGGCGAAAGTATAATTCATCGCGATTTCCACCTTCTTGCCAGGCCGCAGCGGGAAGCGGAGCTGCAGCTGCAGCCGGGTATCGCTCAGGATGTCCTCCACGGGTTGGCCATCAACGGTGATGCCGCCGGCCTCCAGGCCGCCGGTGATGCTGCCATCGTGCCGGCTGCCCGCGGGGCTGATCCGCTCGCCCCGGCTGCCCGGCCGGTACTTGTTTTGATCCAGCTGTAGCCACAAGTAGGGCAACTCATACGGGCTGTTGTTGGTATAAGTGATCTGTACGATCCCGCTGATGAGGTGCTGAGCGGTATCAAGAGTGGCGGTAATATCGTAATCAGCGCGGTTTTGCCAGTAGTCGGGGCCCGGAGCCCCGTGGGCGCTTCGGGTTTGGCTTTGGGCAGTTGTTAGAGCACTGCAAAAAAGCAAGACAATAAGTAGCCGGTAGCTCATTTTTGCAAGAAATATAAAAAGTTTGGGGCATTAGCACCGCCCCTGCCTTCACAAATCCTGCAATTCTACCAATTTTTGGTACTCGCCCTGCTGCTGCAGCAGGCTGCGGTGGCTGCCCCGCTCTACGATGCGGCCATCGCGCATTACGATGATCTCATCGGCGTGCTGAACGGTAGACAAGCGGTGGGCGATGACGATGGAGGTGCGGTTCTTCATCAACTCGACCAGCGCTTGCTGCACTAGCTTTTCGGACTCTGAATCCAGGGCGGAGGTCGCTTCATCCAGGATGAGTATGGGCGGGTTTTGCAGGATGGCCCGGGCGATGGTCAAACGCTGCCGCTGCCCGCCGCTGAGCTTTTCGCCCCGGTCGCCGATGTTGGTCTGATACCCCCGCTCCGTTTGCATGATGAAGTTATGGGCGTGGGCAATTTTCGCTGCCGATACCACATCTGCCTCTTCCACCCCCGAAAGGCCAAACAGGATGTTGTTGTAAATGCTGTCGTTGAAGAGTATGGCTTCCTGCGAGACGATGCCCATCTGCGCCCTCAGATCCTGAATGCGGTACGACTTGATATCACGCCCATCCAGCAGCACCGCCCCCTGGCTGACATCGTAAAAGCGGGGCAGCAGGTCAACCAGTGTAGATTTGCCAGCGCCCGAAGCTCCGACCAGAGCAATGACTTTGCCTTTGGGTATACGCAGCTGAATATCTTGCAGCACCGGCCCATCTTCTTGCCGGTAGGCAAAGCTCACCCCTCGGTACTCCACTTCCTTGCGAAAAGCTTCTAACGGCAGAGCGTTTGGAGCATCTTTGATGGCCAGCGGCGCATCTAGCACTTTCTCCACCCGCTGCAGCGCGCCCACCCCTTTTTGGATATTGTACACCGATTTGGCCAGCTTTTTGGCAGGGTCGATGACGTTGTAGAACGCGAAGATGAAGGTCAGAAAGGTCTCCGCTGCCATCGAGCCGGTGAATACCTGCCGGGAGCCATACCAAAGCAGAACGGCTACGGTGGCAATGCCCAAAAATTCCGAAAGAGGGGAGGACAAATCGCGCCGCCAAAGCAAACGGGTAAGGGCATGGCGATAGCCGTCATTTTCGCGGGCAAACTTCTCGCGTTGGTAGTGCTCGGCGTTGAAGCCTTTGATGATGCGCAAGCCGCCCAAGGCCTCCTCAACAATAGACACCAATCTGCCCATACGGTCCTGCACCGCCGTAGAGCTTTTCTTCAGGCTGCGGCCGATCCCTCCGATGACCACGCCAGTAAAGATCATCAACAGGAATACAAAGCCTGTCAATTCCGGGCTGACGTACAGCATAAAGCTCAGAGCACCGATGATGATCAAGGGCTCGCGGAAAACGGCTTCCAGCACATTGAGGATGCTCCACTCCACCTCCTGTATATCGGAAGTCAGCCGGGACATGAGGTCTCCCTTGCGTTCTTCGCTGAAGTAGGACAGGGGCAACAGCAGTATTTTGTCAAACAACTGAGCCCGGATATCCCGGATGATGCCATTGCGCACCGGTGCCATAAAAAATAAGGAAAGGTAGCGAAAGAGGTTCTTCAGCAAAAACACGCTGAGGATAGCCAGGCAAACAAAAACCAGGGCTGCCTCTTTGCCCTGCTCTACCACCAACTGGCTGATATGATAATTGAACAGGCCGGTGATACTCTCGATATCCAAGCTCCAATCCGGCCGCTCCAGGACCGGTTCCCGGCGGTCGAACAGAATTTCCAGAAAGGGGACCAGCAGCGGTATGCTCAGAGCGGTGAAGATAGCGGTCAGCACGTTGCTGAGCACGTTGAGCCCAACCTTGGCTTTGTAGTTGCGCAGATACCCCATTAATCGCCAAAATCCACTGCTCGAACTGCTCATACCTACTGTGCCTCCACGGCTTCTAAGCGGTAGGAGGACTCGCCTTTGTTGAGTTGATAAACAATGGTGCGCTCTTTACCGCTCGGTGTTTCCCCTTTGTATATGGGGAAGCGGCGCAAGAGCGCGGTATCCACCAATTCAAACTGATCGCGGCCCGCGTACCCCTTCAGCATCGGGCTTTGTGCCGATACGCCGGGAACGTATACCTCTCCCATCATGCGGTTCTTGTAAGAGGCAAACGCAAATACATCGCCCTTTTGCTGCGCTCCGGGGCCGGTGGTGAAGACGTACAGCTCCGGGTAGCTGTCTTGATTGATGTCTGCTACTTCGGCTCCGGTGACCTTGGCGTTGACGACGATCTGGAAGGTGTCGTTGCGGGTTTGCATGCCCTGGGAAGCCACTACCAGGGTATTGGCTTCCTCCACATTGGGCGAAGAGACGAAGAAGCTGACCGGGCCTGCCTGCAAGTTTTCCTGGAAGGACGTATAGCTGGAACGCTGCAACCTCGGAGCAGCCTCCGCCGCGGCAGCCGTGTCCACTTCGGCGGCATCCGCCTGCCCAGCTTCGGGCTGTCCTTTGCTGCCATCCGAGCCACCGCAGGCGGCCAGCCAACAGGGTAGTAATAAAATCAGGAAGCGGTAATGCATAGCGTAGCTGGATTTATAGCTGTTTGGGACTTATTCAGAAGTAAGGTCGAATTCATTCAGGAAGCCGGTATGGAAGTCGCCCTCCCGGAATTTCTCGTGTTTCATCAAGCGCTGGTGGAAAGGGACGGTCGTCTTGACGCCCTCAATGATGAACTCGTCCAAAGCACGTTCCATCTTCTTGATGCACTCCTCCCGGGTTGGAGCCCGGCAGATGAGCTTGGCCACCATGGAGTCATAGTAAGGCGGTATGACGTAGCCGGAGTAAACGTGGGTATCCACCCGTACGCCGTGCCCCTTCGAACTGTGGAAAGAGCTGATCTTCCCCGGGCTGGGCCGGAACCCATTGAAGGGGTCCTCAGCATTGATCCGGCATTCGATAGCGTGCGCGTTGGGGTAGTAGTTTTCGCCCGTAATGAGCTCCCCCGCTGCGATCTTGATTTGTTCTTTGATCAAATCGTGGTCGATCACCTCTTCCGTAACCGGGTGCTCCACCTGGATACGGGTGTTCATTTCCATAAAGTAGAAATTCCGGTACTTGTCCACCAAGAATTCCACAGTCCCTACGCCTTCGTAGTTGATGGCTTCGCCGGCTTGTACAGCCGCGTTGCCCATTTTTTCCCGCAGCTCATCCGTCATAAAGGGGGAAGGGCATTCCTCCACCAGCTTTTGGTGCCGGCGCTGTATGGAGCAGTCCCGTTCGGAGAGGTGGACGACCTTGCCTTTCTGGTCGCCGGCGATTTGGAACTCGATGTGCCGGGGCTCCTCGATGAATTTTTCGATGTAAATGCCATCGTTGCCAAAGGCTGCCTTAGCCTCCTGCCGGGCGCGGTCCCAATTGGACTCAAACTCTTTTTCTTTCCAGACGATGCGCATGCCCTTACCGCCGCCCCCGGCGGTAGCTTTGAGAATGATGGGGTAGCCGATGTCTTTAGCGATCTTGAAGCCGGATTTCAAGTCCTTGACCAAGCCGTCGGAGCCCGGAATAACAGGCACCTTGGCCTTGACCATGGTCTCCTTAGCGGTAATTTTGTCTCCCATTTTCCGGATTTGCTCAGGAGTGGGGCCGATGAATTTTATTCCGTATTCGGCACAGACCTCAGCAAAATCGGCATTTTCCGACAAGAAGCCGTAGCCAGGGTGAACGGCATCGGCATTAGTAATTTCCACTGCTGCCATGATGCGGGGCACACTGAGGTAAGATTCGGCAGAAGATGGCGGGCCAATGCATACCGCTTCGTCTGCAAAACGGACGTGCAGGCTTTCGCGATCAGCCGTAGAGTAAACGGCAACGGTCTGAATGCCCATCTCACGGCAAGTGCGGATGATGCGCAGGGCGATTTCGCCCCGGTTGGCAATGAGTACTTTATGAAACATAGTGATTCTCTATTGAGTACGCCCGCTTGGCATCCTGCTGCTGTCGGCAGCAGCGTCCGGTTGGGAGAAGCGAGCAGGCGGCATTCGAAATAAGCTCCACGCCGGCGAGGGCGCATCAGCACTGCTTCGCAGCAGCGCGATACTCCCAGGCGGGCAGCTGCTAGCCTTCGGGATCAATTAGGAACAGTACCTGATCGTACTCGACGGGCTGTGCATCCTCCACCATAACCTTGACGACTTTGCCGTTGAGTTCCGATTCAATCTCATTGAATAGTTTCATAGCCTCTACAATGCAGACCACCTGTCCTACCTCGATGGTATCCCCTACTTTTACGTAGGGCGGCTTTTCTGGTGAAGAGGACCGATAGAAGGTGCCCACGATGGGAGAGCGGACTTCTTTGTATTTGGATTCACCCTCCTTGGGCTGCTCCTGCGCGGGTGCTTCCGGCTTAGCGGGCTCTGGGGCTGCTTTGGGCTGCTGCGGCGCGGGAGCAGGTTGAGGAGAAGGCGGAGGCGTATAGGGCTGCTGCACCGGCGGCATTTGTATGATGGGCGCCGTTTGGGGGGCACTTGCCGGCGGCTGTTGCCCAGCCTGCGGCGGCTGCTTTTGCTTTTGGTGCTTGTTGGTCCGGATAGAGAGTTCAAACTCTCCATCCTTCATTTTAAATTCGGTTAGGTTAGACTTATTGATGAGCTTAACCAGCTCCTGAATGTCTTTAAACGTCATAGGGTCTATTGTTTTATACGTTCCATATAAGCGCCGTTGGAAGTATCTATTTTAACGATATCGCCTTCGTTGATGAATAAGGGGACGCGGACCTCTGCGCCGGTTTCCACGGTAGCTGGCTTCAGGGTATTGGTGGCTGTATCGCCTTTCACCCCAGGCTCGGTGTAGGTCACCTGCAGCTCGATGTACTGCGGCATTTCCAGCGTAAGGGGCACTTCCCGCTCGGCGTGGTAGATGATGTCCACCTGCATCCCTTCTTTCAGCAGGCCAGGGTTTTCGATCATTTCTTCGGCAATGGAGACCTGCTCGAAGGTCTCGTTGTTCATGAAGTGGTACCCCATGTCGTCGCTGTAGAGGAATTGAAACTCGCGCCTTTCCACCCGCACTTCATTGATTTTATGCCCGGCGGGAAAGGTGTGTTCCAAAACCTTGCCAGTGGTCATGCTCTTGAGCTTGGTGCGTACAAAAGCATTGCCCTTGCCTGGCTTGACGTGCAGGAACTCAATAATGGCGAAAGTGTCATTATTGTGCTCTATACACATCCCTTTGCGTATATCTGACGTATTAGCCATGAGAAGCGAATTATTTACTTTTCAAAAATGCCCTGCAAAGATAGGAAAATTTGTGGCACTGCCATTTTGAAACCGGGCAGTTGACCGGGGCAGCAAGGCTGGAAAAAGCTGGCAAACCCCTCAATTTCAACAACTTGCCAAACAGCCGGGCCTCCACCTATTTTCATCAATACGCCCATTTGACGTAGATGGCACCCCAGGTAAAGCCGCCCCCAAAGGCGGTGAGGATGATGTTGTCGCCCCGCTTTAGCTGAGGCTCCCATTCCCACAGGCAGAGGGGAATGGTGCCGGCAGTCGTATTGCCGTATTTATGAATATTGACCATGACCCGCTCCATCGGAAAGTCAAGCGAACTGGCAACGGTGTCGATGATGCGGCGGTTGGCCTGATGCGGTACCAGCCAGTTGATGTCATCCGTGGTGAGGCCATTGCGCTCTATGACTTTGGATACGACATCGGACATACCGGATACCGCCGCCTTGAAAACTGGCCGCCCATTCTGGTAGACGAAATGCTCCCGGCCTGCTACCGTCTCTTCTGTAGCGGGATAACTTGACCCGCCAGCCTTCTGATACAGGTACACCCGCCCCGCTCCATCGCTCTTGAGCAGGGAGTCCCGGATGCCGTAATCGGATGCCGTAGCTTCTAACAACACGGCACCGGCGCCGTCGCCGAAAATCACACAGGTGGCCCGGTCAGTATAATCGACAATGGAGGACATTTTATCCGCCCCTATGACTACTACCTTAGTATGGGCACCGGCTTCGATGAAGCGGGTAGCCGTGGTGAGGGCGTACAAAAAACCCGAGCAAGCCGCATGCAGGTCGTAGCAAAACGCATTCTTCATCCCGGTCTCATCCGCCACAATATTGGCAGTATCGGGGAACTGCATATCCGGCGTTACCGTAGCGCAGATGACGAGTTCGACCTCCATGGGGTCCGTGCCGGTCTTTTCCAGCAGCCCATTCACTGCTTCTATTCCCATTACAGAAGTGCCCCTGCCCTCTCCTTTGAGAATGCGGCGCTCTTCGATGCCAGTGCGGGTGCGGATCCACTCGTCATTGGTATCCACCATGGTTTCCAATTCAGCATTGGTCAGTACGTAATCGGGCACATAGCCCTGAACGCCGGTTATCGCGGCACTAATTTTGGTCATATCGCCTTGCTCTATTGATTTTGCGGCGGCAAGGTAGGAAAAAGGGGGCGTTTAGGCAATACTAGCTTAGTGTCCGGTCAAACTTCCGCAGGCCTGGAGGAAATGGCCCACAGCCCGGCGAAGGTCAGCAGCCCGTTGAGGGCGATGATGAGAAAGCCAAATTGAAAGCCAAACAGCCAGGCTTCTGAATTGGCATTGATGAGGTAGGAAAGCAAGGGTGCTGCCAGGCAAACTGGGATGACAAACCGGGGGTTGACTCGCCGCCGGGTCAGCAAACCGAAGGAAAACAAGCCCAACAAGGGGCCGTAAGTATAGCCGGCGGCTTTGAACAGCTGGCTGATGACATCTTTGTTGTTCAGCGCATTAAAAACGACGATGACCAACAGCAGCAAAACCGAAAAACTAATGTGTACCCACAGCCGGATGCGCTGCTTCTCTGCTTCCCCGCCCTCGGTCTTTTCAAACCCCAGGAAATCCACACAGAATGAGGTAGTCAGTGCCGTAAGGGCGGAATCTGCGCTGGAGTATGCCGCCGCAATCAAACCAATGACGAAAAAGATGCCAACCGCGGAGGGTAAGTGGTTGAGGGCGATGGTGGGGTAAAGCTGATCCGTACGCGTTGGTATTTCCAATCCGATATTAGCAGCGTAAATGTACAGCAGCGCCCCCAGAGAAAGGAAAAGCAGGTTGGCAACTACCAGAATGATGCTGAAGAGATAGACGTTTTTCTGTGCCTCCCCAATGTTGCGGCAGCTCAGGTTCTTCTGCATCATATCTTGATCCAGCCCAGTCATAACGATGGTGATCAAAGCGCCGCTGATGAACATCTTGAAGAAGTTGTTGGGGTCGTTCCAGCCACCCCGGAAGAAAAACAGCTGGGAGTAGTCGCTGGAGCGAATCATGGCCATCAGCCCGCCCAGGTCAGTTTCCAGCGATTGCCCAATGGCGATAATGGTCAACACTACCGCGGTGAGCATCGCCACCGTCTGCAACCCGTCGGTCCACACTATGGTGTTGATCCCCCCGCGGAAGGTATAGATCCAAATCAGCAGTATGGTTACGCTGACGGTCACGAAGAAGGGCACGCCAAAGGGGCTAAAGACAAACTTTTGCATGACGATGGCTACGAGGTACAATCTGAAGGCAGCGCCGATTACCCGGGAGATCAGGAAGTAGGCAGCCCCAGTCTTGTAGGCTTCAAACCCCAGGCGTTTCTCCAGGTACGCATAGATCGAGGTCAGTTCCAGCCGGTAGTAGAGCGGCATGAGGATGTGGGCAATCACCAGGTAGCCGAGCAGGTACCCAAACACCATTTGCATGTAAGCAAAAGCCTGGTTTTCGCCATTTGCCCCCACTACGCCGGGTATCGAAATGAAGGTGACACCCGAAAGTGATGCGCCAATCATACCAATAGCAACGAGCGGCCAGGGGGAACGGCGCCCCGCCAGGAAGAACTCTTCGTTGCCGGCTCGGCGCCCGGTAAAGTAAGATACCAGGATAAGCAGCAAAAAGTAGACAGCAATGATGCCTACTATGGTGAATGGTGTCAGGTGGCTTAACATAAAAGTCTTTATGCTTTCGCGCCGGCCCGCCCGGATGGGCGCTGCCCGCTGCGGAATCGTTCGGTGCTCAGGCTCCTGCTGGGCGTTGCAGCCCTTTGATCACGCTGCCTCAACTCGTCATGACCTGAGCAGCGTAAATATAGTAAAATTGGGAAAAGTAGATTTTTGCGCCAGGCTAGTTTGCTTTTCTCCGCTTCTCGCCCCAACTTTATCGTAAAAAGTGCGATGTATAAATCTACTCTTCTCGCTCTGCTCCTCTTTCTGTCTGCCTGTGGAGGCAGCGGCTCTAAGGCATCCCAAGCGGCTACTGAGCCCTCTGAAAAGCGCCAATCCGATACCATTGACGAAGACGATGTAATCTTTCAGCTTTCCGCCCACTTGCTCGCCAGCCCTTCCAACCCGGCAGAACGGCAGCAGAACGCGATCGTCAATTACGCCATCGACGAGCTCATACCGCTGCAGCGCACGCCTTCTGGCCTGTTTTACAATATACAGGATCCCGGCGAGGGTGCCCCTATAGAGTGGGGCGACTACCTGTCGGCTCATTACAGGGGCTACTTCCTGAATGGGGAAGTATTTGACGCTGCACCAGCGGGAGCAGCTCCCATGGAATTCTACGTAGGCAATATGATACCGGCCTGGAACGAAGGCCTGCAACTGCTGCGGCCCGGCGGCAAAATGCAATTGTTTGCCCCCTCCGCCCTAGCCTACGGCAAAGATGGGGTGAAAAACAAGGACGGAGAATATGTAGTGCCTCCCAACCAGCCTCTCGTGTTTGAATTGCAGGTTGTTGAACGCCTTGAGGCAGCGGAGGAGCGCCGCTTACAGTAAAGCTGCTACTCCTTCAATAATGCCAAGCCCTCTTCCCTCAGTTCCAGCTTCCAGTTTTTGCCAGCTTGGGAAAATCGCACTTTCAGGGGGAAAAACTTAGCAGGGCGTTGCGTAAGGTACCAGCTCTTCCGTTGCTTATCGACGATGATGAAGAGCCCATTTGGGTCGCCGGCGGCGCAGAAGTCAGAGCGATTCCCAGAATAAAACGGCAGCCCGGAAGTTTCCTGAAGCTGATCGAATGCAGCTCCTACGTCTTCCACCGACAGCCCGATCTCGCTGATAGCCTGCAGGTTGGTGGGGCCAAAGGGCTGCGGAGCGGGCAAGTCTAGATCACGGCGGGCAATGAACTCTACGATATTCCCGCCCGCGTCCCAAAAGTACATGGCGTAGGCATTCCAATTGGAAAAATCAATGAGTTCGGCCCCTTCATCCGTCAGCAACTCCACCCGTGGGCGCAGCCAGTCGAGGGCAGCCTGGTACTGATAGGCCGGAATATTGAAGGCAAAGTGGTAATAGGTGGGCTCCAGCCGTTCCCAGAAGATCAGCTCGGTCTCCCCCGCTTGCACCGAAAAGGCATCGGGCTCCATCCAATTTTCCGCCAAGCCCAGCTGTAGTACGTAAAAGTTGCGCTGTTCCTTTAGTTGGTGGGTATACAACTGTAAGTTCTTTATCCTCATGGAGATGTAGTTTTTCCATTTTCTTCTGTTTCCTCTTCCGAAGGAGGAGAGGCCCAAAGGGTAGGCAGCATGATGGCCAGGCCCAGCATGATCGAGACATCTGCAAAATTAAAAATACCAGTACGCAAGCCAGGAAACCCCATGTTCATAAAATCAACTACCTGATTGTACAGCAATCGGTCGTAGATATTGCTCACCCCGCCGCCCAGTATGCAGCTGAAAGCCACGATCTGCCGGCGGTTCATGCCTTTTGCGAACAAGGTATAGGCCAGCAGGCCCAGCAGCAGCAGTACCGGCAGTATTTTCAGTGCCCAGTAGCGCAGTTGCCCCGACAACCCAGCGCCTAAACTCAGGAAGGCGCCTCGGTTTTCTACGTACGACAGGCGGAGGAAATCCCATAGATAGCTCTGCCTCCCAGCATCCAGCAAATACTGCCTTGCCCAGGCTTTGGTGGCCTGATCCAGCAGCACATTGGCGGCTACGATAACAAAAACCAAGGCTATGCGCTTTCGATCAAAGACGATTGTCGGCTGCATCAGTAAGCTGTTTTATCTTCTTTTTCTGCCCAGAGCTGCATAGCTTCCAAGGCTTGCGGCCGCATAAGTTGCTCGCTCAGCATAGAGCGCTGCTGAACCGGCAGAGCTAATTCGCGGTAAATGAATCCATCATCGAAGCCAAGCTCGCTCGCATCTTCCCGGCTACAGGCATACACTATCCGATTCGGCCGCGCCCAGTAAATGGCCCCCAGGCACATCGGACAAGGCTCACAGGAAGTGTAAATGGTACAGCCCGTCAGTTGGAAATGCTGTAAATGGCGGCATGCTTCCCGTATGGCGACCATCTCGGCGTGGGCGGTAGGATCTTCTTCCTTGAGTACGCGATTCTGCCCGCGCCCGATGATGCGCCCGTCTTGTACGACTACGGCGCCGAAAGGGCCGCCCAGCTCGTTTTGTACACCTTCCTTAGCCAAGCGGATGGCTTCTTCCATGAAGGCGCGGTCGTTCTTGCTCATTTTTTGGGGGGGAATATACCAATTTCTGACCAGCCCAAAGGAATTCTGCTCCATGGAGCAGGCCCTTGCTTGCCAAATAGGATTTCGCAAGTACCCTGTCTTGTAAAATCCTGACAGAGGAGTATATTTGCTGGCATTCAATACAGAACAGCTGCCAACTTTACGCTATGACTCAGCCCGTTTTCACCAACGATGCCATCACCTTCGGCTTGCTCATGGTAGTTCTCGCACTGGTATTCGCCACCTCCAGCAGCGATAACCGCCGCTGGCAGAGCTTCTACCGGTATGTGCCGCCGCTACTGCTGTGCTATTTCCTGCCGGCTTTGCTGCACTGGCCCCTCAACCTCATCGCCCCCTCCTGGTACGATGTAGACCAGCTGCGGGCGTTCTTGCAGGAGGGCATCGCCCCTGCCCTGCCGGATGATGCCAAATGGCCCGCGATCAAGCAGGTGCTGCTTGCCAATGATGTTTCGAAGGAAACGCTCGAGCCCTTCATCGTCAAATCGCAGCTGTACTACGTTGCATCCCGCTACCTCCTTCCGGCCAGCTTAGTGCTGCTTTGCATCAGCATCGATTTCAAAGGCATCATCAACCTGGGGCCCAAAGCGCTGATCATGTTCTTCGCCGCCACTATCGGCATTATAATGGGAGGGCCGGTGGCTTTGCTGTTGATTTCGGAAGTTGCGCCTGATTTGGTGCAAGCCTCCCCGGACGATGTGTGGCGGGGGCTGTCCACCGTAGCGGGCAGTTGGATCGGCGGCGGCGCCAATCAGACCGCTATGAAAGAAATTTTCAAGGTGGGCGACAACCTCTTCGCCTCCATGATCGTCGTGGATGTGGTGGTAGCCAATATCTGGATGGGCTTCCTGCTCTACGGCGCCAGCATTTCGGATCAGCTGGATGTACGGCTGAAAGCGGACAACAGCGCGATTTCGGATCTGAAGCAGCGCGTCATGGACTACCAGGCCAGCGTCGCCAAGATACCATCCACTGCAGACATGTTCGTCATCCTCGGCATAGGCTTCGGAGGGGTCTCCCTTGCGCATTGGGGCTCGGACCTGATCGTGCCTTGGGTGACGCAATTCAAAGCTGCTTTGGATGCTGCCCGCCTGAGTTCTCTGATGTCTGGTTTCTTCTGGTTGATCGTTATCGCCACCACGCTGGGGCTGCTGCTGTCGCTGACCAAAGCCCGAAAGTTGGAGGGCGTGGGTGCTTCGCGCTGGGGCAGTGTATTCATTTATATCCTGGTAGCCACGATTGGCATGAAAATGAACCTAGGGGAAGTGCTGCAAAACCTGGGCCTGTTCGCTATCGGCATCGTCTGGATGCTGATCCATGTGATCATACTGCTCCTGACGGCTAAGCTGATCCGGGCACCGTTCTTCTTCGTAGCTGTGGGCAGCCAGGCCAACATTGGCGGAGCCGCTTCTGCCCCGATCGTAGCCTCCGCCTTCAGCCCGGCTTTGGCGCCAGTGGGGGTACTGATGGCAGTTCTGGGCTACGCCTTGGGCACTTACGGCGCCTTGGTGTGCGCCTTTTTGATGCAGGCGGCAGCTGTCGGGTGAGTGTGGGTGCCGCTACTGCACCATTTCATCTTCCGCCCGGTTAAGGGTAGCGATGGTTTCCGGGCAATGCTCCTGCATGGCTGACTTCACAGCGGCCTCCCGCTCGCCGACCATAGGGCCGTAGCGGCCCTCTACCTGCTCCGCGCACTGCCGCACTT
This sequence comes from uncultured Phaeodactylibacter sp., assembly GCA_964397205.1. Taxonomy (GTDB): domain Bacteria; phylum Bacteroidota; class Bacteroidia; order Chitinophagales; family Saprospiraceae; genus Phaeodactylibacter. The sequence goes on along the minus strand of CAYNIT010000036.1, from coordinate 4,879 downwards.
CTTTCTTAACCGCCTTCATTCCCTCAGATACGCGCTCGGCACGGGCAGCGTCGCCCTCATCCATAGCTTTTTGAAGCTCGGTGTAGGCATCGGCAAGCGGCTGCATACAGGCACAGATGTCCCGCGCTATTCGCACTTCCTCTGAAACAGAGCCGCTACCGCAGGAAGTCAGTGCCAATATCCAACACAAGCTCAGCAGCTGCGCCCCGTAAAGCTTTTTCATCCCGTTGATGTTTATCGTTTTTTCAATACTAATCCACCCTAATAGACCCCACAAGCTTTCTAAACGTTGCACTTCCGATAGATGCCGCGACGCTTGAAAATACTCAAAAAAACACGCTGTACCTTAGATTTATTTGCAGAAAGACCTGGCTCCCAAGTATAAATCCATGCATTTCGGCCTGATGATTAAAAATTTTTCAACAAACCTGCCTTTACACCCAGTCAATTTGATAAAAAACTACAAAAACCCGAATAAAATAAACAAACAATAAACTTTTAGCTTTTTTATTAAAAAATTTGCACAGAAAACCCCTTTACTCTACCTTTGTATCAACACGAGGCGCAAAGAAGCCTTCAATACACTGTGAGGTGATGAAACTGGCAGCCATGCCCTCCCGTCTCGGGGGTGGGGATCAAGGGACAAACCCATAGGGGCTAACCTCCCCGTGCAGGTTCGAATCCTGCTCTCACAGCTTTGGGGAAACCAACTGGCAAAGGCGCTGAATGCCTCTGCCGGCTGGTACCTCTGGCTGTTAGCATCGGGCTGTGCAGCGATGTTCCGGCTGCTGAAGCCTCCTTTTCCTTCCCCTACAAATTCCTCATGTTTCCTTTTACAAATTACTATTTTTGCGATCGTTAACCGTGGAGCCGGCCAGACGGGCTGTATCCGGTATTACAAGAACGCAAAGGAGAAAAGATGATGAAATACGTTGTGCTTTCTTTGATCGTGGCAATGGCGGCCGCCTGCAATTCCGCCTCTTCGCAGGGAGGCAAGGGCGATGTGCCACAGGAGCCCGCCGAGGCTCCGGATATTTACCTGAAACTACAGGGCATAAGCAGCGGGCAACCGGCTTTCCTCGTGGGCCACTATGCCGATCAGCGGTACAAAGTCGATTCCACTACCGCTGGCCAGGACGGCAGCATTCGTTTTCAGCGGGAAGAGCCGTACGACCCAGGTTTCTACCTGATCTTCCTGCCCAATCAGGCGGTGGTGCAATTGCTGCTTGACCGCGATCAGGCGATGACGCTCTCCGCTTCCAAGGAGGATGTAGCCGGGACCATGCAGGTGGAGGGCAACCTCAATAACGAATTGCTCTATCGCAACCTCCGCTTCGAAGCCCGGCAAAAACCGGCTTTCAAGGCAGTAGGGGACAAACTGAAGCAGGCAACGCCCGGAACGGCACGCTACGCCGAACTGGAACGGGAACAGGAAGCCCTGTTCGAAGAACGCAAAGCCCACCTGCAGGAAATCTTCGACGAGCATCCCTACGCGCTGTTCACCAAGTACAAAAGAGCTGGGCAGAACCCGGACTTCGAGCGCCCGCTCAAACCCGACGGCACGCTGGATACTGCCAAGCAATTGTACCGCTTCCGCAGCAAATTCTGGGATGGTGTGGACTTCAAGGACGAGCGCCTGCTCTACACGCCGGTCATTTTCAATAAGCTGAAACGCTATATGCAAGAACTCACGGTGCAACACCAAGACTCCGTCATCCAATCAGCAGAAAGACTGATGAGCCGGGTAGTAGACGAAGAGGAGAGCAAGAAGTACTTCAAGTTTTTCGCCAATTGGATCGTACTTCAGTACGAAGCTACTAAGACCTCCGTCATGGACCCCGAGAAGATATACGTCCACATGATACAGAATTACTTCACTCGGGAACGTGCCTTCTGGGCGGACTCTATGGAAATTCAGGGCTTGCAGATGCGGGCTAGCGAAATGGAAAACAGCCTGGTAGGCAATAAGGCGCCGAATGTCATCGCCCCAGGGCCCGATGGCAGCTCCAGAGAATTGATGGCGCTCGATGCCCCCTACCTTATTGTCTATATGTACAACCCGACCTGTGAGCACTGCATGGAGCAAACGCCTAAGCTGGTGCGCTTCTACGAGGAATGGAAAAACAAAGGAGTCGATGTCTACGGCATCGCAGTAGACACCGATGGAGAAGAATGGCGCGACTACATCCGGAAAACGGGCATGTCTTGGACCAATGTCTTCGATTCTACCAACCGCTCTATTTACAAAAAGTACTACGTAGATGTAACGCCGGAGCTTTACGTCATCGGCCCCGACCGAAAGATCATCGCTAAGAATCTTAAGGTCCATCAGGTGCCAATTGTGATCAAACGGGACAAAGCTAAGCGCGGGTAAAGGGACTTCTTCCGCACCTGAATCGCCCAAACGGCTGATTTCGTTTGGGCGATTTTTTATTTTGTAACATTCTGATCTATTTTGCGTACAACCATTTTGACCCTCCAACCAGCATGCTCTTTTGCTACAAGCCCCATCAACCAATGCCATTTTAAAACCGGTAAACGATACGTAATGAGACCAACCTTTACTCAACCCTTTTGGCTGCTAATTGCGGTTGCCCTCCTATTTGGCAATGCGCTGTCCGGGCAGTCCAACGGCAGCGACGATGCCATCCTGCAAGGATTTTACTGGAACACCAACCCCGGCGACTTCGCCTCTGACGAAGGGATTTGGTGGGACACCATCGCTCATGTCGCGCCCGACCTGGCAGCCGGCGGCATTCAGACCGTCTGGACCCCGCCGGCCAATAAAGGATTCGCCGGCACCTTCGATATGGGCTACGGCGTATATGACTACTACGACTTCGGCTCCTTTTTCCAGAAAGGCACCCTGCGCACCCGCCACGGCAATGCCAATCAGTTCTTCAACACCATTGATGTCCTGCATCAGAATGGCTTGAAGGTAATGGGAGACCTCGTGCTCAACCACCGGGCAGGTGCCGAAGCCACGCAGCCCGAAGAATGCGACCATCAGAACGATGGCGTGCTCGAGGACCGCTTCACCAAGTTTCGGCCCGCGAGCGGCCGGGCGCCTATGAACGCCGAGGATTTCCATCCTACAGACACGCACTGCGACCTGTTTGGGCCCTACCACAACCGCATTTTCTTTGAAGACCTCTGCTACTTCGAGGACATTGATCAGGTGCTCGACCCCAGCGCTCCGAACAACGGCTGGTACCACGGCCCGCACAACTTGGGCCGGGCCGGCGACTCTCTCATCGTCTGGGGCCGCTACCTGCTCGATGAAGTAGGCTTTGACGAGCTGCGCCTCGACGCGGTGAAGCACATTGAGCCCGGCTTTATGGCGCCCTTCCTCGTGGAATTGGCGCAGGGGGAGCAGCCCTTTGCTGTAGGCGAGCTCTTCGACGGCAACATCAATACCCTAAAGGGGTACCGCGACGAGGTAGAAGGCTTCGTCTCCGACTTCGGCATCGGTTCCAAGGATGCTGATCTGGCCATTTTTGACTTCAACCTGCGCTTCGCCATTCGGGATTTTTGCAACGATACCGGCGGCGGCTACGATATGTGGAACCTCAACAATGCCGGCTTGCGCTTCAACGGCATGCCGGGGGAGGACATCGTCACCTTTGTAGAGAACCACGACTTCGACCGCATCGGATATGTGCCGACTTCCTGCGACGACCCGGATGTAATTGCTCAGGAAGGCAGCACCTGCCTGAAGTTTTCCATCGATTCCGGGCATGACCCCGTCATTTTCGACAAACACCTGGGCTACGCTTACATTACTGCCGCCGAGGGCCGGCCTTCCATTTTCTGGAAAGACTGGTTCTGGTTTGGCCTCAAGCAGGAGATCAAGTGGCAGCTAGCGCTGCGCTCCGCCATGGCGAGCGGCAGCAGCACGCCCATCGCTTCCCTTAACCCGTTCTTCACGCAGGGCGACGGCGGCGACCTTTTCGTTCTGAACCGCGACGGCAACAGCGGGCAGGGCGGTATGGTCTTGGCGCTGAATGACAACCCCAATACGGAAGCTATTGCATTTGTGAATACACCCTTCAGCAATATGGAGCTGAAGGATTACTCTGACGCCTACTTGTTTAGCCAGACTGCCGCATTCGGCGACAGCCGCGCGCAGGTCAAAGCGCTGCCTCGCAATTACGCTTGGTATGCCCCTACCGGCCGCTACCCTACTCCTCCGGATGCTGTACCGAGCGCCTTCACGCTGGGCAGCTACGAAGGGGCCAAGCTGCACTTTCTGGCCCTGCGCGCTGCCGATGCTGCTAATCTGATTGTCAACGGCGCGCCGATTGAGCCCGGTGACCAAATTGCCGTACGCCCCGTCGGCGGTGGCGATGCAGTAGGCCTCGGCCGCGTCGGGCAAAGCTTTGCTTGGGACGGCGTGCATGATATGATCATTGAAGTGCTGGGCGGCGGCAATGCTTCTGAAGCCAAAGGCGGCCTGCTCAACGGGGATAGCTTCGAGCTGCTGGTATTTGACCAAAGTACAGGAACCACAGAGGTAATAGCCTCGGTCGACTTCGCTGCGAGTGGCACTGATTTCACCTTTAACCCGCAGCGCCCTACGAGCAAGGGCGGCGCGTTCAACATCAGTACGACCCACAGCAGCTCCAGCTATCAGGTGGGTGCCATCAGCCTGATCACCGCCTTCGATACCCGGCCCGAAAGCTGTGCTGCTTCCAATGCCGCCGACAGCACCTACGATAATGGCTGGCAGAGCGGCGACAACGACGGCAGCGGTTTCGGCACTTGGACCCTAATGGCCACTTCCGGCAATGCCGGGCATTTCGTAGCCAGCTCCACTGGTAATGGCGACGGCGACGATAACGGAGACGGCGACATCGACGAGGGCGGCCGCGCCTGAGGC
>CAYNIT010000035.1:0-25654 GCA_964397205.1 uncultured Phaeodactylibacter sp. | reverse complement strand
CAGGACCCGAAAAAGCCCGGCTTACAGTCTTTATCCATAAAAAATTAAGCTGCTCAGAATTAGGCGGAGAAGGAAGTGCCGCAACCGCAGGTGTCCGTCGCATTAGGGTTGTTGAAGGAAAAACCGCGGTTATTCAGCCCCTCTTCCCAATCGATCTCCATGCCCAGGAGATAAATGCCGTGGGACTTCTGCATCAGTACTTTGATGCCGGATACTTCGTACACTTCATCATCCTCCTTGGCAGCATCAAATCCAAGCATATAGGAAAAGCCAGAGCATCCGCCGCCTTTTACGCCGATGCGCAGGCCGTGCTCTTCGCTAATACCCTGTTCCTGCTGTATGCGTTGCAGGGCTTTGACAGCTCCCTCGGTAAGCGTGATGGGAGCCTCTTTCTTAACGGTTGTGGTGGATTCGCTCATACTTTCGTAGGTATTTGGTCAGCAATTGCTGGGACAGGCAAATCTAAGGGTTGCCAGATATTTTACCAAACAACACACACCCACCGGCTTTGGTTTTCTTTTGCCGCGGGTACTCCTCTGAGAATTATACACTACATTTGCTGGCAAAACCTGAGCGTGCTATGAGCTTCTTTCTTGAGTTGTTGAAGTTGACCATTCCGGGCTTGCTGACCTTCCTGGCCGCCTATTTTGTGCTCAAAACCTATCTGGACCAGCAGACGGAGCAGGAGCGCATCAAGCTGCAACGGGAACAACGCCAATCTTCGCTACCCCTAAAACTGCAAGCCTACGAGCGGTTTTCTATGTTCTGCGAACGCATTACCATACCCAACCTGCTGTTGCGCACCCGCAAAGAAGGCATGAGCGCCGGAGAGCTGCGCCTGGCTTTGTTGCTGGCCCTGCAGCAGGAATACGAACACAACATCACGCAGCAGGTATACGTCTCCACCCAGCTTTGGGAAATCATCAAGCTGGCCCGCGAAGAATCCGTCAACCTAATCGCTCTGGCGGCGCAGGAAGTAGATCAGCAAGCAGCAGGTAAAGCCCTGGCGGATAGGCTCGTGGCTCTGGTGGAAGAGCGCGAAGCGCTGGTGGTGGAACAGGCGCTCTTAGCTATCCGTAAGGAGGCTGCCTCTAAAATGGGTTGAGAGCCGCCCGCTGCTCGGGCTCAATACCGGCGTAAACCAGAAGCGCAAACTCGCTCGAGGTCATGTTCATGGCATTGGAGAAACCCGTCCGCAGGTCCGTCAGCGTCTGCCAGTTGTTGTAAATCCGAACAACGCGCAGAGCTTCCAAATCGCTGGCCTCCCCCGCGCCAGTATTCAGCTGAACCCGGATAGGCAACGGGTTGCGATGGGCGGAATAGAACAGATGGATGCCCGCCTCTCCCTGCAGCAGCTCTCGAATGCCATAAGCTTTCACCTCAATGTACTGCTCTTCCGGGTAGGCTTGGTGAGACAGGTCCAACAACTGTAGCAGCCCTTGGTATTGTTCTATAAGAAATGCTGCCGCCTCCTCTCCCAAGCCGGCAATGAGGGAGCTTATCTGAATGCGGGCGGTTTGTTGCCCTTGTTTTTCTAAGCCTTCCAGCTGCAGCTGCAGGAAGGCTACCTTCAGAAAGTAATTGATGAACTCTGTCTTAAGGCTGTCGAACTGCACATTGGCGTACTGGTAGGCATCACTGATTTCCGTGAGCCCTTCCTGCTGGAAAAGCTTGTCTTTGATGTTTTCCCGCACCCCCTTGGTGGAAATGTCCGAGCGGGCTACCAAGTCTACGGCTTTCAGCCGGTAGGGGATGGCTGGCCCAATCTTGTAGTAGCGGTCCCGAAAACCCAGGCTGATGTTGCGTATTGCTTCCTTTTCCTCTTCCACTTTTGCTTTGTAATGGTAGTATTCCCAACCGAGCTGCCTGTCTGGGGCGGCATCGCTGAACACGAGGGGCGTATCCTGCGCCTCTTCCTGTGCTTCGTACTGGTCGAGGGCTTCTTTGATGTTCTCCAGTACCCGAAGCAACTGCACATAAAACCATTTGCCCTTGGTTTCATCCGGCATCTCCGGCAGCCAGCCTTCACTAAGCGGCTGCACGAACTCCATAGGGCGGATGCGAGGCCGGAGCGCTCCGGATCTCAGAAAAATATCCAGCAAGATGGGGCGGTCGGTATGGGTATCCAGCAGCTGTTCTGCTGAAAGAGCCGTGAGGTCCTTTTCGATTTGGCGCTTCAAGGCACGCCCGCCCATGCGGGCATCGAATCCGCGCTGCGCTACCCACTCCAGGGCGGCTTGGGAGATGTTGAGAATGGTAGCCCGGCGGACAAAGCCGTCGCGCTGCAGCAACTCTTTGATCTGCAGCCGGGCGATGGCAAGGATGTGCTCGGGCTGCAGCGCGTGAAACACCACCGTCTGATCGATCCGGTTGAGGAACTCGGGCCGAAAGAATTGCTCCATAGCGCGGCGGTAAGCTTGAGGCTGTCCCTCCTCTGCTGGCTGAAAGCCCAAGCTGCTGTTGGCCTCCCTGGCCCCAACATTAGAAGTCATGATGATGATGGTGTTGGTAAAGTCGATGGTGCGGCCCAGGCTGTCCGTCAGCCGGCCATCGTCCAGCAGTTGCAGCAGCAGATCATGTACCAGCGGATGCGCCTTTTCTATTTCATCCAGCAGCAGTATGCCAAAGGGGCGGTACCGCACCGCGCCGGTAAGCTGCCCCTCCGGACTGAAGTCATCCCCAATCAGCCGGCTGACGCTGCTGCTGTCGATGTACTCGTTCATATCAAAGCGCAGCAGCTGGTCTTCGTCTCCCATCAGATGACGGCACAGCACCTTGGCGGCTTGGGTTTTGCCAACGCCTGTAGGCCCTACAAACAAGAAGGAGGACAGGGGGCGCCCGGGGTCAGTCAGCTTGGCCTTCAGCAGGTGCACTACGTTGGCCAGCGCCTGCACGGCCTCCGGCTGCCCCACCAGTTCCTGCCCAATTTGCTCGGCTATGGCATCCTCCGTCTCAGCAGGTGGCGCATCGAAAATTTGCTCCTGCAGCCCGCTGAAGGCTTTAAACGCCTCCCGCACTTCGGGGGCATCCACAGTGCCGCTTCGGTGTTTTACCGCCAGTTGTTCCAGCAAGCGCAGCACGCTGCCGGGCAATGGTTGGCTGCGGAGGTAATTGCGCTGCAGATCCAACAGCTGCTGAATGGCCTGTACTTTGATGATGGTATCGTTTTCCCGCTCCAGCTTGCGGCGTTTTTCCAGTATGATCTTGATGGCAAGGTCGATGTCGGGCGGCTGTAGCCGAATAAGGCGGAACAAGCTGCTGAAGCGGCGGTCTTTCTCCTGCATGGCTTTCCATTCCTCCGGGCGCGCCAGCACCAGCAACTGCAACTGCCGCTTTTCCAGATAGGGCCGCAGCAGGTCGGCAAGGGTCATGTTGTTTTGGGCAGATTTTCCGATCCGGAGCAGCGCCACCGGATTGTCTACCATAAGCATGTCGCTGCTCTTTTCGGTATCGGAGGGCTTGCGCAGATAAGCAATGATGGCTTCCATGCGCTTTTGCCACATGCCTACTACGCTCATGCCCGCAATGACCCGGGTAGGGTCTAATTTCCAGATGTGCTGCTTGCGCCCCTTGACGGCGCCGTAGTATGCTGATTCGTACCGCCAGATAACTTCTTGGAGCAGCGCGTGTTTGCCAACCCCTTTCGGCCCGATGAGCGCTATGGGGCTGTTGACAGGGTGAAAAAGCAGTTGGTAGAGCTGGCTCACCATTTCCTCCCGGTGGTAGGCGCGGTCGAGTTCCGAAGGGTAGCGAGCGTTTAAATCTTCCCCTGCTATCTCCACCTCGGCGGCGCCGTCGAAGGTAGTGTCCGCCATCAGGGTGCTGAAAAACCAGTTGTTGGCAGGGGCATCGAAGGCAAAAGGCTCGTGCCCCACATTTACAATTGTCTCAATGGTGGTGACAAATGACTTCTCGCTGGCTTGAAACCGGTTGGCATCAAATGCTCCCTGCTCCTGCTTCTGGTACTCCTCCAATAGAGACTTAACCACCCGGCGGCAAGACTGCTCCAGGCTGTTGCCGGCCCGTTCTTCCTGTAAGAACATGAAATTATCCAGCTGCGGCAGGCACACAAAGGTGTGCCCCTTCAGCCGGAAGGAGGCAGCAGCAAACCGCCCCGAGATGAACTGCCGGTGCAGGTGAAACTGGAAATGAAATTGGTGATACTTGATCTCAGGGTTGAACAAGAACCACAGCAGTTGCTCCGCCTCCTCCCGCTTGAGATTGTACCCTTTGAAGAGCTGGCGGATTTCCTTTTTGTAATGGCTGACCGCCTGCTCGTAGCGCTGGTTCACTGCGGTTGGGTAAGCTGTAAACAGCGCTCGCAAAACATAGTGCTCTTTTTCTTCAATGTGAAGGTTGCTGACAAGGGTCGGCACCTGAAGATTTACGCTCGCCATGCTGATAGTTTGGATAAAGATAAATATTCTCGCTGGATTGGCAAGAAGCTCCAAAATGACAACTAGTAATCAAAATGCCTTTTTATGGACAAGCTTGCGAGGTGAATTAGAAACACATTGGAAATCTCTCTGTTATGATTTTATTGAAACCATTTCCTAAACAACAAAAATAAGTTCATGAGAAGATTGTACATTTTGATCATGGCGCTCGCCTTTTCTGTGGCGGGCTGGGCACAAGATGCCAACGTCCAGATCATACACAATTCCCCAACACCGGGGACAAACACTGGACCAACTGTAGATATTTACGTCAACGGCGACCTGCTTGCTCCTCTGACAGGAGTAGAATTCCGGCAGGCGACCGCCTTCTTGCCTGTATCCGCTGGGGTAGACATCGAGGTGGCCGTTGCTCCCAGCCCCAGTAACTCTGTAGATGATGCTGTCGGAACTTTTAACCTCGGCCAGCTAGAAGCAGATGAAAATTACACGGTTATCGCTACTGGTATCCTAGGCGACATGCAAAGACCTTTCAATTTGGCGGTCAATGCCGGCGCTCAGCAGTCCGCTGCTATGGCGGGTATGGTGGACCTCAACGTCTACCATGGTTCGACCGATGCTCCGCCGGTTGATGTAGATGCCCGCACGGTAGGTACGCTGGTAGAAGATTTGGCCTATGGCAATTTCACTGACAGCTACCTGTCCGTTGAGCCGGATGTGTATTACCTTGATGTACGGCCCGCAGGCAACCCTACTATAGTTTCAACTTTCGAGGCGGACCTGCAGGGGCTCGGCGGAGGTGCTGCTACGGTATTCGCTTCCGGCTTGCTGAACAGCACTCCGGAATTCGGCTTGTTTGCCGCTCTGCCCGACGGCGTGGTAGTAGAACTGCCCGCCACCGAAGTGGCTCGCTTGCAGGTGATCCACAACTCGCCTTCCCCCACGGTTGACGTTTATGTAAATGGCGATACACTGCTGCAGGACTTTGAGTTCCGTAAAGCTACGGAGTTCCTCACCGTTCCGGCAGGCGTAGAGCTGAACATCGGCATCGCCGCCGGCGACAGCGAATCCGTAGACGATACGCTGGCCAACTTCCCAGTCACGCTGGTCAATGGCGAAACCTACGTAGCTACCGCGGGTGGTGTCGTAGGAGACATGAATACGCCCTTCGAATTGCAAATCAACGCTACGGCTCAGGAAAGCGCCACCAATGCTGGAGAGGTGTCTTTCGCGGCGCTGCACGGTTCACCCGACGCGCCCAATGTGGACATCGGCATCCGTACCGTGGGCAATGTTATCACCGACCTGGAATTTGGTGAGTACTCCGGCTATCTGGATGTAGCTCCTGGCTTGTATTACGTGGATGTGCGCGCAGCGGGCAACCCAGATATCGTGGCTACTTTCGAAGCAGACCTCAGTGGGCTGGCAGATCAGGCAGCTACTGTCTTTGCCTCTGGCTTCCTGGGAGAGGATCCTGCCTTCGGCTTGTTTGCCGCTCTGCCCGACGGCGCGGTAGTAGAACTGCCCGCCACCGAAGTGGCCCGCTTGCAGGTGATCCACAACTCGCCTTCCCCCACGGTTGACGTTTATGTAAATGGCGATACACTGCTGCAGGACTTTGAGTTCCGTAAAGCTACGGAGTTCCTCACCGTTCCGGCAGGCGTAGAGCTGAACATCGGCATCGCCGCCGGCGACAGCGAATCCGTAGACGATACGCTGGCCAACTTCCCAGTCACGCTGGTCAATGGCGAAACCTACGTAGCTACCGCGGGTGGTGTCGTAGGAGATATGAATACGCCCTTCGAATTGCAAATCAACGCTACGGCTCAGGAAAGCGCTACCAACGCTGGAGAGGTGTCCTTTGCAGTTTTGCACGGCTCGCCCGATGCGCCGAACGTTGACATTGGCATCCGGACATTCGGCAATATCATCACGGACCTGCCATTCGGAGCGTATTCTTCCTATGTAAATGCCGCACCTGGCTTGTACTACATTGACGTACGCGCCGCCGGCAACCCGGATATCGTGGCTACTTTTGAGGCAGACCTCAGTGGCCTGGCTGACTTAGCAACTACGGTTTTTGCATCTGGCTTTTTGGGGCAGGATCCTGGCTTCGGCTTGTTTGCCGCTCTGCCCGACGGCACAGTAGTAGAACTGCCCGCCACGGAGGTGGCCCGCGTTCAGATCATCCACAACTCGCCGAGTGGAACCGTAGACCTTTACGCTAACGGAACGCTGCTGGAGGATGACTTCGAGTTCCGCACCGCTACTCCATTTCAGACGCTGCCAGCTGGCACTACCATCGATATAGCAGTAGCTCCTGGCAACAGCAGCTCTGCGGATGACGCCATCGCCAACTTTGACGTGACTTTTGATAATGGCGAATCGTACACTGTGATCGCGAACGGCATCGTCGGTGATACGGACTCTCCTTTCAACCTGGCTGTACGAGCCGGCGCGCAGGAATCTAGCACCGAGATGGATGAAGTGCAGGTGGTAGCCTTCCATGGCTCTCCGGGTGCGCCCAACGTAAGCATCAATGACTTCGGTGCAGCGCCCATCATCTCAGATTTGGCATACAACAACTTCACTGCCGACTACCTGCCTTTGGCTCCAGAAGTATTCAGCTTCGAAGTGCGCCCACAGGGTGGCGGCCCGAATGATGTAGTAGCTACTTTTAACGCCGGCTTAGGCGATTTTGCTGGCAGTGCCGGTGTACTGATTGCCTCCGGTATTGTAGGCGGCGGAGAAGATGACCCTACTTTTGACCTGCTGCTGGTGCTGCCGGATGGCACCGTAGAGTCTTTCCTGCCGGTTGCGCTGGTGAACATTATTCATAACTCTCCGGCTGATGTGGCTTCTACAATTGACTTGTGGTTTGCGAACGTATTCCCATTTGCTGATAACCTCAGCTACCAGGCATCCACTGGCTTGATTGTCCTGCCGACACGCATCGCACTTCCAGTTGGCATTGCCCCTGCAGACAGCCAAGTACCAGATGACATTCTTTTCTTTGCGGATCAGGAGCCTGTACTGGAGGACGGCCGTTACCATGTCATCATTGCCAACGGTATTCCGGGCGATGCCGAAACGCCATTTGAACTAGTGGTGAACAGCTCTACCAATTTGTTCTCCGAAACCCAAGATGCTGTAGAGCTTACGGCTTTCCATGGCTCTCAGGATGCTCCGGCCGTGGATATCGTGGCGCGTGAACAGGGGGCAGATCTGATTGAAGGGCTGAATTACGGGGAGTTCTCTACTACCCTGCCCATTGGTTCTGATACTTACTACTTGGAAGTCTACCCGGAAGGTAGCGAAGACCTGGTAGCGACCTTTGAAACGGAGGTTCCGGCGGACCTGGAAGGGTTCAGCGCCGTAGCAGTAGCTTCCGGCTTGCTGGCGGGTGATCCCGACTTCGACCTGCTGCTCTTCTCTCCACTGATCGATGGCACCGTAAGAGCGATTCCGGTAGCTCAGGTACAGGTAATTCACAATTCGCCTTCCCCTACCGTTGACATTTACGCCAACGATGTAGAATTGCTGCCGGACTTTGCCTTCCGCACGGCAACGCCTTTCCTCGATCTCCCGACCCGCGTTGATCTCGACCTGGATGTAGCGCCGGGCAACAGTTCTTCTTCGGCTGATGCCATTGCTACCTTCGAGGATGTACGTTTTGAAGACGGTACGAAGTACATCGTTACCGCTACGGGTATCGTTGGGGATATGGATGCACCCTTTGGCCTTGACATCTTTGACATGGCGCAAACCGGAGCAGCCGGCGACGGCGTAGACCTGCTGTTTTACCACGGCTCTCCGGATGCTCCTACGGTTGATGTACTGGTGGATGCAGACGGCAGTATCTTGTACGACGATGCTTCCTACGGAGACTACCAGGGTTACATCAACGTACCCGCAGCAGCATACCAGCTTAACGTAACACCAGGCGATGACAACGAAACTATCGTAAAAGCCTACGATGCTGATCTTTCCGGCCTTGAAGGCGGAGCAGCCACCGTATTTGCTTCCGGCCTGTTCGCCGAAGATATGGGCGATGAAGCCTTTGGTGTGTGGGTTGCTTTGCCAGATGGCACTACGTTCCCACTATCCGAGGTGGTAAGCACCAACGAGGTAGGCGAGAAGTTCTCTGCCTTCCAGGTAGCGCCTAACCCGGTACGGGAAACAGCCCAGGCACAGTTCACCATCACCGAGTCGCTGAATATGGTAGAAGAAATCCGCGACCGCGACGGCAAGCTCATCCGCTCCAGCGCCATAGGCGTTCAGCCGGCTGGCGAGCACACGCGCAATATCGATGCGGCTCAACTGCCAGCTGGGTTGTACACCTACAATCTGGTGACTAACCTGGGCATCATCACGCAGCGTTTTGTAGTGGTGAAGTAAGAAGCAGCAAGTGCTGTAACAATAAGGTTTTTATTTTTAGATAGATGTTTAGGAAGGAGTCCCGCTGCAAGCCGGCGGGGCTCTTTTTCTGTTTGGTACCCTCGCTTAACTTAAACCGCCCGCTGAGGGCGCTCCTCCTTAGATATGCTTGCCGGCACGTAAAATGCGGGCTTTGTGAAAAACCCCACAAAAAACTTCCTTAAAAGAGACCGATTTGCCTATATTTAGTAGATTTTTAGACTAAGACTAAACCTTTAATGGCAGAGGAGTACCTCAACCCGACATCAAAGCACTTCAAATTCCGGGAACTGAAAGTTTACGCTTCAACGGAATGGCTGGCGGATAATAAGAAGAAGTACCGTCAGGTATTTGACCGGTATGAGACGACTTATGTCTACGCAGAGCTTTCTTTTTTCAATAAACTCTTCGATCAGGAAGACTGGGAAGTGGAGGTGGAACTTAAGTGCTATGCGATGAAGAAAGCACCGAAGCTGCTTTGTTCCCTTCCCTTTCGCCGTAAAGTGAGCAAGTACGACAACGTCATGTACATCCGGGAGGGGTGGGGCAATAAGAACGAGGGGGCTTTCTGGAAAAAGGGCACTTACTATTGGGAAGCCTGGATAGAAGGGGAAAAAGTAGCGACCAAGTATTTCTATGTGGAAGATGCGGGACGGGAGGCTAGTACGGATGATAACCCCTACCTGGAGGTGCAATCCCTTAAACTGTACGAAGGCCCCTACGATGATGTCATTGAAGACGAACGTTTGTACTACCGCGCCTTCAGCAGCGAGGAAACCCGGTATATCTACGTGGAGATAACCCTGCGCAACCTACACGATACCAAGCCCTGGCACTGCGAGCTGTTCACTAAATTTTACAATGATGCCCGGGAATTAAAGGGGCAGGTGGTCCGTCTGCAGCGTATCGACAAGCGGGATGAGCTAATCCGCATCACTGCCGGCTGGGGGTCTAATGTGAAGGGCTCCTGGAGGCGCGACCGTTACACCGCTGAGCTGATATTCATGGACAGATTGCTGGCGGTAGTGCCCTTTGTGGTAGGGGAGGAGTTTGAGGAAGGCTTTTCCAGCGTTATGCTGCCAGACCACCAATCTCCAGTGGTTCTGCGCCCGGATGATACCTTTAATCAGAGCTTCGAAGAGGTCATGGCCAAGCTCGATAACCTGATCGGCCTGAAGCACATCAAAAAGCAGGTACTTGATCATGCCAAGTACATTCAGTTTTTGCAGTTGCGAAAGGAGCGGGGGTTTGCTGAAAAGGATGAGATCAATGTGCATTCCGTTTTCATTGGCAACCCGGGCACTGGAAAGACCACAGTTGCCAAAATGATGGGCTTGCTGTACAAAAAAATGGGTTTGCTGCAGAAGGGGCATGTGCACGAGGTAGACCGGGTAGATTTGGTGGGAGAATACATCGGACAAACTGCCCCTAAGGTGAAGGAAGCCATTGAGAAAGCCCGGGGTGGCGTGTTGTTTATCGATGAGGCTTATGCGCTGGCGCGTTCCAATGATGACAGCAAAGACTTCGGCCGCGAGGTCATAGAGATATTGGTCAAGGAGATGTCTAACGGCACTAAAGACTTCGCCGTTATCGTTGCTGGCTACCCCAAGGAGATGAAGCACTTCCTGGACTCCAACCCCGGCCTGAAATCCCGGTTTAAACTTTACTTCGAGTTTCCGGATTATCTGCCGCAGGAGCTCTCCAAAATTGCTGGATTTGCCTGCCGGGAGAAAGGCGTTGCCCTTACCCCCGAAGCGAAAGAGAAAGTGGATGAAATCATAGTTAACGCCTACCGGACCCGGGATCGTTCCTTTGGAAATGCCCGCTTTGTGTACGATATCATTGAAAAGTCGAAAATTAATTTGGGGCTACGGGTAATGTCCAGAGAGGAACCCCGTTCCCTGGAAAAAGCCACGCTGGCGCGGGTGGAGTATCCAGACGTCTCCAAAATTGAAATCAAACCGCGGGTCGAAATGCCCAATATACCGATTGATGAGCAGTTGCTGCAGGACTCACTGGATGAGCTAAACCGCCTTATCGGTATGGAAAATGTGAAAGAGCAGATCAACGAGCTCGTGCGACTGGTCCGATTTTACCGGGAATCCGAACGAGACGTGCTCAACAGCTTCTTCCTGCATACAGCCTTCATCGGCAACCCTGGTACTGGCAAAACTACTGTAGCCCGTATCCTGACCAACATATATAAATCGCTCGGCGTGCTGGAACGCGGGCATATGGTAGAGACCGACCGTCAGGGCCTGGTGGCGGGGCATGTGGGGCAGACCGCTATTAAAACCGCTGAGCGGGTGGAGGAGGCTATGGGCGGCATACTCTTCATCGACGAAGCCTACTCCCTGTCTATGCACAGCAACAACGGCGATTTTGGCGACGAGGCGGTACAGACCCTGCTCAAGCGTATGGAAGACCACCGCGGCCGCTTTTTCGTCTTTGTGGCGGGATACCCAGACAATATGGAGGCTTTCCTGAAGGCTAACCCCGGCCTCAATTCCCGTTTTGATAAAATGCTGCGGTTTGAAGATTACAGCCCGAAGGAGCTGCACCAAATTGCGCTGAAGATGCTGAACGAAGAAAATCTGCTGCCCTCGCCCAAAGCGGAGGAACACCTGCGTGATTACCTGGCTTTCCTGTATGAATTCCGTGACAAGTACTTCGGCAATGCCCGCACGGTCCGCAATGTGGTGGATGAAGCCATAAAGAAACACAACCTTAGATTGGCCGCCCTGTCTCCTGAAGAGCGCGTTAATACGCCACACAATTTACTGAACGAATCGGATGTTGCCTCCCTGAAGATGGACAAGGACAGTTTTATATTCAACAAACCAACCATAGGCTTTCGCAAGCAGCAGCGATAGAGTTGCCTTTCAATTTCCTTTCTGAAGGGTAAACCCAAAGGTTGATCCCAAACCGGGCGTACTACGCACGTTAATGGTCTGTTTGTGCGCTTCGATCGTATGCTTGACTATGGAAAGGCCAAGCCCGGAGCCGCCCCGGGAACGCGACCGGCTCTTGTCTACCCGGTAAAAGCGGTCAAACACATGGTTGATGTGCTTACGGGGGATGCCCAAGCCATTGTCTGCCACTTCAATCAGAATGTTTTTATCCATATCGTAGAATCCGATGCGGGTCCGCCCGTTGTCTTTGCCGTATTTGATGGAATTGCCGATCAGATTGGTCAATACCTGACGGATACTTTCCCGGTCCGCCTGCACTTTGAAATTTTGGGAGGCTCCCTCCTTAAATTCCAGGGTGATATTGCGGGAAGCGGCTTTGATTTCCAGGTCTTCAAAGACCTCCGAAACCAGTTCTCTTATATCAAAGGTTTGGATTTCTAGGATGAGCTCGCCGGACTCTAAACGGGATATGGCCTCCAGGTCCTCCACAATAGTATGCAAGCGCTCCAGGTTGGTGGCTGCTTTGCGGAGGAAGACATGGTTAACGCTGGGGTCCTCCAGTGCGCCATCCAGCAGTGTGTGCAGATAGCCCTGAATGTTGAAAACAGGGGTTTTCAGCTCGTGGGAAATGTCGCCGACGAAATTACGCCGGTACTCCGCCCAGGCTTTGTACTTCTTGAGTTCTTCCTCTTGTTCTTCCGCCCATTCGGTCACTTGTTTCTCCATTTCATCAATGATGTTGGAGCGGACATCTATGGACTTGGTTTTTTCCTGAGGGGAGACTTTGTGTTTGTGGATAGTCTTATAGATGAGTTTGATTTTGCGGTAGATATACTTGCGCAAGTAGAAGATATTGGTCAGGTAAGCCACAAAAAATATGCCCAGAAGCATGAGCAACAGCGAAGCCAGCCAGGGTAGGTCCAGGTAGATGCGTAGCCCCTCGATAATCAGCCAGCTGCCGATGGCGCCCAAGGTGATATACAGCGCAACAAGGCGGGCAATTTGCTGAGGGGTTGGGTTTTTTATCATATAGAAAAACTTTCCGGCACACTTCGCAAACGCATGGAAGTGCGATTAAGTAAAAAGCAGATTGGGACGGTCAGAATTCGAACTTGTAGCCGATCCCTTTGATGGTTTTGATGTAATGGTCTCCGATCTTTTCGCGGAGCTTGCGAATGTGGACGTCAATGGTTCGGTTGCCTACGATGACATCAGTGCCCCAAACCTTGTTGAAAATTTCTTCCCGGGAAAAGACCTTGCCGGGTTTGGAAACCAGTAGGTAAAGCAGCTCAAATTCTTTTTTGGCCAATTCAATGATCTCGTCCCCTTTGGTGACGCTGACGCGGTCCCGGTCGATGATGAGATCCCCCACGGTAAGGGGTTCTTCTATTTGCTCATCTTCCCGGCGTTCGTAGCGGCGCAGCAGCGCTTTGATGCGGCTGATGAAGACCCGCGGCCGTATGGGCTTGGTGATATAGTCATCGCCCCCGACATCAAGGGCGGCGATTTGGGAATAGTCTTCTTCCCGCGCTGTCAGGAAGGTGATGATGGTACGCTCGAAGCCTGGTTTGTTGCGCAGCTGCCGGCAGACTTCCACGCCGTCCATTTTGGGCATCATAATGTCTAGGATGATCAACTGCGGGCGCATCCTTTCGGCCTCCCTTATGCCATCTTTGCCATTAGAGGCCGTAGCAACTTCGTACCCTTCTTTGACCAGATTATACCGCAGGAAATCCAGGATATCCGGCTCATCGTCTACTACGAGAATTTTGACGGGTTCCATTTATGATAAGTTAGTGTAGCCAACTCATTTTGCCTTGCGTACAGCGGGCAGTGTTAACAAGCTGTAAAGTTAAACCATAGTTCTACCTCGCCTTGGGGCGCAGCATTAAGTCTATGTTAAGTTATTGGTCCTCGGCGGCGATTCGCTCCATTCGTTCCATAGTGCGTTCGTAGAGCGCCTGCAAGCGTTCGGGTTGGCGCCGCAGGCCTTCCATGGTTTTTTCCAAAGTTGCTTTTTCCAGGCCGTGCATTTCGCAGACCTGCTGGTAGTAAACTTGCAGGACACTGTCCTTAGTCTGCCCGCGCAATTGCTGAGCGGCAGCCTCAGCAATATGGATGTCCGCCAGGACCTTCACCAGCTTTTCCTCCGGGATTTGCAAGTCTTCGGGCTCGCTGCCGCAAGCACTGCCGAATAGCAGTAAAGCAGTAGCCATCAGCAGGGGAGCGAGAATTTCTTTCATCAGGAAAAGTATTGTTTTGGATAATGGAATTCAGTCAGCGAAGCTGTGGAGGCAGTAAAGGCTTTCCAGTCGTCCACTTCCGCTTCTACCCGGAAAACACCACAAGTCGGCACATTGCTTATGGGGGATGCCGAAAAACGGTTCGCGAGGGTAGTCAGGCTGGGGTTGTGGCCGAATAGCATGACTTCTTGCCATTCGTTGTTCAAGCTTTGCACGATGCGCATCAGCTCATCCGCGAACGCCTCGTATATGCTCTGTTCCAATTGGAGCGCTGCCTCTTCTATGGCCATGGCTTCGGCAAAAAAACGGGCGGTAGTCAGCGCCCGGACCGCCGGGCTGCTGATGAGGCGGTCGGGCTTGGCCCCCTTGGCGTGCACCAACTTACCCATAAAAGGAGCATCGCGGAATCCGCGCTTGTTCAGCGGCCGGTCAAAGTCTTTCAGCCGGCTGTCTTCCCAACTTGATTTGGCATGCCTCACAAAGTAGACGGCCTTCATGGATGTTCTCTTTTTTTACTTCCTTTGCATAAAAACACTCATGCACTTTAAAGATAAGGTCATTTGGATCACCGGGGCTTCCTCCGGCATCGGCGAGCACATGGCTTATGCATTCGCAGAACAGGGAGCTGAGCTGATCCTCTCCGCCCGCAACGAGCAAGAACTGCAACGGGTGCAACAAAATTGCCCCCGGCAAGTCCGAACTCTGATCCTCCCCATGGATGTCACCCGCTTCGATGAACTGTCGGGGCTAGCTGCCCGGGCGATGAACCACTTCGGCAAAATTGATATTTTGGTCAATAACGCCGGCATCTCCCAACGTTCTTTGGTCAAAGAAACCGATTTGTCGGTAGACCGGAAAATAATGGATGTCAATTTCATCGGCACCGTCGCGCTCACCAAAGCGGTACTGCCTTATATGCACCGGAAAAAGCAAGGGCAAATCGTGCTCATCAGCAGCGTCATGGGCAAAATCGGAACGCCTCGCCGATCTGCCTACGCCGCTTCCAAGCACGCCTTGCACGGCTTCTTTGATTGCCTGCGTGCAGAGGTACACAGCGATAATATCGCGGTTACCATCATCTGCCCAGGCTATGTGCACACAAATGTAAGCATTAATGCCCTTACCGGAGACGGCAGCAAGAATAAGCAGATGGCGCAAAGCACCCAAGAGGGGTTGGCACCGAGCGCTTTCGCTCAAAAAGCCCTGCGGGTGATCCGCCGAAAACAAGAGGAAGCCTACATCGGCGGCCGCGAAATCATGGGCATCTACCTCAAGCGGTTCTTCCCCGGTTTGCTCTCCCGATTCGTACGGAGGATGAAGGTCAGCTAGAGGTGCCCCCTTAACACCCAACGCTAGTCAGCCCTCTTGCGCCTACGATTCCCGCGGGCGGATGACTTCCACCCATTTACCCTGAGTGCGGGCGTTCACCGAATGGTCGTACATGGCTTCACAGGAGGTGGCCGGCAAGTAAAACTCCCCTTGGTAGGCAGCATTGAGCCGCAGGTAGTAGGCCCGGCTTTCTCCTGGCTTTAAATCGAAAAACGTGTGCACCCGGTCATCCCGTATATCGCGGTAAGTATAGCCACTTTCCGTTTGAGGCATACTTATGCCGTCCATCCGGCTGTTGATGATTTCCCATCCGGAAGGGAATATCTGGCTTAGCGCCAGTTCCCGGTAGGGCTTAAGGCGGCCGCCGGGGTGGGTGACTCGGACTTCTGCAACGAAGTCGGTTCCTTGTGGCAGGGCATCCGGGCTGATTTCCCGGCCTTGCTCATCCAGGTAGCGCATCTCCATCTGCAAGCGGTTGGCAGCAGCGGTTTCAGCACCAGCCACAGGCTGCCCGCTGCGTAGGAGGCGGGCGAACAGCACCTGCTCGCTGGTATTGTTGATCTGTACGCTGCCGGAGGCTTTGCCCAATTCTATCTGCATAATCGGCTGGTTGGAGCCGACATTAGCAGTTTGCCCGTTTTCGGTATACCGGAAAGCCAGTTTTTTCTCCATCTCGCTCCCCCCTACGTATTTGCCAATGGCCAACAAGCAGAAGCTCGTTTCTTGCGTGCTCAGCCAGCGGCCGCTGCTCAGCGCTTCGGATAAATCGCGGACCAGCGCCGCGGCTTCCTCTCGTTTGTCCATCAAAACCAAGGCCTCCAAAATCATAGCTCTGTCCCGCAGGCCTGAGCCATAGGTATAACTCATTTCCTGGTAGTCCGATACTTCCACGGACAAGTCGCCGGTGATCTGACGGGCGACTTCCGGCTTGCCCGCCAGGGCATAAGCCGCTGCCAGCCGCCATGTAGCGGCGATGTTGGCACCTTTGTATTCACGGAGCCGGTTCATGGCCGCCAAGTCGGGCTGTTTGGCCAAAGCCAGGGTATACAGCCGATAGGCCTGGTCAAGGGCGTGGTTGTTGCCGTAGAATCCAGCTTCGGCTTGCTCGGCTTCCCAGAGGCGGGCGCGCTTTTTCTGGTACTGCAGCAATTGTTCTAGCAGAGCGGGCGGGATGCTGTAGCCTAGGGCCCTGGCTTCTAGCAAGAAGTGGCTCGCGAAGCTGCTCGACCAGGCATTGGGGTTGCCTTGGCCCGGCCAGTAGGCCAGCCCGCCTTGTCCCGTTTGGAAGCGCTTGAGGCGGTCGATGGTGGCTCGGATGTTGCGGTCGGTGCGCTGCTTCTGTTCTTCCGTAAGGTCCAGCAGCTTGCTGGCGTAGAGCTGTGGGAATCCGCCGGAAAGGGTTTGCTCCAGGCAGCCGTAGGGGTAGCGCAGCAAGTACTGCAAGCGCCGGCCTAAGTCAATGGGCGGTAATGTAGAAACCTCCAGCAGCACTTCATTGGTCCCTTCCATACCGATGGCCTGGTAGCTGAACTGATGGCTGCCGCCGGGTTGAAGCTCCTGCTCGGTTACTTCTGTAATGTATGGGTTGGGATTGCGTACGGAAATGGCGATTTCCTGACTGGCGCGCTCGCCGCCGCCGGTAGCGGTAATTGTGAAGCGGGCGGTACCAGTGGCTTCTTTTACCTTCATTCCGAAAGTCGCCAGTTGGTCGCCGGTGCCGGAGAAGCGCAGGGGCTGGCGGCTCCGCTCAAAATCCACCAAGCCGCTGGATTCCGCCACACTTACTTGCACATCGCGGACCTTAGCGTCCATGGCAAATACATTGACTGGCAGCTGCAGCTCTTCGCCGGGGCTTAAGACCCGCGGCAGGGTGCCCAGCACCATCAAAGGCTGCCGCACAGGCACGCTTTTTTCTGCCCTGCCGTAGGCTCCTTCGTCAGCAGCGACTACCATAACCCGAACAGCACCGACGTAGTTGGGCATCTCCAATTGGTGTCGGGCTTTGGCTCCTTGATTCAGCCGGAAGGGCCCCAGGTGCATGACCACCGGGTCAAAACGGTTGGCTTCCTGGTCTCGCTTGGGCACCACCGCTGCATCACCGCCGATGCTGAGCAATCGGCCGAGCTGCCCCCCGTAGGCACCCAGTACATCATCGTAGACATCCCAGGTGTGTACCCCCAGTGCCTCGCGGGCGTAGAAGTGGTCCCAGGGATTGGGCGTATCATAATTGGTAAGCCCGAGCAGGCCTTCGTCTACCACCGCAAGGGTGTAGGTCATGGGGTCGCCCTCTTGCTCCGATACCTCTACGGTGAAAGGCTCCCGCGGCTTGAGTTCGTCGGGCAAATCGGCTACCGGCTGTAGGCGAGTGTCTGGGTCCTCTACTTTCAGGGGGATGACACCGTAGAGGCGGATCGGCAGATCATTTTCCACCTGGGCGTGCGGTTGTATCATGGACAAGTGTATGTAGGCCGTGGGCGACATTTCGGAAGTAGCTTCAAAGGAAAAGGTGTTGGCGCCTTCCTCTGTTTCCACCCAATAAGATTCCACTACCTCTGTACCGCTCTCTATGCTCAGCAGCATGCGCCCGGCTTTGCCGTCCGGCAATTGGATCTTTACGGTTTCGCCCACTTGGTAGGCAGGCTTGTCGGAGGTGAAAGATAGCATGGCGGCAGCTTCCCGGTAATCTTCCTGATCATCGCCGTACCAGGGGTAGCCGGCGTAGAAGAAATCGCCGGAGCAGTGCCCGGTCTCGGTATCGCAGACCCGCACCATGTAGCGCCCCCATTCCTCGACCTCCAGGTTCCATTCGGCTTCGCCTTTGGCGTTGGTCGTGACTACGGTTTGCTGTTCGGCGCCGTAGTGGGTGCCGGTATTGTAGCGGGAAACTTCGTCCTGGCCTTGATCCCACCACCAGCGCCACTCTATTCGGTACAAGCCGACATTGAGCTTGCGGTTAGCGACTTGCTCTCCCCGGGCGTTTACTGCTGCAAAGCGGATGGGGCTGCGTTCTCCGACCTCCAGCCGCTTGCTGCCGTAGTCGTTTTCAGGTATGCGGATGCCCGCGTAGCTTTCGTAGGGGTCATAGGGCAGTTGTCGGTTGCTTGTGCTGAAGTCGCCGCCCCGTTCGAAGACCCGCATTTTAAAGTTGGCGTTGAGCCGTCCTGGCATTTGCTGCTGATTGGCCAGGAGGAACCGCAGCGGTGCTTGCCCGGAGGCATTAAGTTGCCCTTCGTATACCGTTCGGGAGGCGGCTCTGATTTTTCGGGCCGGATCGTCAAACTCAAAGCCGGCAAAACCTTCGAATTGGGTATCGGCAGCGCTCAGCTCGGCTTCTACTTTGGCCCGAAGCCCACCCGCAGGCGCGCCATGCAGCCAGTTAGCCTGCAGGCTTGGCGTCAGCGGTTCGTCCGCTGCGCTAAGGCGTTCCCTGCCAAAGTCGAGCGCCATCTTGATCCGGTTGGGCTTCACGGTTTCTATGCGCAGGCTCTTGCGGAAGGTAGCTCCTCCGGCTTTTACAGTAGCCTGCCAGATGCCGGTCGGCGCATCCCGCTTGGTGGCAAAGTGGAGCGGGTAGACGTAGTGGTCGTTCTCGGTGGTGGTGCGTTGTTCCTGCAGCTGGCCGCGCGGGTCGCGCAGTTCAAAGCGGATGGGGTAGTTGGGCGGCAGCTGTGCCATTTTGTCTTCCAGGATGAAGTTCAGAAACACAGCGTCACCGGGCCGCCACACACCGCGTTCGCCGTAGAGGAAGCCCTTCAGCCCGCGCTGCGCTACCTCGCCGCTTACATCGAAACGGCTGAGCGAGAGGGCATCGCCGTCCCGCAGGCGCAGGTAGCCCCGCTCTTCTCCTTTTTTTGCCAGCACTACAAATGGTTCCCGTGGCAGCTGGGCTTTGGCCATACCATTGGCACCGGATTCAACAGTGGCCAACAGCTGCTGCTGGTAATCGTAAAACTCCAGCGTAGCGCCGCTCAGAGGCTGAGCCGTACGCAGATCGGAAACCACCACCAGGCACTCATCTCCCGCCCCGCTTTTGGCAATCAGCCCGATATTGGAAGCGATGACGTTGCGGCGCACGAAGCGGTCGGAATTGTAGTAAGCCGGATAGCAGGGGTCCTGCCGGTGGTCCCAGCGGAATCCGGGATACCGGCCTTCGATGCCGTACCAGTCGTCCATGAAACTCTCCAACTCCTCCTGCGTGCCGTTGTGGTAGGCCGGTACGGCTGTTGCTTCCTGTTCCTGGCTGGCCATGGCATCTTCCCCGCAGAAGTAGTTAGAATAAAAAGGGCGGAAGCCGATGCGGATCTGGTAAATGGCTTTGGGGTCCTCCTCTACTAGTTCGTCCAGCTGTAAGGCGTAGCGGGTCCATTCGGTTGTATTGGCCCCTGGCTTCAGCTGCTGCAGGTCCACCCGCGTTTGCTGGGTGAGCCGGCCCACCTGATACAGGTTGCGGGATCCATCGAGGCTGTTGGTCTGCAGGAACTGCAGGATGTTGTTGTGGTATATTTTGAAGACTTCCACTTCTACGGCATTCAGGTTGATGGCCTCAAAGGGGAAGAGCAGCCCGTCGGAATCCGGTAAGATAACGCCACTGCCAACCAGCCGGACTTCCGGTTTGGCTTCGAGTATTTCGATGGTCCAGCGGCTGGGGTTCTGCATGCTGCGGCCGTTGACGTTCTTGATGCCCGGATTGATGTCGATGCGCCGCTCCCCGGAGAGCCGTCCGGCGGGGTAAACCCGCAGCTCGTTGCCATCGGCCAGGAAACGCAGCTGGCCGGAGTAGTCGCTGATGGTGACCAGCCCGCTGAAGTCCTGCGACTCGAGCAGTGGGTCGGAGAAGTGCAGGCGAAGGTACTGTTCTTGCCCCTGTTGTACCTGGGCATTGGTAACTTTGAAATCGCCCAAGGCGGGTACTTCAACGGTCGTTGATTCTTTCAGGGAAAGGCCGAGCTCCCGGGCGTTCCACGCCAGCTCTACGGAACTGGCTTCCTCGCCGCGCTGTACTTTTTCTACGAAGAATAGGTGCTCTAGCCCATCAGCATCGTGTTGCCAGCGCAGGGGCAGCTCTTGTCCGCCCTGTTTAGCGCTGAGCGCGGCCTCTACGGCTGCGGGCTCAGCGTAGTCGGCGGTTTGTACCTGGCCTTTGACTTCCTGCTGGCTCAGGTCAGAAGGGTCAGGGGCGTGCAGGCCCTGCACTTGCAGCTCAAGGAACTGGTCTCGGGTGCGGAAGTCAAACTCAAAGGAGCGGGCATCCGATGGCACATTCGGGAATACTTCCTGAAGAGCTACGGTAGCGATGAAGGCGGTGGCGGAGGGCATAGGGTTTTCGGGCTCGAAGCGCAGAGTCTGGGCGTCTTCCCAAATCGCTTTGCCACTAAGGCCTGGTTCAAAGCGCAGCAGGCTGCGGCTGGCCTCCTGTCCTATTTCCTCTTCAGTAGCAGCGAGGCCGGCAAAGCGCACCCGAATGTTTTCAGTACGGGAGATGGTGCCGGAGGTGTATCCGTAGACGTAGGCTTGTACGCTTTCGGGCATTTGGCGGGCCCGGCGTTCTTCGTCCCCGCAGGAGGAGAGTACGGTCAGCAGGGCCAATGCGTGTACCAGCAGCAGGGTGAAGGCAGAGGTTGTTTTGGTCATGGTTATTCGAATTGGTTTCTGGAATTTTCGTGGCTGCCCGCAACACCGCAACGGAAATGCTGTTGTTTTTGTTATAGCAACAGGATGTCTTCCCGCAAGCAGCGGATAGCTGAAGTCCTAATTTTGAAGATAGCTACAAGTTACAAAAATTCGAACTCTTATTCCATGAATAATTTGCTTCCTATGTTTCCGCTTCAGCTGGTCGTATTCCCCGGCGAGCCACTCAATTTGCACATCTTCGAGCCGCGCTACCAGCAGTTGGTCCAAGAATGCGAAGAGGAGGGCATCACCTTCGGCATTCCGGCTTACATCGACGGAAAGGTCATGGAAGTTGGTACGGAAATGGAACTGGTTTCTGTGGAGAAGCGCTATCCCAGCGGGGAGTCAGACATCAAGACCCGCGGGTTGGGCCCCTTTAAAGTCAAGCAGTTCTTCCGCAAAGCTCCGGACAAGCTCTACGCCGGCGCCGACATAGACCGCCTGGAATACAACAGCGAACAAGGCGATGTAAGCATGAACATGGGCATCCTGGAATTGGTGGAAGAGCTCTTCGCGCTGCTCAGCATCGACAAACCTCTGCCCCAGGATCCGGCTGATTTCCGGGTCTTCGAGTTGGCACATCATGTCGGCTTCTCACTGCAACAGGAGTACCAGTTCCTCTGCATCCCGGAGGAAAGCGCCCGGCAAGACTATATGCGCGAGCATCTGGAGAAAATGCTGCCCATGGTGCGCGAAATGGAAAACCTGCGCAAACGGGCGCAGATGAATGGCCACTTTAAGAATATCATTCCGCCGAATATCTAAATGAGTGTAGAACAAGCTGCCCGGCAACTCATAGAGCAACTCCGGCCCCTCTACGGCACTGCAGAAGCCCAGAGCATCACCCGTATCGTATTTGAGGATGCCTTCGGGCTGCGTACACTGCGGGATACCGCCCCGCTGCCGCCGGCGCAGGAGAAGGAACTGGAAGGCATCACCCGGCGCTTGCTGAACTGGGAGCCGGTGCAGTACGTGCTTGGGCAGGCTGATTTCTATGGCTTGAAATTCCGGGTAGATCAACGGGTGCTGATACCGCGGCAGGAGACGGAGGAGCTGGTCCACTGGATACTGGAAGCGCATGCAGCTGCGCCCCCCTTGCGCCTGCTTGATATCGGCACCGGCAGCGGCTGCATTCCCATTACGCTGAAGCGGCTGCGGCCCGAGTGGCAGGTGGATGCGCTGGATGTCAGCGCAGATGCCCTCGCGCTGGCGCAGGAAAATGCAAAGCGGTACGATACGGAAATAAAATTCCATCAATTGGATATTCGCCAGCCGGGGCATTGGGCGAGGCTGCCCGATTACGGGCTCATCGTCAGCAATCCGCCCTATATCCCGCCCTCGGAGCGGAAAGTCGTCCCCCCAAACGTGTTGCGCTACGAGCCCCAACTCGCCCTGTTTACCGAAACTGAGGATGCATTGCTGTTCTACCGAACAATCGGCGAGCTGGCGCTGCAGCGGCTGCGCCCCGGCGGCTGGCTGTACTTCGAGCTCAACGAATTCAGCGCTGCCGAAGTGCCCGGCCTGCTGAGGCAGCAAGGTTTTGAGGAGGTTGTCCTGCGGGAGGACCTGCACGGCAAGCCCCGGATGGCCCGGGGGCGGCAGCCGGCAGCCGGCTAGCTGCTCTGGAACCGGCTTGCCAAGGCTGCACAGAGTGCCAGAAGCGCTACGAAGCCCAACCCAAACGACAGCCCCAGCTCTTCGCTGATGAAGCCGATCAGCGGAGGCGCGATCAGGAAGCCCACCGTACCGGCGGAGGCGATGGCAGCGATGCCCGTGCCGGAAGGGACCCCCGGCGTATTGGCCGCTGCGCTGAACAGCAGCGGCACTACCGTAGAGAAGCCCAGCCCTACCAGCGTGAAGCCAAGGATAGATAAACCCGCCCAGGGCGAAGCTATGGCCAGCAGCAGGCCGGCGGTTCCGATCAGGCTGCCCAGAAAGATAGGGCGTTGGGTACCCATCTGCAAACGGATACCGTCGCCCGCAAAGCGGCCGAGCGCCATGGCAAAGGAAAAGCCAGCGTAACCCAGGCTGGCCAGCAGGGGAGAGGCCTCTTTGGTCTTGCGCAGGAAGATGGCTCCCCAGTCGGCCACTGCCCCTTCGCCGATCATGATGCAGAAACCGATGAAGGCCAGGCCGAGCAGGGCGCGGGGCGGCAGCGCGAATGACGTGCCGCCGGAGCGTGGGTCGGGCAACTGGGCGACGATCGGGCGCAGGAACAAATGCAGGCCTACCATCAGCAAGGCAACTCCAATTAAGTGGGTGTGCAGAGGCACGCCTAGCGTGGCAATCCAGCCCGAGCTGCCCGCACCTACCATAGCGCCCAGGCTGAACATGCCGTGGCAGATGGACATGATGGTCAATTGGTAAGTGCGTTCCAGAGCAGCTGCTGCGGCGTTCATGGAGATATTCATAAAGCTATTGGCCAATCCGATGGCGAACAGGCCGGCGAACAAGCTGCCGGGCCCCTGCGCCAGTGCAGGCAGCGGAAACAAGCCGCAGAACAACAAAGTGGAGAGCGTCAACGCCTGGCCGCCCGGCAGCCGCTCGGTGAGCCAGCCCGCAAAGGGCATCAGGCAGAGTGCGCCTACCGGCAAGCCGAGCAGGGCGAGCCCCAGCGTTCCCTCGCTCAACTGCAGCGCAGCTTGTATTTCCGGCAAACGGCCCAGCCAACTGCCGAACAGCAGGCTCAGGGTGAAAAAGGTCAGGCCTACAGCAAGGCTCGGCAAATGCAGGGAGAATGTCTTCAGTGTTTTGATCATAAACCTGTTTTTGAAAAAAGAACGATGGCGCTCGCTCGGAGCCAACGCCATCGCTGCTTGTACAAAAGGTAGTGTATGAAACTTAGCTGGTGCAAAAGTAGCGGCGGGCAGGCCTGCATTCTCCCTGGATTTTGGCAATTTGTTGTACGATATTAACAGCTGGGGGCTTGTTCTGCTGCTCCTCCAGTTATCGGGCTGCCGGAATAAACAGTGGGTGAACTTTTCGGCGAAAAAAAACGTATACCCAACGTAATTGATTTCAACCAAACAACCGCTGTGGGGAAAACCCTCGTAGCCCTAGCCAATCAAATCGCCACCGGTAGCCTGCAGACTAGAATTGCTACCGGTTATCTTTTCCCAGCAAGCACTATACAAGGCAAAGAAATGAAAGCTGTACTGGAAAAAATAGAGCCGGTATTCGGCAGTTCGTTCACCCTTCGGCAATTTGACGAAGCGCACGATTGCAACCGGCCGCACTGGCACTTCCACCCGGAGTACGAAATTGTTTACATTTCTAACGGGCGGGGCAAGCGCCACATCGGCGACCATATCTCTTACTTTGAAGATGGCGACCTCATCTTCCTGGGGCCTAACCTGCCTCACTTTGGCTTTACGGAGGAGGTGTTCGAGGAGCATATGGAGATTGTGGTGCAGATGAAGGAGGATTTTTTGGGCAATGAGTTCTTGAAGAAGCCCGAGATGGGCGCCATTCAGCAGTTGTTTGAGCGCTCTCGGCAGGGGTTGTCTTTTAATGGGCAGCTGAAACAAGACATTGGGAAGCGGCTGCAGGGGATGTTGCGGCAAAATGGCTTTGACCGGCTCATTGAGCTGCTGGGCATACTGCAGGACATGGCACAGTCTACGGAATACGAAATGCTGAACGCCAGCGGGTTTGCGCTGGAGGTCAATGCCCAGGACCAGGATCGCATGGAGGCGGTATACAAGTACGTGCAGGAAAACTTCCAGGAAGAGGTGAGCCTGGAGAAAGCCGCCAGGCTGGTCAGCATGACGGTGCCAGCCTTTTGCCGCTACTTCAAGAAGCTTACCCGCAAAACCTTCAGCCAATTTGTCAATGAATTCCGGATTGCTCACGCCTGCCGCTTGCTGGGCGATGAATCCCAGACCATTGCCAGCGTAAGTTTTGACAGCGGCTTCAACAACTTGTCGCATTTCAACCGGCAGTTTAAGCAAATAACGGGGCTCAATCCGAGGGATTACCGCAAGAGCTTGAGGAAAGTTGTTTCTTAATTGTTTTTGTTTTTAGAAAACTTCCTACTTTGCCGCCGACCTGCTAATTTTGTATGCTTAATCAAAACGCTTCATTTGTTCACGAAACAGAGCCTTGGTCTTGGCTCATCATTTTTAGCAAACACGGCACATCCCATGAAAAAGATTCTATGCCTGGCGCTGCTGGTATCCTTCCTGGCCGCCTGCCAGAACAACGAAGAGGAAAGGCAAATTATCATCGGTAAATGGCGCTACGACCCCGTCGCCATCATTCAAGATGCGCGAGAGCGCGGCTTGCCCAGCGTGCGCGTCAAAGCCATTGAGGGCGCGATGAGCGTTTATCAGAATGTCATTTTCGACTTTAAAGAAGACGGCACGCTAATCATGGACTCGCCCAACAGCTCTCCCATTAGCGGGACTTGGAGGCTTACATCCAATGGGGAAAAAATGGCGATCAGCCTTAGCGCGGAAGGGGTGCCGGGCAAATTGGTAGAACTGAGCGAGGAGCGCATCATCATCAGTTCCGAACAAGACAGCACCCTACAGTTTACCCGGATATTTATTCCAGCGGAGTAAAACATCAGAGGAATATCGCCTTAGTTAATTAATATATAATTCCCGTTTTACATATAATTTACAATTAAGCCGGACTTTGTGCCTAATTATTCAAGAGGGCGGTAGAGCCCAAGCACATTACCGGAAAC
>CAYNIT010000034.1:0-25712 GCA_964397205.1 uncultured Phaeodactylibacter sp. | reverse complement strand
GTGCAAAAAAACGAGTCTAAATCGGTAAGTTATTGTTGCGCGACCCCTTAGTCGGGGTATTGGTGATGCGGGCAGCTGCCTTTTCGCTGTAGCCTTCTGCTATCAGTGCGCTGTATTGCTTTGCGTTTTTCATACTTTTACTAAGAAGAATCGCCGGCGGCTGCATCTTGTTCGGAGCTAGCGGGCAACTTTCGAAAAATGTGCGAACAGGAATTTTGGGCGGTTGTTGATAGTAAGACTATTAATCAAAACAATTCTAACCGAAGTCATCATGAAAGACACATTCAAACAAAAGACCGATCAAGAGCCAAGCATTCTTGCCGAGCCACAACCGCAGGGCAAGAAAAGCTCCGACAAACCCTATGGAAATAGCATTGCTATTGCCTACGGCGACGGAATTGGCAGAGAGATTATGCGCGCTACCTTGAAAATCCTCAATGCCGCGGGAGCCGGGCTAGAGTACGAGGAAGTCAAGATTGGCAAAGAGATGTACCTGGAAGGGCACCAATCCGGCATTGCTCCGGAAGCCTGGGAGGTGCTGCGCCGCAATCCTGTGTTTCTCAAGGGGCCCATTACCACCCCGCAGGGCGGTGGTTACAAAAGCCTGAATGTCACCATCCGCAAGACATTAGGGCTGTACGCAAATGTCCGCCCCTGCCGCGCCTACACGCCCTACGTAGAGAGCAGTTTCCCCGATATGGACCTGGTGGTGGTGCGGGAAAACGAAGAGGACCTCTACGCCGGCATCGAGCATCAGCAAACGGCAGAGGTGGTGCAGTGCCTCAAGCTGGTGTCCCGCCCCGGCTGCGAGCGGGTCATCCGTTATGCCTTTGAATATGCGAGGACCCACGGCCGCAAGAAGGTCACCTGCATGTCCAAAGACAATATCATGAAGCATACCGATGGCCTCTTCCACGAAGTGTTCGATGAAGTTGCCAAGGAATATCCCGAACTGGAGAACGACCACTATATTATTGATATTGGCTCTGCGCTGCTGGCGGACCGGCCGGAGCAGTTCGATGTTATCGTAACGCTCAACCTCTACGGAGACATCGTCTCTGACATTACCGCGCAAATAGCAGGCTCCGTAGGCCTGGGAGGCTCGGCGAACATTGGAAAGAGCATATCCATGTTTGAAGCCATTCACGGTTCGGCACCGGATATTGCAGGCAAGGGCATTGCCAACCCATCGGGCTTGATCCATGCCGCCTGCCTGATGCTGACCCACATGGGCAAAAACGATATCGCCGCTACCATTCAAAACGCGCTGCTCAAAACCCTGGAAGACGGTATTCACACCGGCGATTTGCACAGCGAAGCTTACACCCTCCGCAAAGTAGGCACACAGCAGTTTGCCGATGCCGTGATCGAGCGCCTGGGGCAGCTGCCGGAGCGCTTGAAGCCCGTACGCTTGCAAAAAGACAGCAAGCCTATAGAGGTGCGTTTATCTCCTTTCAAAAGCGCGAACAAGAAATTAACTGGAGTGGATGTGTTTATCGATTGGGCGGTGGAGGGCCGCGACCCAAATGTATTGGGTAAGGAGTTGGAGCGTACTGCTGCTCAGGACGGCATGAAACTGAAAATGATCACCAACCGGGGCGTGAAGGTATACCCCGATGGCTTCCCGGAGACTTTTTGTACGGACCACTGGCGCTGCCGTTTCCTTTCCGCCAAGGATGGCGGCCAAGATGTCAGCGGGCAGCCGCGCACCGCGCCGGTAACCTACGATCAAGTCACTGACTTGCTGCGCCGCCTGACAGTAGAGGGGCTCAACTTCATCAAGATTGAAAACCTGTACGAAATCAATGGGAAACGCGCTTACTCTTTGGGACAAGGAGAGTAAATGATCCACTTGACGCTTACATCATTTGCGCCGAAAGGTTCGGCTTTCCCATAAGGGGAAAACCTGATTCGGTGCTGATAGAAGGTATGCCTGATATTATTGGCCCGTGGGGAAGCAGCTCCACGGGCTTTTTAGACTATAGGTTACTCGCCCTCTCTGTAGGCTTGAGGTTTGCTCGTCGTTGATTCCTCCGCCGTAGCCTGAGGTAGCGTAAAGCAGATTTTTGTACCGCTGCCGTTGCTGTTTTCATCCACCCAGATCTTTCCGCCGTAGCTTTCCACAATGCGTTGGCTGATGGCCAGGCCCATACCGGAGCCACTGTGGCCGCGGCTGTGCAGCCGGAAGAAGGGGCGGAAAACATCCTGCCGGTGTTCTGGTGCGATGCCTGACCCGTTATCCAGCACGAAAAAGACAGTTTCCCCGTTTGCTCGCCGACAACCGATCTCGATCCGGGGGGCACGCCTCTCGGAGCGGTACTGTAGGGCATTAGAAAGCAAATTGAGGAAGAGCTGCTCTATCATCAGCGGGGCAGCCTGAATAGGGGGCAGGGGCGTGGCGCGTTCCACCTTTGCTCCCGACGACTGTATGGCTTCACGGCACACTTCCGAGACCAGTTGGACGATGGCGTTGAGGTCAATCTGTTCCCATTGGTGGCGATCCTCCGAAATTTCGTAGTACTGCAGCAGATCGTTGAGCAGTTTATCCATCCGCTGGCTGTTGTCGGTGATGAAGCGGAGTTGGGCTTCTAGCTGAGGCGGTGGCGTGCCTTCCTGCAATTCCCGCCGCAACAGTTGAGTAAAGCTGTTGATGTTGCGGATGCTTTCCTTCAAGTCATGGGAGGCGGCGAACACAAATTGCTGCAGCTTGTGGTTGGCAATTTCCAGTTGCTGCTTGATGGAAATAGACTTGAGGTAGGCAATTTCCAGGCTTTCATTAGAATTGTACAACTCCTCGTTCATGCTGTTGAGTTCTTCCTGGCTCCGGCGGTGTTGCCGGTTAGCGTAAAGCAGAAAGGCTACCAAGCCGATGAGCAGAAGCAGGCCCAGGCTGATGAAGAGTATGTACCAGCGCTGCGCCTGATTGGCCGCCCGGTCCAGTTTTTGTTCGGTATTAGCCAGTTGCAGCTCGTAATCTTTTTGTTTGAGTTGATGGTCGTACCGGGCTTGCAGTTGATTGACCCGGTCAGAATTCTCCTCGCTGAGGATACTGTCCTGGCTCGCTTTGTACTTTTTGAAGTGGAACAGTGCTTCGGCAGCTTGCCCTTGGCTTTCGTAGATCTGGGCGAGCAGCTTATGGCTTCGGCTGGCAAGGGCAATTTCGCCGGCAGCTTTGGACTCCTCTAAGCCGCGTTTGCCCGCCCGCACGGCTTTGCTCAGCTGGCCCTGTTCCATCTCAATTTCTGACAGCAAGAGATAGGTGCTGGCCCGCAGGTAGGGAGAGTTGTGCAAGGCCTTGAGCTCCAAGCTGCGCTCCAGTTGTTGCCGGGCAGTTCTCCACTTGCCTCGCTCGAAAGCCACTTCCGCCAAGCCTACGCTGCAGTGGCCCAGCAGAAAATCATTTTGAATGCGGTAGGCAATTGCCTGCGCTTCCCGAATAAAAGTTTCGGCTTTTTCGTAGTGTTTGAGTTCTTTGTTGACTTCCCCAAGGTTGAACATAAAAGCAGCAATGAGGTAGCTGTTTTCTGACTTCCTGGCGGCTGCAACTGCCTTCTGGTAGTATTTTAAGCTCTGCTCCCGCTCTTCCCGAGCAATGTAGATGGAAGCCAGTGTTCCGTAGCTGTTGGCCAGGCTGCCGTAATCCTGCTGGCGCTCTTTGATTTTAATGGCTTCAAACAGCAGCGCAATTGCTTTGGCATGCATGCCCCATTTCGTATAGATCACGCTCAGGTTGTTCAGGGCCTTGGCGCGGGTGAGATCATCGCCGCCGTGGGCCTCCAACAAACGCCGGGAGGCACTGAAGCAATCGAACGCTTCCTGCAGCCGGTCCAGCTGCTGAAAGTACGACCCCTTATTGATCAGGGCCTTGGCTACCTGTAGGCTGTCTCCCATAGCCCGGAACAGCAGCAGGGAAGAATCCATGCAGATCAGGGCATCCTCAAATTGGGCTTGCTGCTTTAGTGCCAGTGATTTGCGGCGGTGGTACAAAGCGACCTGCCTCTGGGAGATAGCAGGGGACCTTAAGGATTGAGCGCGCTCCAATAAAAGCAGAGCAGAATCCGGGCGGTTGTACACATAATGAGCCGACAATTGGGTGTAGAGCGCAAAGCGTTCGCCATCGTCTTGGCTGGCTTGCAGGGCTTTCCATAAACTATCCGGCTGCTGCGCCATGCCACTCCCGCCTAGCCAGCAACATAATAATAGTAGTGTAGTTTTAAGGTGCCAATTCTGGCGCATTTGGGATCGTCGTTTTCTATAGGTGACCCACAATATAAAAAAAATTGGCCTAGTGGGTTGGATCATAGCCTCAATTGTCATCAGTGCAACTGTAGCGAGGGGTATAAGCCAAAAACTTTACCTTCATCTGGGATAATCCGCCGCTTTCCAATCGTCCAAATCCAGTTCCCCCCGAAATAAGGAGGTTGCCGGCCCGCACAGCCAAATGTCTGTGTAGTGCCCTTCCGCTGTTATACGATAGCGTACGCTCAAAGTTCCGCCTTTGGTTTGCACAGCCTTTTGGTGTTGCCCAGGGGGCAATTTTTCTCTGCGGGATGCAGCCAGGGCGGCAGCCGTCACACCAGTGCCGCAGGAAAGCGTCTCGTTTTCCACGCCCCGCTCGTAGGTCGCCATGCGGAGCGCTTCGTCCTGATATTGCACAAAATTGACGTTGGTGCCTTCCTTGCGGAAACGCTCGGAATAGCGCACGCTGCGGCCTTCCGAAAAGACATCGATAGCGTCCACCTCCGGTACAAACCGTACGTAGTGAGGCGAACCTGTGTCCAGAAAGTGAAAATCTGAGTGGCTTTCGATTTGCTGCACCGGCGCCATTTCGACTTCCACCCATCCGGCGCCCCGCATTTTGGCGCGGTGCGGGCCATCCGGGGCAAGAAAGTGGAAGCACTCCCGCTCTATGCCCATCCGGCGGGCGAAGGCTACCGTACATCTTGCACCATTGCCGCACATAGAGCTCGGGTGCCCGTCCGAATTGAAGTAGGCCATCTCAAAATCGTATCCTCCGCAGGCGCGCAGCAAAATAAGGCCATCGGCGCCGATGCCAAAGTGGCGGTGGCAAAGATGGGCGATCAGCGCGTGATCTTTGGGCGACAGATATACCGCCTCGCGCTGATCGATCAATATGAAATCATTGCCAGTGCCATGGTATTTGTAGAAAGAAAGTGGTGTCATTGGGGCCGCTCAACGTTTTTGATGGTGTCTTCCACCCTTTGTTCCTGCTCTTTATTGGGATCCTCCATGCCAAATGGCACGCCCATGCTATAGTGGCGGTAAGCAGCAAAGGCCGAAAGCAGTACGATAATAGCTGCCCCGATGAGGGAAATCCGCCAACCCCAAATATTGCCCACGTACTCGCCGTCAAAGGGGTCTTTCTTGTCTTTTTGCTCCTCGCTCATGGTTTTTAAACAAAGCTACGGCCCAACAGCCTATTTGTCAAACCTCCAAAAGCGTATCCGCTTGCCAGAGGCAAAACTCGGCTGTTTACGCAAGCTTAACTTTGGCGTAATGCTTGGTTAACATTGTTCAGTTACATTTAGCAACTACTTAACTAGCACTATGAGAACACTAATCGCTATCGCTCTGGTATGGTCCTGCACTGTTTTGGATGCCCGTGCCCAGAGCAGCTCGGAACTGGGGTTGCTTTTCACCACCACCGATTACATGGGAGACCTGTCGCGAAAGATACCCGGTTTCGAGGATTTGGGCTGGGGAGTTGGCTTTACAGCCAAATACATGCTGGATAAGCGGCAGGGCTTTAAGTTTTTTATTGGCTACCTCGACTTTACGGGCTCCGACTTGACGGTGCCCCGCAATTCAGAACGGGGGTGGGAAACAGAATTCGGCATACTCGAAGCCTCCTTCTGCTTTGAATACCATCCCTTCGGCAGAGGGCGCTACAACTTCGTCAACGTATTCAACAAGCATCAGCTCTCGCCCTTTTTCTACATCGGCCTGGGTGTAGCGATGGGGGATGCGGAGGTATTCGTGCCCAGCATTGATCAGGGGAAATTCCCCGAAGAGGCAGACCGCGATTTATTCCCATCCATGCCCATCGGCTGTGGATTGCGGTACGACCTTGCAGAGCAAGCGATCCTCACACTCGATATGGGGGTAAGGCCCGTGTTCTCTGACTATCTCGATGGCATCAGCCAGGGCAGCGATCGCAACGATTGGTATAGCACGGCGGGCATATCAGTGACCATCTTGCTGCACGGGGAGCCCGACCGGGAGCTCTGAAAGGTCTTGCTTTTGGGTGGGGTTTTCCTCCACATTTGCAACATGAAACCCTTGCTCTGCCTTTTCACAAGTTTTCTTTGCTCAGCTCGGTGGTACATCCCTGCACCGGCAAAGGGCAGTGTGAGGGAGGGTATCGTTCCCGTTCAGTTGCCCCTGTTTTGGGGGAAGCAGGCTGTTGCTCCCACAAAAGCAGCGGCGAAGCGGAAGCACCTGAAAAAGAAGAAGATGGCGCTCATCTCTGCGTATGCCCTTGCTGCGGCATCACATTCGTCGCCGAGCTGGGTTAACCCGGATTATTCACGAGGAGAATTGGGAGGGCGTGCCCCTTCGCCCCAATTCCTGGAGCTCCCTTGGAAATCGGGGCGAAGGGTCGCTACATTCCACAGCTCACATTCGTTCGGCCAGCGCCTAAGGGGTCGCGCAATAACTTCGCCTACTCTAGGTAACTTGTTATTGCGCGACCCCTAAGGGCGCTGTCTGGCCCGTGGGGCCACTGTTCCACATCGCTCACGCGCCCTGCTAGCTCCGCATTTCAGTGCAGCCTGCCGCCGTTAAACCTAAGTTAAGGCTTTGAGCCCCTCAGATATTTCCCTATTTTTGCCACGATGAAAAAAGCTGCCGCCATACTGCTCGCCGCGTTCGTCGGCTGGTCTGCCTTGCAGCCCTGCATGGACGGGCGCATCTGCACAGAGCCGCCCGATGCCTGTAAGCCCACTATGGCGGAGCGCCCCCATGCCTGCTGCTCAGAAGGCCCACTTGAGAAAAGCCAGCACCACCCACACGATCAAGAAGAAGAGCGCCATTGCACCCCATTCTGCTCCTGCCATTGCTGCGGTGCTTCTTTCGTACAACATCTGCCTTCGGCCGGCACGGATATGTTGCCTCCCCTTACCCAGCAGCAGCCCGTTTACCTCTCCTCGGTGGGCCGCGATTTCCCCCACCTGATCTGGCAGCCGCCGCCTGTTATGTCCTTTTCTATCCATTGTTGATCAAAAGAAGGGAGCCAACCTGCACTACTCAAGTCTGCTTGTGTAAGGGCTTAGGGAAACGTCTGTCTGGAGTCCCTTCTATTCGTAAAGGACATAAAAACATCCATGAAACCTATAATTTTAACTTTATGCTGCCTGATCGGGGCAGCGCATTTCAGCCCTGTGCTGCAGGCCCAGAGCACAGACACCCTTCAAATATGGGTAGACGGCATCTGTGGTATGTGCAAAGACCGCATCGAAGAAGCCGCCTACCAAACCGTCGGCCTGCGCTTCGCCAATTGGGAGGTGGAAACTAAAACCCTGACCATCACCCGCAGCCCAGAGCCGTTTTCAGAAGAACAATTGCACCAGCATATCGCGGCTGCGGGGCATGACACCCGTCGCGTCAAAGCATCAGACGAAGCCTACGATGCTCTGCACAATTGCTGCAAATACCGGGACCCCGAGGTGGTCGCTGCGCATCAAAAGAAACCCCAAAAGAGCGAGCCGCTGCAAGGCTATGTATACGAACGTTCTAAAGCAGAAAAGCGGGTCCCGCTAACAGGCGCTAACCTGCGCTGGCTGGGCCATAAAAATGGGGCGGTGACGGACGAAGAAGGTTTTTTTGAGTTGAAAAGGCCAGCAGATGCCCAACAGCTCATTGTAAGCTATGTAGGCTACAAAACAGATACCGTGCACATCGATCAAAAAGGCGCTGTCGAATTAGTGCTGTCCAATGCCATAGATTTGGAGGCCGTGGAGGTGTCACACCGCCGCCGCTCCACCTCGATTTCGTTCGTCGACCCGCTAAAAGTCCAGCAAATCAGTGAGGAAGAGCTCGCCAAGGCGGCTTGCTGCAACCTTTCGGAAAGCTTCGAAACCACTCCTTCTGTAGATGCAGGCTTCACCGATGCCGTGACCGGCACCCGAACCATCCAAATGCTTGGCCTGGCCAGCCCCTACGTGCAGATTGCCCGGGAGAATATGCCCGATGTGCGCGGCCTGGCAGCCATGCACGGCATGGAATACACCCCTGGTGCCTGGATTGAGGGCATCATGCTGAATATGGGCACCGGCTCCGTCGTCAACGGCTACGAAGCCATTGCCGGGCAGATAAATGTAGAATTGCACAAGCCGGAAGAAGGCGAACGCTTGTACCTAAACCTGTTCGGCAATGCTATGCAGCGTTTTGAAGGCAACCTCAGCTTGCGACACGCTCTGAGCGAGCGGGCGCAAGCTGGGCTGATGCTCCACGGCAGGCACCAGCAAGGGCGCTTCGACCGCAACGGCGATGGTTTCCTTGACAATCCGCTTACCAAGTCCTTGATAGGGCTGCACCGCTGGAAACTGGTGGGCAAAAACGGTTGGCGCGGCCAGGCAGGCATCAAAGGCACCTACGTCGAAACCATCAGCGGGCAGATGGACTTTCAGCAAAACGCCGAGGAAGAATCCGGGCTATGGGGCGCTACTCACGATGCCCGCCGGGCCGAAGCCTGGCTTAAGGTTGGCAAAGTATTCGAGCAACTTCCCGCAACCAGCGTGGGGCTGCAAATCTCCGGCAATTATCACGAACAGGCATCTAGCTTCGGAGCGCGCGCCTACCGCGGCGATCAGCGGAGCTTCTACGCCAATTTCATTTTCAAAACGATCCTTGGCGATACCCGCCACCAGGTGAAGACTGGTCTTAGCTGGCAGTGGGATGAGTACGAAGAGCAATTCCAAAGGCAGTCCTTCGGCCGCCGCGAGTCGGTGCCGGGCCTTTACGGCGAGTATACCTGGAAGGGCACCAAAGATTTCACCCTTGTAGCCGGGCTGCGGGCGGACCATCACAATTTGTTTGGTGCGTTCGTCACGCCCCGCCTCCACTTGAAATACCAATTCGGCGAAACCTCCGTACTGCGTGCTATCGCCGGAAGGGGGCAGCGTACGGCTAATGTGCTGATTGAGCAGATCGGTGCCATGGCATCCAACCGCCAGTTTTTCATTGAGGGCGATGGCTCCGATAAACCCTATGGATTGGAACCGGAGGTGGCTTGGAATTTCGGGCTGAACTTTGCCCAGGAGATGAGGTGGGGCAGCCGCTTGTCGGTCTTGAGCCTAGATGCTTACCACACTTTTTTCCAGCAGCAGGTGGTAGCCGACTTTGAGCAGGACCCGCAAGCACTCTACTTTTACAATCTGCAGGGCAGCTCCTTTTCGAATAGTTTGCAAGCACAGCTCGATTACGAGCTGCTGCCCCGCCTTGACTTGCGCCTGGCTTACCGCTTCAACGATGTAAGAGTGGCCTACCGGCAGGAGCAGCTGCGCAAGCCCCTGATTGCCCGCCACCGAGCTTTTGCCAACGCCGCTTACGAGACGGAAAACGGCTGGGCATTCGATGCTACCCTCAACTGGCAGGGGGCCAAGCGGCTCCCTAGCACGGCTGCTAATCCGGAGGCTTTTCGGTTGGAGGGCAACTCCCCCGACTTTTTTCTGCTCAACGCGCAACTCAGCAAAAGCTGGGGGGATGGCCGGTTCGAGCTTTACGCGGGTGGAGAAAACCTGCTGAATTTCCGGCAGGATCATCCTATTCTGGGCAGCAGCAACCCCTTTGGGCAATACTTTGACGCTTCGATGGTTTGGGGGCCGATCTTCGGGCGGAATATTTACGCTGGTTTGCGCTACCGCATTCCGTAGGGCCTAGCCAGAGCGGACTCCAGCTGCCGTAGCTAAAGTCAGCCGCGGATTATTCAAAAGAGCAGAAATACCGTTTATCTTTGCGGAAATCTATTGCCTTATGACGCTTGTCTATTTGCGGTATCTGCTGATTGTACTGTTCTTCGTGCTGGGAGGAGTCCTGCAGGCTAATCTTGGGTTTTCCCAAGCCTGGTATCTGTACGCTGGCGGCTTGTTGCTCATCGTTTCCCAATTGCTCATGGGCAATGTTTGGACTGCTTACAGCCACTTGAAGCGGGGCCGGCCAATCGTTGCAGAACGCATACTGCGCCAGGTATGGAACCCACGTTTGCTCATCCGGCGCAACCGCGCCTATTACTACTTCTGCCTGGGCTTAATCGCTTTGCAGCAAAGGGAATTGGTACGGGCGGAGGGGCATCTGACCCGAGCTTTGGACATTGGGATGGAGCACCCCAACGACGGGGCGCTGGCTTCCCTCAATTTGGCCCATGTTTACTATGTGCGGCGCAACTGGAAGCATGCCGAAGCCTGGCTGGACCAAGCCCGCAGCTTCCCCCTCAACGATCTGATGATTAAGGAAAAACTTCGGGAATTGGAACAAGCCCTTGCTGCTCAAAAAAACTAAGGCTATTTAATCTTGTTGTCTCCAAAAGCGAGCGGTTTACTTTCCGAATTCGCTGCATCAAAAACAGTTCAGCTACATGTTTACCATTAACATCTACTTGAAATTTGTATTGATTGCCGTCGGCCTAATCGGCGGTGCTGCACTCTGGCTTGCCTTTGGCGTATGGTACGGTATCTGGTTCGTCCTCCTCGGCCTGATCATGCTGGCCACCTATATCTTCCTGGGTACAGTGCAGTCCGCCGCGGTGCTCATGCAGGATACCGATTTTGAAGGGGCAGAGCGGCGCTTAAACCTGACGCTGAAGCCGGAATGGCTGTACGCCACCAACCGGGCTTACTACTACATGATCAAAGGCTCTGCAGCGCTTGCCCAAAAGAACATGGAAGAGGGGGAGCAATGGCTTAAAAAAGCAGAGGAAGTAGATGTACCTACCGATAACGAAAAGGCTATGCTGCAGCTGCAGCTGGCCAATATCGCGGCTTCTAAAGGGCGTTGGAAGCAGGCTGAGCGCCACTTCCGGGTAGCCAAAAAGTGCAAAATCACCGAGCCGAACATCAAAGAGCAATTCAAGCAGTTTGAAAAAGCCTTCCAGAACCGGGGCCAGATGAAGCAAGCAGGACAGGCCGGCGGCATGCGCCCGGGAGGCAAACGGCGGCGCCCCAAGATGCGATAAAACTCAGCGCCCGGCTTCCACCTCCTCTACGAGCCGTACGCTCCAAGCTGCTGCCCGTTCTGCAAACAGCGCCTTAGTCGCCTTCCAAGTGTGCTTGAATAAGCTGGAATGCCGGTAGCGCTCCAAGTCTTCCGCTTTTTCCCAGTAGCTGTAGGTAAAGAAAACGCGGGGGTCGTCCTGCTGCTGCCACAGCTCTAGATGCCGGCAGCCAGGGAAAGCGCGGATTTGAGCTTTGCTCTGGTTAAAAATAGCCAGGAACTCCTCGGTCCGTCCGGCCTGAAAAGTCAGTTTGACGATGCGTTTTATCATGAATGAAAGTCTATTTGAACGGTATCCTCTACCTTCAACGACAACAGGCTGCCGGCTTTTCCTAGGTTGATCGCTATTTCCAGTAACCCTGCGGAGTTGAACAAGCACAAGGGCTCGCCTACCTCTACCTCATTGTAGTGCTGGCTCAGTTGGCAGATAGGATCGTGCCGCTTGAAGAACAGCTTGAATTCCCTTCCGCCACCCACTTGTTCGAATAAGGGCCGGCTGATGTTGGTGATGGCATTTTCGTAATTGTCGATGAAAATGATGGAGCCGCGTATTTGCCTGTGGCTGATGACGGGCTGCAGGCTGATGCGCTGAACCACCTCTTCTACTTGCGGCCCGATTTCAATGACTGGGCGGCCGCGCGCCAGAAATCCTATAGCTTTGGCGTATACCTCCTCTAGGCACAGCAGCCGGTCTTCCCGGTATTTTAACTCGTAAAAAGCTTTGGGCTGATCGCCGCTGCCGAAAATCAGGGTGAACAGGCCATTATCCGGAGCAATGAAGTAATGGCCGTGGTGCGCCGCCACCAAAAATCGCGGTTTAGCAGCGCTGTAATCGTTAACGCTTATCAGGTGGATGGTCCCCTTCGGAAATCGGTGCCAAACATGGCGGAAAATGAAAGCAGCCTGTACGATATCGTAATTGTTGATCTCGTGCGTAATATCCGTCAAGTGTACACTTGCCTGCTCTTTAAGCACGGCTCCCCTGAGCCTTGGCAAGTCGTAGCCGCGGTGTCCAAAATCGGTAGTCAGCGTAACAATGGCCATAGTGTGGATTTAGGTATTGCGGTTTCGCAAGCCGTAAAAATAGAGGACTGCCGAAGGAAAAGAAGAGCTTGAACCACGTTTTTGCCTCCGGCGGCCGAAAAATTAAAGGAAATTTCACAAGCATCGCCTAGATTTGGAAAGCAAAAGCCGTAATATTCGGTTCTAAAGATGAGGAGAAGCCGTGTTGAACTTTTTGAAAAAGCTAAGAGTTTTGTAAACACCCGGGAAGACAGTGTGCTTTCCGATTTATTCATTAAATGGAGCCATTATATTGAGTGAAATCATTTTAACCGTCGATAGCGTCGACTTGGTAGAGCTGTACGGTGAAAACAATAAAAAGCTGAACATCCTTCGCGAGGCTTTCCCTGAAGTCACCATTACTTCCCGCGGAAGCAATGTAAAGCTCAGAGGAGAAAAGAAGGAAACGCAGAACGCCAAATCCAAATTTGAAATGATGGTCCGCCTTTTGCAGGAGCATCAAGAACTGCCGGTACAAACGGTCAAGGACTTGGTGAAAGGCAACAACCCTTTCGAATACAAGCTGAGCAGTTCTAGCTCCTCCAATAAAACCATACTGCACGGCCGGGGCGGCAAGCAAATCAAAGCAAAGACCCGCAATCAGAAACGCCTGATCGAATCCACTGAGCAAAATGATGTGGTCTTTGCAGTAGGCCCAGCTGGTACGGGCAAAACTTACACCGCTGTAGCACTGGCCGTCCGTGCCCTTAAGAACCGCGCGGTGAAAAAGATCATACTGACCCGCCCGGCGGTTGAGGCAGGCGAAAGCCTGGGGTTTTTGCCCGGGGATTTGCAGGAAAAAGTGGATCCCTATCTGCGGCCCCTCTACGATGCCCTGGATGATATGCTGCCTGCCGAAAAGCTGCAGCAATTCATGGCCACCCGCGTGATTGAGATTGCTCCCCTCGCCTTTATGCGGGGCCGTACGCTGGATAACGCCTTCATCATCCTGGACGAAGCGCAGAACTGTTCTACCTTGCAGCTGAAAATGTTCCTCACCCGACTCGGCCCTTCCGCCAAGTGCATCATCACGGGAGACTTGTCTCAGATTGACCTCCCTTTTCACCAAAAATCTGGCCTGCGCCGCTCCATGGATTTGCTCAGCGGCCTGGAGGGCATCGAGGCTATTCGCCTCGATGCCGAAGATGTGGTGCGCCACCGGCTGGTCCGGGAAATTATACTGGCCTACGAGCGCTCTGACGAGGAGGCAAAGCAAAAACAAGGGCAGCAAAACGGCCGACCTAAAGGGTCTGGAGAAGAAGAATAAATCACTATCATGAACTACCGCATACAGATCAACAAAGAAAAAGAAAACGCTTTTCTGCAATTGCTCAGAGGGCTGCAATCTTTGGGGGTCGTCAAAGATTTTGAACGCCTCGAGCACAAAGATAAGAACCGGGGCGAAGAGAGCGAAAATGCGCAGGAAGTCGCCAATCAGTACCGCGACCTTGTGGATTAATTTCTTTTAATTGGTGTCCGCTCA
Source organism: uncultured Phaeodactylibacter sp. (assembly GCA_964397205.1). Taxonomy (GTDB): domain Bacteria; phylum Bacteroidota; class Bacteroidia; order Chitinophagales; family Saprospiraceae; genus Phaeodactylibacter. Next base: position 11,938 of record CAYNIT010000034.1, on the reverse strand, counting down.
AGGATACAAAGCATGAAATGGACCATCCATAAGCCTCAACCGGTACTGCAGGGGCGCATACAACTCGCCGGCTCCAAAAGCATCAGCAACCGGGCGCTTGTCATCCGGGCGCTGAGTGGGAAAGACTTTGCATTGCACCGCCTGGCAAACGCCCGGGATACGGTACTGCTTCGGGAGCTTCTCCAGGCCCCCAGGGAAGTTTATGATGCAGAAGCCGCCGGCACTACTTTCCGCTTCCTTAGCGCGTACCTGTCTCGTCAGCCCGGCACCCAAGTGCTCACCGGCACCGAACGGATGAGACAACGCCCCATCGCCATCCTGGTTGATGCGCTCCGGCAGTTGGGCGCCGATATCGACTACCTGGAGCAAGAAGGCTTCCCGCCCCTGCGTATAGGCTCTCCCAAGATAGCCGATCCAAACTTTCGGCTGGAGGTATCCGCCGAAATCAGCAGTCAATACATTTCTGCCTTGCTGATGCTAGCCCCCACCCTGCCGCGTGGCCTGGAGCTGCAGCTAAGAGGTACAGTAGTCTCCCGCCCCTACATTGAGATGACCCTCCGGCTGATGGCCTACTTTGGCATTGAGTACCAATGGGAGGGGCAACGCATCCGGGTAGCCCCGCAACCCTACCAGCCACGGCCGCTGACCGTGGAGGCGGACTGGTCAGCTGCTTCGTACTACTACGCCCTTTCTGCCGTCGCTCAGAAAACGGACCTGGCGCTCGAGGGCTTATTTGCGGAAAGCGTGCAGGGCGATGCCGTACTGCCAGAAATGATGCAATCCTTCGGGCTGTCCACCACCTTTCGGGAAAACGGAATTCGGCTGCAAAAGGCCCCAGGCAAGCAAACAGATAGCCCCTTCGAGTGGGATTTTCTGGAATGCCCCGATCTGGCGCAGACGCTGGCGGTGGCCTGCGCCGCCCTCGGCAGAACCGCACGATTCAACGGGCTCGAAACCTTGCGCATCAAAGAAACGGACCGGATTGCCGCTCTGCAGCAGGAACTGAAAAAGGTGGGAGTAGCTTTTCAAGAGGAAACAGCAGGCTGGTTTCACCTGCAAGGCAAAGCAAGCTTGGATCAAGCCCCTGTCTTTGCCACCTACGAAGACCACCGCATGGCTATGGCCCTAGCTGCTTTTTCCCTACTAGGGCCGGTTCAAATCGAAGACCCGATGGTTGTTAAGAAGTCCTATCCTGATTTCTGGGAGGACCTGCAAAGCCTGGGGGTAGAAGTGAAACGGAATTAATGCAATGGTAGTCAATCCGCAAGAATCACTTCTTTGACCTTTTCTTTGCTTTCTTTCAACAGATAGCGCTTCAGGAAAAGAATCATTGCCTGGTGGTAAAAATCCCGGTTGGTTTTCTTACGGAAGCCATGCCCTTCGTCCTTGGCGAGCAAGTACCAGGCTTCGCCTCCGTTGCCGCGTATGGCCCGCACCATCTGCTCGGCTTCGCTAGCGGGTACGCGGGGGTCGTTCAGGCCCTGCACAATCATCATGGGTTTGGTGATTTTGTGGGCGTTGGTAGTCGGCGAGATGCGCTCCAGGTGTTTCCTCATGTGAGGGTCGCGCTCATCCCCGTATTCCACCCGCCGCAGCTCGCGGCGGTAGGGTTTGGTATTTTGCAAGAAGGTCACAAAGTTGCTGATGCCAAAGATGTCAATGCCGCAGCAGAGGCGGTCGTTGTAATGCGCCATACTGGCCAGCACCATATACCCGCCGTAGGAACCTCCCATAACAGCTACCCGGGAGCTGTCTAATTCCGGGCGCTCGTCGATCCAGTCCAGCAGCTTTCCAATATCGCGCACTGCATCCTCCCGTTTGAAGCCATTGTCGAGTTGCAGGTAATGCTTGCCATAGCCGGCAGAGCCCCTCACATTGGGAGCCAGGATAGCCAAGCCCAATTCATTGAGGTAGTACTGAAATGCCGGGGAAAAGTTGGGCCGGTATTGGCTCTCAGGCCCGCCGTGTATATAGATCACCACCGGCGATGGCTGCTCCTGCTTAGGAGGTTGGTAATAAAAAGCGGGAATTTTCCGCTTCTCTTCGCCCGAATAGTCAAAGGTAGGATAGCAGACCAGCTCCGGCTTAACGAAGGTAGCGGTTTGGAGCCCCCCGGCTTCGCTCTCCGTCCAGCGGGTGAAAGCAGCCGTAGCCGTATCCAGCACGAAGACATCAGCGGGGGATTGGGCTTGGTTCAGCGTCAATGCCAACTTGGGCTCCGAAGGGTGCCAGCGCATGTTGCTGATGACCCCATCGGGTAGCGGCACAACCGCCTCACATTCGGATTTTTCGGTATCGAAAAGATGGAGGCGAGAAATGCCATGCTCATTGAGCAGCAAGGCCAACTGACGCCCGTCCGATGAGATCTGCATACCCTCGACTTCCTGCTCCAGCCCCTGCGTTGGGTGGCGATAGGTGCCGCTCGGCAGCTCATAGGCCATCAATTCCCGGCACTCTCTGCGCAGATCACAGGAGAAATAGATCGTCTGGCCGTCTTTCGCCCACAGCCCTCCCTGGCAGGCCGCATCAGCCTGATCGATTATCGGCTGCAGGGAGCCATCGGCGGTATGCAGCACATATAGATGGCTTTCATTGATGGAACGATAGTTGATCAAGGTAAGGCGCTCGCCATCGGGGGCCCAGGCTACCGGGTACCAGTATCCCTTGCCGCGCAGCAGCAGGCGCTCGCGCCGCTCGGCAAAGTCGAAGAGGTAAATGTCCTGATCGACCTGATTGCGCTTGTTGCTGTTGTATACAAAGGCAGTGCCGGCGGGGTTCCAGATGCCGTGCCCGTGCTTGGAATGGCCGTCAGTCAGCATCTCGTAGGACGCTTCGCTGGTATTGTAAAAAAACAGCTGGTAGGACTCGTTGCCTCCAATGTCTTTGGAAAACAAAAAACCGGATTGCTGGGGGTCCGGGCAAGCGCTGGCTGCGTACACAGGTTCCTTAAAAAAGGTAATCTGATGGCGGCATCCGCCAGGATGCTCTACCCGGTGTATCTGGGAAGATTCGCTGAAACGCGTCGAAATAAGCACACCATTCCCTTCCGGCAGCCAATCCGCCAGTACGGCCTCCCGAGTATCGTGGTAATGGTGGAGGCGTCGATGGAGTTGTTTCGGGATGTCTGGAATGTTCTCAAGTACTAAGTTGCCAATTTCCCGTCTTTTGGTCTGAACTGTCATAGTCAACTGGTTCGATAGAGCCCAGCCAGTTATTCTGTTACTGGCACGAGGTGCTTCGGTTCACAGGATGTACGATTGCGTTGTTCGTTGGGCTAGGCTATGTGGCCAGATCAGCTCAACCGCTCGCTAGTCCGGCCAGCCGTTTCGGGATTATGGCTCTGTTTTGTTCTACAAAACTAGCATATTTTTAACAATCGGTGGATTACCGTTGAGGCTGTCTACTCCCTGAATGGCGTGTTTGCCGAGAAAACTCCCTCAATATAGTATTTTTCATATGTTTTAATAGCTGTATGCTATTGTTTTTTATTAGAAAAGGGAGCAATCGGATAAATTCCCGCACGAACAATGAAGGGACAAGCGTGCGGGGATGGTCTCCTCAAGGCTTGAGCAAACGGAAATTGGCCAGGTGGTAGCCATCACTTGCCCGCAGCACGTACATGCCCTTTGCTAGGCCAGCTGTCGGGATGTCCGTACGGAAAAAGCCCCCAGATACCTGTTGCTCCTCTCTCCAAATGACCTGCCCATGTGCATTGAACAGCATTAACTGCAAGCGGCCGGCGTATACATTGCCCTGTACTGTAAGCGGGCCGCCATCCAGCAGGGTAGGGAATACTTTAAGCCCCGCCAGCGCCGCTGATTCAGTAGAGGAGATGGGCATACAGCCGGGAAAATCATCGTTGTAGGAGACCGATTGATTGTAAAAACTGGAACAGCCCGTTGCCAGGTCGGTCACCTCTAGCGAATAGCTTCCGGGTTTTGGGATACAGTAGGCCGTATCCTGTTCCCCCGCCAGCGCCTCTCCATTGAAAAACCACTGTAGTTGGAAAGAATCCGGCAGCGCCTCGGGATCGAATAGCGTCAGTAAGTTATTGTTGTTCTCGAAAACCGGGGCAACAGGGATGCTGCCAAAGGCAACGACCAGGCTGTCGGAAGCAGCGCTGCAGCCCGAGGCATTGGTATACGTGACCCAGTACCGGCCGCTTTCGGTGACGGTGAGCGTTGAGCCATTCTCATTCAGCAGCGGCATCGTATCCTGGTACCACTGTGTGTTGGCTTCGTAGTCGGTGCGCAGCGAGATGGTGTCGCCCTCACAGAGCGGCTCGGGCAAATCGGACTCCAGGCTGGGGGGATCCGGCTGAGGGAACACGGTGACGGAGCCCTCCGAGCGTATCGTGTCCACCGGATGCAGCACATCAATTTCCAGCGCGGAGCCGTTGTCCTCCAGCAATCCGTTGGAGGTTTTTACAAAGCCGAAGCTGCCGCAGAGGTCATCGCCTCCGTCCAGCCCCTGATCGTCATCAACCAGGCGGATTTCGTAGGGGCCGTCCTCGATGAAAATCTGGGGTTCAAAAACGAGGGGCAGGTCGGCGTTTTGCACTTCATCGGTGAAGTAGACTTTCTCCCCCAGCGGGTTGTAGATTTCCAGCAGCAGATCCGGGGCGTTGCCCAGAAAATCGTCGCAGGAAGCTTCAGTGATGGTCACTTTTTGGAGCAGGTAGCCAAAAGTGTCGATGATGGCGCGGTATTCGATTCCGTATTCCCCGGGTGCCTCGTAGAGCTGCGGCGCAGGGTGCTCCATTGTAGAGCTGTTGCCGTTGCCGAAGTCCCACTCGTACCGGAAGCCTTCCTGCCCGCCGGAGGGTACGTTGTTCGTGAAGCTGGCGAGCACTTCCCCGCAGCCGGAATTGTTCTCCAGCGTAAAGCCTTCGGCAACAGTTTCTCCGGGCAGTATCTGGATGGGAAAAGAAAAGGAGGAGGTCTGATTGACGAACAGCACCTGCGCACTGATGATCACTTCTACCTCATAGGTGCCCGGTATCAGGGGCGTGCCGCAGAAGCGCACACAGCCATCCGTTTCCTCGCTGACATCGAAGGTAGTTTGATTGGCTTCCCAGCTAAGGCCAGGCGGAACATTCGTCACTGAACTGATGGTGATTTCCGAAATGTTCAGGCCGGCTGGCGTGTCCGGGTCGTTGGCGTTGACCGGCGTAGTTGTCATCGGCATACGGAAGGAAAGGTCGCCTTCGTAGTACTCGCCGACCTGCCCATCCGGAGCAGAAGAAAGGAAAATGGTGTCTGCCGGCAGGCTATCGGGCAGGCTCGTAGCGCAGCCCGGGCAGTTGGCCTGCAATCCATCTGCCAGCAGGAATAGCCAAGAAAAAGTAAGGAGTATCAGTCGTGTCATAGCCTTCTGTTTGTTGCTGAATGGCAGCTCTGTACCCAAAGCACAGGCTCATGCAGCGGATTTAAATAATGCAGCCCCCGGAAAGGGGCAGGAGGTGATTTGTTATCAGCAAAAAAGGGTGCGGAGCAGGGCTTGGGTTACAGGGTGGGGCAACCGCCCTGCTCCGTTATCAGAAGGGACTGAAAATTCAGAGATGTTGGCCGGATCAGCGGTTCAGGATCATTTTGCCGCTTACTGCCTGCTGTCCGTCAGAAATGGAGTAGAGATACATGCCCTGCGCCAGGCTGCTGCCGTCAAAGTCGATGGTGTTCTCACCAGAGAACAGCTGCACCGGGCGGCGGTGTACCACCTGGCCGAGCAGGTCGGTCACGAGCAGCTCAAAGCGGCCTTCTTCCCGGGAATTGACCATGATCTGCGTAAAATTAGAGAAAGGGTTCGGCTGGTTGCGCAGCTCAAACTGAGCAGCGAATGCTTCCTGCGTGTTGACTACCGCGCAGTTTTCGAAACCTTCTTCTTTCACATGGAGCAGATACTCAGAGCCACTTTCCAGTTCGCTAGGCAGGTCGAGGTCGAATTCAAATAACCCACTTTGGTCCTTAATGGTGGCTTTGATGCTCAGCGACGCAACCCCTACTTCCGCTTCCTCGGGCGTGCCGAATACAAGCACACAGCCTTTTTCCTCTGCAGGGAATACACAGTTAGGCGGATTACAAATGTAATCCATGGAGGCCGGGATGCCGCTAATGCCGCCTTCGACAGGAATTTCGGCTGACTGCAGCGCAATTGATTGCCCAAATGCTTCGTAAACAGCGGGAATGTTGAACGTGAATACCGTTTCATAGTAGGAGCCCACACAGGCGGTATCTTGGATGCCTCCCTCGGGCCGCTCCGTCTCATTGTAAGGCAGTGGCGCAACCACGACGCTGTCAGGCACGTTTTCGTCTGGCATACAGTCTTGCGCCTGCAGCATTCCACAACTGATGATCCCCAAAGTAATCAGTACAAATTTTCTCATAAAAAATGGTTTGTGGTGGTTCAAACGGGGGCTTGCCCCAATCTTAGGAACCTACGAAGGTAGAAAACTTTTGCCGAATACGGAGCAGAATTGTGCCGCCCTTGCCGTTAATTCCGGATCAAGTTCTGCATTTTTCCAGTGCAATCTCGTAGCTTTGTAAACTGAGCGACTATCCTTCTCTTCCATTAGATGCAGAACGCCCTGTTCTGTTGATTTCAAATCAAATTATATGCGTATTACTCTATGCTTCTTTTGGCTGTATAGCCTCACAGCCCTGGCCGCGGCCGCGCAACCGGCTTTCGTGAGAGGCCAGGTAACAGATGCCAAAACCGGAGATCCTTTGATTGGAGCCACCATTCGGGCGGGGGAGACAGGAACAGTTACCGACTACAAAGGAGGGTTTTCAATGCAGCTTAAGGCTGGGACATTGGAGGTTCGTGCCCGTTACGTAGGCTATCAGGCTTTTAACGAAACAATAAGCCTCGACCCCGGAGACAGCTTGTTGCTCAACATCGCCCTGAAAGAACAGGCTACGGTACTGGAAACAGCTACCGTAACTAGCGGGAAATACCAAAAGCCCCTGAGTGAAGTGACGGTTTCCCTCGAGGTGCTGAGGCCTAACCTGATACAGAGCACCGGGAAAACTACCATGGATCAGGCCCTGGAAAAAGTGCCTGGCCTGACCATCATCGACGGGCAAGCCAATATCCGGGGCGGCTCGGGTTATTCGCAGGGGGCGGGCAGCCGGGTGTTGCTGCTCGTTGACGACATCCCCATCCTCTCGGCGGATGCCGGCTTCCCGAACTGGGATGATGTGCCCATCGAGAATACTGCGCAGGTGGAGGTCGTCAAGGGAGCGGCATCGGCTCTTTATGGTTCCGCAGCGCTCAACGGCATCATCAACGTACGGACAGCGTATGCCAAATCCGAGCCGGAAACCGAGGGGGCGCTTTGGTACACTCATTTCTTCTCTCCGGAGGACGAACGGCTCAAATGGTGGGATAGTGCGCCCAGCACCATCGGCGCCAGCCTGGCGCACCGCCGGAAGATGGGCAAACTAGACTTGGTGCTGGGCGGCTATTATTTGAACGAAGACAGCTTCAACAAAGACGCTTACAAACGCATCGGCCGTTTCAACTTCAGCACCCGCTACCGGGCCAGCGACCGGCTGACGATCGGGCTGAACGGTAACTTCAACGCTGGGGAGACCTCCTCCTTTTTCTATTGGAAGTCCGACACCGCCGCCTACGTCGGCGCAGAAGGCTCCTACGGCAGCCGGGAACGCCTGCGCTTCAACATCGATCCCCGTTTGACTTACTACGACCGGGGCAATAATCGCCACCGCATCCTCAGCCGGTTTTACAATATCGACAACGAAAGCGACAACGATCAGGGCAACGCTTCCGATATGTACTACGCCGAGTACCAGTTTCAGCGGCAGATGAAGCAGGCCGGCCTGGTACTGACGAGCGGCATCGTTGCGCAGGGCACAAATATCGAGGCCGAGCTCTACGGAGATACGACCTTCACCTCTCGCAACCTCGCGGCTTATGTGCAGCTGGAAAAGCGCTTCTTCGACCGGCTCAATGTCACAGCGGGTTTCCGCTACGAGGACAACTTGCTGAAAAATCCAGGTTTTCAGTACGATGGGGGAGAGGTGCTGCCTTCGGAAGAGCAGGAGGCGCGGCCGGTACTGCGACTGGGAGCCAACTACCGGTTGGGCAAAGCCACCTTCCTGCGCGGCAGTTGGGGGCAGGGGTACCGTTTCCCTTCTGTTGCCGAAAAATACATCGTGACCGATGCAGGCGGCTTGCGCATACAGCCCAACCCAATGTTGCAGTCCGAGAATGGTTGGTCGGCGGAAATCGGGGTGAAGCAGGGCTTCCGGGTTTCCAATTTTGAAGGCTTCCTGGATTTCAGCCTCTTCCAGTCCCGCTACTTCGATATGATCGAATTCAACCTGGTAGGGTTGGCATTTCAATCCATCAATGTAGGAGACACCGACATCCGCGGATTGGAGCTTACCGCCGCTGGACAGGGAGAAATTTGGGGCGTACCGCTGAGTTTGCTGGCGGGCTATACTTACATTGACCCGCGCTTTGAGGAGTTTGACATCGATGCGCCGATTGGCACGCAGGCCCGGCTCAATGCCGTTCGTTCTTCCTCCGAGGAGAACATCCTCAAGTACCGTTCTCAGCACTTGCTGAAATTGGACCTGATGGTGGAAGAAGAGCGGTGGAGCCTGGGCGTGGAGGGATTCTACAACAGCCACCTGGAGGCCATCGATAACGTACTGAGCTTTTTCGTAGACGGGCTGTCGCGTTTCCGGGAGAAGAACGACGAGGGCTTTTTTCTGGTCAATTTCCGGGGCAGCTACAACCTTTGGGAAGAGGCTAAGTTGTCGCTGTTGCTCAACAACGCTTTCAATATCGAGTACTCTACGCGGCCTGGTTTGCTGGAAGCGCCGCGCAATCTGACAATGCGGATGGACTTCCGGTTTTGAAAAAGGGCAGCCCATCCACCCCGGTGGGCTGCCCGTACTATGGTTGGCTATTCCTTGCCTTTCAGGAACAGCTCCTGCAATTGTTCGAGCACTTGGCCGCCGCCGCTCAGGCTGATGGTGTTGACTTTGTCGGCGATTTTTTCAACGTATTCCATCTCCTTGAGGCGCAGCAACATCTCATTGTCCTGCAGCAGTTTGGCGGTGTTGAGCAAGCTGCGGGTAGCGGCGTTTTCTTCCCGCCGCAGGATGACCCGTGCCTGCACCTCCTTTTCTGCTACCAGCACCTGATTCATGATCTCCCGGACCTCGCCCGGCAGGATCAAGTCGCGGATGCCGCTGTTGAGCACTTGCATGCCAAGTTCAGTGGCGCGCTCGCTAATGTGCTGCGACACGAACTCCTGTACGCCGGCTTTGCGCTCCAGCAACTCATCAAGCGTGAGCGTACCGATGTACTCCCGCAGCAGCAACTGCACGGCTAGGTAGAGCTGCTTGTTCGGGTGGTTGGTTTGCAGCATTGCCCGCTCGGCATCGGTGATGCGGTACTGCAGGTAGAAGTTGACCCGCAGGGCAGCCTTGTCCTTAGTCAGTATTTCCTGCCCTGAGACTTCCATTTGCTGCGTCCGCTTGTCGGCGGTCAGCACTTCCACTTTTTGGCCGTTGCGCCAGAAGCGATAAGTGCCGGGGCCGAGCTTGCGCTCGTATTGCCCGTCGATCAGCAAAAGGCCTTCCTCGTAGGGGGCGATCACGTAGGTCAGTATGTGCCGCTTCAGCTCCGGGCGTTCGAGCAGCCGCCGTTCGATGCGCTCGCCGACTTCCGCTACGCTCGTGTCGATCATCCGGAATTCATAGGCTACGGCTGACCGCCAGAACAGGTGCTTTCCGGGAAGCAATACTGCGTCAAACAAACCATCCTTGTAAGCCAGGCAGAGCTCCTGCTCCCGTACCTCTACCAGGTGGATCAGCTCGCGAAAGAGCCGGTCCTCCAGCAGCAGGTCCATTTCGCAGGGAGCGCTGAAGGCACCTGTCCGTTCGTAGGCGATCAGCCGTTCGCCCGGCCAGAGGAGGTGCCAGCCTTCGATACGTACGCCCACGAAGTGGCAGCCCCGCAGGACCAAACCAACTTGGTTGGCGTACAGCCGTGTCAGTTTCATGACGTGTCGTGTTTTTATGTAAAAAAAGAATATCAACAACAATAAGAATGCTGCCCCGGTGCTTCATTCCCCCCGCAGCGGGAAGCGCATTGAGCAAGTTGCTGCCGGTGCGGCCGGCAAAGCAGGGCTTCTGACAGGGCTAGCATTGGTGTAGCTGTGCCAGCTGCCTGGCCTTTCCGGGCGCAAGGGCATCCCCAGCGGTATCCTGCGCCGCCGGGCTTTGGGCGAAACTGCTCCCAGAGCAGCAGAGCATAGCCCTGATACACCGGAGCCGAAGCGCCGCAGCAACATTCCAGCAGGGTTTTTTGGAGTTCCCCAACTCCGTCAGCGTGATGGATTAGCAGTCCATTGCTCCGCCGGTGGGCAGAGCTGAAGCCAGTACTATGTTCTAACCAACTGAACTATATTACCCTCACGGTAATAGCCGGACTCGAACCGGCGGCTCTAGTATCCAAGTGGCTGTCGTACAATCTCCCCGCTCAAAGACGGCATATCGGCCTCCAATGGAGGAGACACCAGGGCGCTGTACAGAAACGCCGCTCTGGGCCTCTGATCAGGGAGGGAGTACCTCTTTTGTGCTTATGCAGCACTATATTTTGGTGGATGTCGTATCGCAGTCACCATAAATACAGCGGGCGCAGGCGAAAAATTCCGGAGCGGTCACTTTTTTTGAAAAAAATTGTAGAAGAATCGGCGGATTGCTTTGTAAATTGCTGAGATAAAGGTGCTTGTGAAATATAGGGAGTTCGGCTTAGGGATTCCTTGTTTCGAAACTAATGGCCCTCGTCGATTTGCTAAAACGATACATCCTCTATGAGCCCTAATAAAGTCAATACCATATTAGTATTATGCATAACCTTTCTGTCATCGGTTGCTGCTCTTTCTGGAATGTTGAGCTCGGGGAAGGCGGATATTCAACAAATCGAGTCCGTCCGCGGGCGGATGATCGACCTGTACGGGGAGGGGGTTTACCGGCACATGTCCGCTGATGTAGCGATACAGGGCATTGCCCAGGATTATGTGACGTTCTTTGTAGGGCTGCCTCTGCTGTTGTTGGGGTTGTACAGGTACCAGCGGAAGTCGAAAAAGGGGGCGTTCCTTTTGGCGGGGAGTTCGGGCTATTTTTTTGTTACCTACCTTTTCTATACCTCGATGGGGATGTACAATGAACTGTTTTTGGTATACGCAGTCCTGCTGGGGCTGTCGTTTTTTACGCTGCTGAACACCCTGGTTTCGTTTGATTTGCCGAGAATTGCGGATGATTTTAAGCGAGGGAGGACAAGGCAGACTACAAGTATTTTTTTGATGGTGAACTCTATCCTGATCGGGCTGATGTGGCTGGGGGTGGTGGTTCCGCCCCTGCTGGACGGTACGCTATACCCGGAAGGCTTGGAGCATTACACTACCTTAATCGTACAAGGCTTGGATTTGGGTTTGTTGCTGCCCCTGTCGTTTGTATCGGGCCGGTTGTTGCTGCAGAAGCGGCGGCTGGGGTATCTGGCCGGCACCACTTACATTGTATTTCTGGCTATTTTGATGACTGCCCTGACTGCCAAAGTGCTGGCTATGATGATGAACAATGTGGATGTAATGCCGGCAATTTTTATTATACCTACCATAAATATCCTGTCTGTAGTACTTGCGGTTGCACTGGTTAGTGGGTACTCCGATAAGAAGCATCATACCCTGGGGGGTTAGGGGCTCAGGTAGCAGTTGTACCGCCGGTGCTGCTCGAAATTACAAAAGTGAATGCTCCTTACGGGCGGATGCGGTTTGGGTGGTTTGGCATACCAACAGCAAAAGAACGGATGACCCTGAATTTTTGCGGGCTTTACAATCGGGATGAAGTAACTATTCAGCATACTTTTAATTTGCCACTTGGTGCAAAATTTTGTATGCCAA
>CAYNIT010000033.1:0-25832 GCA_964397205.1 uncultured Phaeodactylibacter sp. | reverse complement strand
TAGCGCTTGCCTTTATCGATTATTTGAACCAAGAAAAGGAAGCCATTAAGGCCAAGTATTTTGACTGGGTGTAAATGCTGATTCTGTTTTCAGCCATATTTACTTATAGTCCGCCGCTTTTTCATTGGAAGGGCTTCCGCTTAAAACATCTTTCCCTGCCCATTATCCTCCACATCGAAGTCGACGCTGTCCCCGGCCTTGAGTTTATTCTTTGGCGTAGCAGCTTGGCGGTCTTCAGCAGCTGTACTTCCGGGGAGTTCCTTGATGCTCGTCAGCCGTTGGTCACTGACTTTATTGCCCACGGCCCGCCAGCCCTTCACATCGATGAATTCTGCGATGTGGAGTTCCTCTTCTACCTTTTTATTGCCTTCTTTCACTTGGTAAGTGATGCTGGGAGAGGGAGCTATTGAAGCAAACAGCAGCTTGCTCTTCTTGTGCTCGGTGATGAAGCTGAAGCGCTGGCCAGTACTGCTGGTTTCCACCTGGAAGCGCTTGGCTACGCTCCAGCCGCGTTCGCCTTCGTAGTAAACCGCGCTGATGACCAGGTCGGGTTCGAATTTGCCGATGTGGACAATTTCCGAGGGGGTAAATTTCTTGCTAAGGTCGAGTTCTGCTAGCTCGTAGGTGCCATCTTTATAAATAGCCAGCAGCTGATCGCTGGTGTCGAACTCGCCCAAGAATTGGCCACGCTCATCGGTGTTGAGCCGGCCACTAACCTCGTCTATCCAAACCATGATAGCGCCGAGGGTAGACTTGCCCGCTTCCTTGAGGCTGACCTTACGCACGGGGTATTTGGTCACGGTATTGCCTTTGGCGCCTCTGCCTTTGATGTCAAGCTCGGCAAAGTCAAAATCAAAGACTTTCTTGCGTGCCCGGCTGCCCTGCGTGAGCTGCACGGTGACCACCTCCGCCTCGCCGTTCGGATTGGCACTGAAGTAAAGCATTTTGGAGCCCTTGGCGCCGGAGGTCATGTCGTACTCTCGCTCTCGGGTAATGGATTTGACATTGAAGCGCTTAGCGTGCGTGCGGCCCGTCTTGCCGTCCACGTACATCATGTTGTAGGTGGTGCGTTCGTCTCCCTTTCTCCAAACATCTACGTGGACGATGTCCTTGCCGACGAAGACCTTGTCGTCAATTCGGGAGACTTGGAATTTTCCATCCTTACGGAAGACGATTATATCGTCTATATCAGAACATTCGCCAACAAATTCTTCTTTTTTGAGGCCTGTACCGATGAAGCCATCCTTGCGGTTGACGTACAGTTTAGCGTTGTTGGCAACGACATCGGAGGCATCGATAGAGTCGAAGGTAGTCAGCTTGGTGCGGCGTTCTCGCCCCTTTCCGTGCTTTTTGAGCAGGTCCTCAAAGTAGGCAACTGCATAATCGGTCAAGTTTTCCAGGTCATATTGCACCTGCTTCAGCTCTTCTTCCAGTTTGGCGATTTGCTCTTCTGCTTTGAAAGTATTGTATTTGGAAATGCGTTTGATCCTGATTTCGGTAAGGCGTGTCAGGTCATCTTCAGACAGCTCGCGCATCAGCAGCAGCCGTTTGTCGCCCTTTTTGGCTTTTTCTCCGGGCACCCGCACGTACTTGCGCAGCCCTTGTTCTACGGCAAGCAGCACCTCTTCCCAGGTTTCGCACTGTTCGATGTCGCGGTAGATGCGTTTTTCTATAAAAATTTTCTCCAGGCTGGCGAAGTGCAGCTTTTCCTGCAGTTCCCCCAAACGGATCTGCAGTTCCTGCCGGAGCAGTTGCTTGGTTTGTTCGGTACTGCGCTCCAGGATCTCCTCCACCGTCATAAAGTGGGGCCGGTCATCGATGATGACACAGGCGTTGGGAGAGAAGGATACTTCGCAGTTGCTGAAAGCGTAGAGGGCATCGATGGTTAAATCCGGGGAGACGCCGCTGGCCAGTTCAATCAGGATTTCTACATTTTCGGCGGTATTGTCCACCACTTTTTTGATCTTAATCTTTCCTTTCTCGTTGGCTTTCAGAATGCTGTCGATCAAGCCCTGTGTGGTGATGCCGTAGGGGAGCTCGCGAACTGCCAGGGTGTTTTTATCGACTTTCTCGATGGGGGCTCTCATTTTTACCCGCCCGCCCCGCTTCCCGTTGTTGTAGTCGGAGACATCGATCATGCCGCCGGTCTGGAAGTCAGGGAATATTTTCACCTTTTTGCCCCTCAGCAGTTTGATGGAGGCTTTGATGAGCTCCACAAAATTGTGAGGCAGGATTTTAGTAGAGAGGCCTACGGCGATGCCATCCGCCCCCTGCGCCAGCAGCATGGGAAACTTCATGGGCAAATCCACGGGTTCTTTCTTGCGGCCGTCGTAACTCAGCTGCCAGTTGGTAGTCTGTGGGTTGAAAGCTACGTCAAGCGCGAACTTGGTCAGCCGGGCTTCGATGTAGCGGGGGGCCGCCGCGCTGTCGCCCGTGCGCACATCTCCCCAATTGCCCTGCGGGTCGATGAGCAGGTTTTTCTGGCCCATGTTGACCAGGGCATCGCCGATAGCCGCATCCCCGTGCGGGTGGTACTGCATGGTTTGCCCGATGATATTGGCCACTTTGTGGTAACGGCCGTCGTGCATCTCGCGCATAGCGTGCAGGATGCGGCGCTGAACGGGCTTTAGCCCGTCACCGATGCTAGGCACCGCCCGCTCTAGTATGACGTAGGAGGCGTAGTCGAGGAAATAGTCCTCGTACATGCCTGTCAGGTTGATGATATTCTCCTGTCCGTTGCGCTCCGCTGCTTTATCGCTCATGTTGCCTACTTGTGATGTCGGTTTCTTTTTGCTGGCACACAGCTTCCATCTGTGCTGCTCAAAATTACAAAATTACCGCTATTTTTTAAAACAAATTATTTCAAGTTTATTGGTTGTATGGCCTATTCTTGAGGCGGGGCATCTGCCCAATTGTCAAAATAGAGACTTTTAAACCATTGGCAGGCTCGGAATATTGTGGTACTTTAAGCAGCGTAGAGCCGGGTTGAGACGTTTCCAAATGTTACCGAATGTGGGTATCCCGGTTGTAAATATTCCTGAATTGGGCTAATTTGTGCAAACTGAACGTAGATGAGTATTGCTTTGCCCCTAGAAAACGAAGAAAAAGGTTGGATTCAGGCCTGCGTCCGCCGGGAGCGTTGGGCCCAGAAGGTACTGTACGAAGAGTATTACAGTAAAATGATGGGGGTATGCCTTCGCTACGCCAATGATGAAGAGGAAGCCCTGGACATCATGCACGAGGGGTTCATAAAGGTGTTCAAGCACATCAGCAAGTACCAGCCGGGCACTTCGCTATCAGCCTGGATCCGCCGGATAATGGTCAATACTTCGATCGATTACTACCGCAAAAACATGCGGCGGCGCACCGAGGATATTGAACAGGCCTACGACCTCAGTGCTACGGATGCCGATGCCATCAGTCAGTGTTCCGAGCAGGAAATTCTGGCTGCTATTCAGGAGCTTACGCCGGCCTACAGAACGGTCTTCAATTTATACGTTATCGAGGGGTATTCCCATCGGGAAATCGCTGACCTGATGGACATAACAGAGAGTACCTCCCGGTCTAATTTAGTAAAAGCCAGATTAAAGCTTAAAGAAACTTTGAGCGCCAGGATGTAAATTTATGAAGCAACCAAAAACTAATCCGTTTGACGAAATACTGCGGCAGCGTCTCGAAGGCATAACGCCTGAGGGCAATCCAGCTGAGCACTGGGCGGCGTTTGAAGAACTACTTGACGAGGGCGCTCTGGAGGGCGAGGTAGAAGCGAGCACCCCACAGGCCGACCACAAAGAGCTGGACGCACAGATTTTCAATAAAATGCACGGCTTTACAGCGCCTTTTAAGCCAAGCCACTGGAAGCGCATGGAAGCCCTGCTCAACAGGGTTTTTGCCTGGCCAGCCAGCATCCTGCGCTTGAAGTCTATGGAAATGGCTCTTTTCCTGTTGTTGTTCTTGGCACTCTGGCAGTACTTTCCGCGCCCCTATCCCGCCGGGCCTGAAGTACGGTCGTTTCACATCCCGATGGCGCCTAAGGAAGCCATCAGCCGCTCCGGAGCAGAAGCTGAGCAGGAAGATGTGGCCCGGTACTCTTCGGCCAATGCTGCCGCATCTGTTTATACTCCCGGTTTGGAGTTGGAAGCAGCTGCTACGGCTCCTGCCTCTCCGGCTTTGGGCAAGGTGGCAAAGGATAAAGCCCGCGGGCGCTCTAAGCTGGTGTTGCCCGTTTTGCCTTCTGTAAACAGGCAAAGTGTAGAAAGCAGCGCTGTTCCATCCCATCTGCCTGCGAATGGAAGCGAGCATTCTGCCGCTAGCGCCCAGGATAGCGAATCAATGCTTCCTCCCTTAGGCCCTATCGCTTCTAATCCACTAAAAGCAGTTGAATACGGTCAGTTTCCCTGGGCAGGCCAGGAGATCACCCCCTACGCTCCTCGCAGGCTCAGGATCCGGCTTGGCATGTTCAGCAGCGGAGAATACAACCACATTTTGGTGCCTGCCAGCGAGGAAAAGCGCCTCAGCCAGAGCTTTGAACGATCCGCGCTGGGCTACGGAGGCGGATTGACGCTGGGCTTCGACTTCGGCCGGATAGAGCTGGAAACTGGTGCGATTTACGCAGCGCGGCAGTACCCTGTGGGGCTGGTTTATGTACACGGCAGCCTTGCGGATGGCCTGGAGGGCGACGAACTCCGCACCACGGAGCTGAATATCATTAATATGCCGCTGCACCTGCGCTATGATTTCATACAGTCTGGCAAATGGCGCGCTTACGTGCTGGGTGGCGGTGCTGTGCAAGTAGCCTTTCAAACGAATTACTACACGGCGGATGCGCCGGCGCAGTTTAACTTCATGCCAGCTGTGCCGCCGCCTCCTCAAGCTGGAGGCTCCAGCAATGAAAAAGCTATCGACCGTATTCGCCAAAATGGCGTAGGTTGGTTCGAAGGGGGTTCTTTCGAAGACAATGCCTACCTAACTGCTAACTTTGGCTTCGGTGCAGAGCGTTTCCTCACGGAGCGGTGGAGCTTGTTTGCTCAGCCTGTTTACCAGTACTCCTTCCACTATTTTAAAAATATTGACGGGCTGGGCCTCAACAACGACCGGATCAATTCGCTTTCGGTATTCTTTGGCACCCGGGTGCGCCTGCGGTAAAGTCAAGCGCTTTCCTCTACCCGGAGCCGGAATCCGACGCCGTGGATGTTTTCGATGCGCAGCCGTTCGTCGGGCTTCAGGTATTTCCGCAGTCTTGATATGAATACGTCGAGGCTCCGGCCCAAAAAGTAGTCGTCTTCTCCCCAGAGGTTTTTTAAAATATCTGACCTCCTTACTACCTGATTCTGGCGCTCGGCAAAAACCTTAAGCAGATCTGCCTCCTTCTGGGTAAGCTGCCGCTCTTTCTCCCCCACGGCCAGCGATAAGTTATCGTGATCAAAGCTGAATTGCCCGATTTGGTACTTGCCCGCAGCGGGGGGAGCATTGACCTTGCTGCGGCGCAGGAATATTTCAACTTTCAGGATGAGCTCTTCGATGCTAAATGGCTTGGTGATGTAGTCGTCGCCGCCGAGCCTCAGCCCGTGGAGCCGGTCCTCTTTCAGGGATTTAGCTGTCAGGAACAGGATAGGGGTCTCTTGATCCTCCTTTCTTATTTCCCGGGCGATGCTGAAGCCGTCGATGTCCGGCAGCATCACATCCAGTATGAATAAGTCGAAGGAAGGCTGCCCGTCCTGCGCTTGGATGCGTGCGAGCGCTGCCCTACCGCTGGTGTAGTGGGAAATGTCATACCCCTGCAGCTCGAGATTGTCCCGGGTTACAAAACTGAGGCTTTCATCATCTTCTACGTAGAGGATATGGGCTTTTGTCGGCATGATGCTTGAAGGTTATAATGGGCCAGAAAGGCGGGTGGAAAGGTAGCGAATCTTGCTGAGCCACCAAAGGCGCAGGCTGCGCAGGTGCTGTTTCATGCTGGTTTTGTACTGAGGGATGAAGATGTCTACGGTAGTCCCTTTGCCTTTTTCGCTGGACAGGCGGAGCTGCCAGCCGTGGGCTTCACAGATGCTTTTGACGTAGTAGAGCCCGAGCCCAAACCCCTTGACGTTGTGGATGTTGCCGGTGGGTATGCGGTAAAATTTGTTGAACACCCGGCTGAGGTGTTCTTTGGAGATCCCGATGCCCTGATCGGCGATTTGCAGCTGCACCTGCTGATCAGTCACCACCGCTTTGAAAAGTATACGGGGGGCTGCCGGACTGTATTTGATGGCGTTGTCCAGCAAGTTGTGCAGTATATTTCCAAAGTGTAATCGGTCAGCTTCTACGTTCACGCCATCCGTTTGTAGCTGCCGCCTCAGCTGGCCTCCTTGTTTCTCTACCCGGACACTAGCGCTTTCCAGGATGGGCTGCAGCAGCTCTTCTAGCGGCACCCGTTCTTTTTTGAGTTCGAAATTGCCTTGCTCGATCCGGGCGAGTTGGAGCACCTTTTCTACTTGGTGGTTAAGGCGCTGGTTCTGCTCCTTCAGTATGCCGGCGTACCGGTTGAGCCGCTGGTTGTGCTGCACCTCCGGAGCGGCGGCGAATACATCTGCAGAAATCCGGATGGTGGAGATCGGTGTTTTGAATTCGTGCGTCATGTTGTTGATAAAGTCTTTCTGCAGTTCCGACAGCCGTTTCTGCCGCAGTATAACGAACATGGAGTAAGAAAAGAACAGAATGACCACCAACAGCACGATGGAAAAAAATATGGACAGCTGCATCTGGCCAAAGAGGTAACCCGATCGATTGGGGAATTTGACACTGAAGTAGTACGTGAATTTATCGTCTTTTGGCAGATTGCCGAGCTTCTCCATGTCTACCTGGTCTTCTGGATTGAAGCTACAGTAGTTGCCGTACACCATTTCCTTTGTAGTACAATCGTAGACGGCATATTCGAAGTCGACGTAGAGCGCCAGCCGTTCGAACTGTTTTTGCAAAAAATACTCCAGGTGCTCTTCGTCGATCTCGCTCTCGATATTGACCACGTAGGAATTGGAGGTGCGTTGGTTGACGATATTGCGGGCGGGCAGTTCTCCGCCATTGAGCGCCACAAGATCGCAGGCCACTCGGTATAGAGCTAGGCTGGCTTTTTTGTTGAACTCCTCCTCATTGATGTCCCAGGTGCTGAGCACCCAGTAAGCCTGCATGCCGATGATGCCAACTATGGCTATTGCCCCCAGGGCAATAACCCGAATAATGGTACTGTTTTTCATGCCCGCACAATTGTATTTCCTCAAAATATCATACCCAGGCTTTAAAGTGAAATCATTAACAGCTAATTAACAAAAAGAGGTTCGGCCAGGAAGTTGGGGCGGCCTGTAGGAGAATTTTGCCGGCAAAGTAGGAGAGTTTTCCGTTTGCAGCTTACATTTGTAATAGTGGTACCTTTCATCCATATCCCGCACATTGCATTATCCCGTTACGCTTTGCTCGGGTTTCTGCTCGTGCTGCTGCCTAGTTGGGCGCTGGGCCAGGGCAATCCTTTTGATCTGGTGCCCCGTCTTTCCTCAACGGAGCAGTCGGATACGCTTGGAGCGATGGATACAGGCAACCCTTTTGATATAAGGCCGCCGGAAACACCAGAAGAGGCCGTTGATGCTCCTGCTGCTACCCGCTCCCTGCAGCCGGAGCTCGTCCCGGAGCGCTCGCCGGTGGTTACCATCGACAGCCGGTACCGCCGCGTATTGCTCATTGGCGTGATCGGCATGCTGTTGTTGGTTACTGTTTTGGTAACGCTCTTCCGGGGGCAGCTCAGCCGGGCTTACCGGGCGTTTCTCAATGACAACATGCTGAATCAACTGCAGCGGGAGCGCGAGGGCGGAGGCGGGTTGCCCTACTATCTTTTCTACTTGCTGTTTATGGTCAATGCTGGCTTCTATTTGTTTCTGCTGTCTCACCGGCATGGACAGCCTGTAGCGGAAAGCCCGCTGATGTCTCTGGCCATCGGTATTGGAGCGGTTGCTGCCTTTTTTCTGGGCAAACATTTGCTGTTGGCTATTATCGGCGCAATTTTTCCGGTAGGCAAAGAGGTGAAGATGTACAGCCTGACCATCATGGTCTTTAATATCATCCTAGGGCTGATTTTGCTTTTGGCCAACCTCCTTTTGGCGTACACTGGAGAGGATATGCTTGAAGGCTTGACCTACGGCACACTCGGTGCCATTGGTGCTATGTACCTGTTTTTGATACTGCGGGCTTTATTCCAGGCCAGCCGTTTGCTGGTCTTTCATAAGTTTCACTTTTTGTTGTATATTTGCACCGTCGAAGTAGCCCCTGTCCTAATACTCGTCAAATTGATCCTCGGTTAAACTACCGGCAGGTCTTTCTTTTGGGCCTGGTACTTAAACTGACGTGTCTCCGGGGCTTCGATACGGCAAACATACCCCACGCAAGATTGATTGCAGAGCGTGAACCTTACTGCGTTCACCTGTGCCGCTGTTGTAGCTATACGGGCTTTGCCGGAGAGAACCAAAAACTTATTCAATGGCCGCGGACGGTAAAGCAAAAGAAGAGAACTATAAGCCAGTTAAGACCATCTTGGTTTCACAGCCCAAGCCGGAACGTTCTCCTTACTACGAACTCGAAAAGAAATACGGCCTGCAAATAGATTGGCGGCCGTTCATCCATGTCGAAGAGGTGCCAGCGAAGGAGTTTCGCAAAACGCGCATCAAACCCAACGAGTATTCCGCTATTATCTTTACCAGCAAAAACGCGATTGACCATTTCTTCCGCATATGTGAAGAAATGCGTATAAAAATGCCGGATGATACCAAGTACTTCTGCACAACGGAGGCTTTCGCCAACTACCTGCAGAAGTTCATCGTGTACCGCAAGCGGAAAGTGTTCTTTGGCAAGCGGACTATACAGGACCTAGCTCCTGCTCTGAAGAAGCACAAGAAGGAAAAGTTTTTGCTGCCCTGCTCCAACCTCGGCGCCAAACAAGTTTCCGCCTTTCTCGAAGACAATGGCTTCGATTGGCAAGATGCTATGATGTACAAGACCGTCAGCAGCGATTTGTCCGACCTCAGCGATGTCACCTACGATGTGCTCGTATTCTTCAGCCCCCTCGGCATCAAATCGCTCTACGAGAACTTCCCAGACTTCAAGCAAAACGACACACGGCTCGCTGTCTTTGGCAACTCTACCAGCAAAGAGGTAGAAAACAAAGGGCTAAAGATAGATATAAAAGTGCCCAGCCCGGGCGTCACATCTATGACGATGGCGCTTGATCAGTACCTGCAGAGGTCCAATAAAAAGTAGAGTTCAGCGCGGCGGAGGCTCTTCAAGCCCGGTTTTTTTCACTTACCAGCACAAAGGCCGGTGGTACATTCAGCGGGACAAAGTTCACATCTACGTTTCCGAATACAGTACTGTAGAGTTGTTTCATCACAAGGGAATAGTGTACCTGAATATAGCGCCCGCTTTGCTTCAGGCACTTATGAGCTTCATTTACGATCAGTTTGCCCGCCTCTTTTGGCAGCGCTACGAATGGGATAGCGGAGATGATGAAATCGATTTGCTCAAAGCCCGCTTCGTTGACGTAGCGCTCCAAGTGCTCTGCGGAGTCCTCAATGATCACGAGACGGTCGTCATTGATTTGCCGCATTTGCTCGCAGAAGCGTGGATTCACTTCAAAGGCCAGCAATTTGGCATCCGGCCGCATAGCTTGGAGAATGTGTTTGGTGATAACACCATCTCCTGCCCCAAGCTCTACGATTAGTTTAGTATTTTGGAAATCTACGTGTTTGATGAGGGCTTTGCAGAGTTGCTTGGAGCTTCGGGTAAGGGTGCCTACAGTTTGGAGGTTGCGTAGCCCTTCCCGTATGAATTCGATATTTTTCATGTAAAATTTGGTTAAAGTCGCTAGTGGATGGATACAGCATGCCAGCGCTCCTATCTCCGCACGAGTGGGATAGCAAAACGTGGACATTTTCGGCCGGATCGCACCAAAGCATAGATGAAAGTCCTTATGGGACTGTCGCAAAAAGGCTAAAATACAAGCTTTTTGGTATTATCCAATAAAGCGCGCCCTGGGCGAGCCCTGGGGACAGCCTATACGCCAATGCACGAACGAACGACTCCCTAAGGGGTTATCCATAGAACACCGCGAGCAGCCTCAAGTTCTGTAAGGGAGGGCAGGATGCAGCGTAGGACAGAGAAACGCAGAGCTCGGCGGATGGGGCCAAGCTCATCTACAGGCCCAAAATGCAGGCACTATCCGGGCTTATTCCGCCGGCGATCGGGGGGCCGAATAGCCGTACTTTTTAAACACAGACTGGGCCAGTTCGCTGGAGAGGAAATCAAAAAACTGCTGGCATGCCGCCGGATGCCGCCGATTGCCGTAGGCAGTGATCACTACCCCCTGCCGGATCGGGTCATAGCTTTCGGGTGGCAATTCGACCCACTGGCCTTTCCCTTTCATCTCCGGGGAGCGGACTACTGATTTTGCAGTGATGCCCAAGTCGGCTGCTCCGGAGAGGATGTACTGGTTGGTTTGAGCAATGCTTTCCCCGAATACCAATTTGTGCCTGAGCTGCTCTGCCAGTCCGTAGTGTTCCAAGTAGCGCATGGCTTGCAATCCGTAGGGAGCATTTTTGGGGTTGGCTACCGCTATCTTGCCGATAGTGTCAGACTGCAGCAAAGCGGGCTCTTTGTCCAGGCCAGTCACATTCATACTCCAGAGCACCAGAGCGCCCTCGGCGTAAACTTTGACTGCTCCGTGAGCTGCTCCGCTTTCAACCAGGGCTTTTGGGTATTTCATATTAGCGGAAAGCAGCAAGTCGTAGGGGGCACCCTCCGTAATTTGAGCCGTTAGTTTGCCAGAGGAGCTGACGACCGGTTTCAATTCGATGCCCGATTGCTGTTCAAACTGTTCAGCCAATTCCTTCATAGCAAACTGGGCGTTGGCAGAGGTGGCTACCCGCAACTCGGCAGAACGGTTTTCAGCCGAGCCGGGCCCTCCCTGGCAAGCGCCCAGGAGCGCGGTTAAAGCGATGAGTAGCAGTAATTTCATGTCGGAACAGATGAGTTGAAATTCGGTGGCAAGTTAATCAAAAAAGTGCAGCCCCGGCCAAGGCCAGGGCTGCCCAAAAAACCAACTTCAAAAGGGGGGTTAGACGTGACGTATATAGACAGCATCCTGTGATGGATGCTTGCACATCTTTATAACCAAGCAAAAGTTCGTTAGGAGTGTTTGAGTGAAGTTGCTATAGTCTTAACTGGGGGTAGTTAATAAGGGCAGTCTCTAAGCTACGACTGGAAAAACTGTGTTTAAATCGCCGTTTTTGGGAACGGTGTTTACAAACTTAACTAGAGGGGTATACTTTGAAGCTGGTTGGTATGAAAATAACTTGCCTTCAAAGGTAGTAAAAATCCTGGCAAAGTTCAATAAGATGGGCTGGCAAGGCTCGAGAATATTCCTACAGCGCTTCTTGTACGGCCGCCTCCAGCTGATCGTAGAAGGCCGCTCCGTACTTTCGTACGATGGCTTCTTTGACAAAAACAAATACGGGAAGCCGCATCTGCTGGCCCAGGCTGCAAGCCGCTGAACAGATGTCCCAACGGTCGTAGTTGAGGGCTTCTATACCTGTGGGGGCATGTTTATTGACCCGCAGCGGGTAAAGATGGCAAGATATCGGCTTCTTGAAGTCCGTAGCCCCAGCTTGCCAGGCCCTTTCGATCCCGCACTGCGCCACGCCTTTTTCGTCAAATGTCATAAAAGCGCAGGCACCGTCTTCCAGCAGCGCCGTGCCGTATTCTTCATTTTCCTTGTAGTAGGCATAAGGGCCTTGCGCTTCGATAACGGCCCGCCCTTCTGGCCTTAAGAAAGGCTTTATGTCTTTGTAGATGCGTTCCAGCGTGGCAAGTTCTTCTTCCTCCAGAGGAGCGCCAAAGTCTCCTTCCCAGCAGCAGGCGCCTTTGCAGGCACTGAGGTTGCAGTGGAATTCCTCCTTGACGACATCATCGCTAATCAGTACGTTGCCGATCATCAGCATAGTCAACCCATTTTAAATTGGCATCAGCCTGCTTGCAAAAATACAGGGCTTTGGTTAATTTCGGCAGTTCGCCGGTCACTATTTTGGGAAATGCCTTCAACCGGCAGCCCAGCGCCCGGCCAAATTTATTCAGAAAATACCGCATCTATGATGAAACACGCAGCCATTCTAGCGCTCGCACTCCTGCCGCTCTCTGGGCTGCAGGCACAGGACATCTCCCGGCAGGCCATTGAAGCCGCTGCAGAGGAAATGGCGCAGCAGTACCAGCTCGATGCTGAACAGCGCGAGCAAGCCTTTGAAATTCAGCAGCGCCGCCTGCGCAATCTAGCCGATATCGAGCCATTGCGGGAGGACAACTACAAGCTATACCTGATGAAGAAAAAAGCGGTGCGGGAAGGCACCCAGGCTTCCCTTAAGCGAATGCTGCGCGAGGACCAAATGCCGGTGCTTCGCCAACAGCTGATCGAACGCCGCAAGAAGAAGGCCGCCCTGATTCGGCAGCTGAAGGAGGAAGGGGCGTCCCAGGAAACCATACAGCTTGAGGTACTCAAGCTGGAAGAGTGAGGCCGGCGCCATAGTCAAGGGGCGCTTTCCTGCATCCCTGCCAACCATTTTGCAATCTTTGCTGTAGTCATACAGGTAAAGCGGAACAAAAAACATTTTTGCCGCAACTCAAGCAACAATCGTTTGGATTTATGGCATGCTGCCCGGCATTCTCAGTACAAGTGTATGCGGCAGCCCCCGAACAGGCACATTTGAGCGGTTGTTTCCTGAGGTGAGTTTTTTCATTTTTACCAGCATTCATAATCATAAAACATTAGATGGATCCCTTAAAACAGAAATTTAACGAAAAGGCAAGCGAACTACGCAGCGAAATAAAGGAGCTGCTGAAAGAGCACGGCGACAAGCAGTTTGATGAAGTGAAGCTGCGGCAAATTTACGGCGGAGCGAGAGGCATAAAGACCATGATCTGGGAAACTTCTCAGCTCGACCCGATCGAAGGCATCCGCTTTCGGGGGTACTCTATCCCTGAGCTCCGCGAACTGCTGCCTAAGGGCCCTGGCGGCAAAGAGCCGCGCCCGGAGGGGCTGTTCTGGCTGATGCTCGTAGGCGAAATACCTACCGAGCAGGAAGTCAACTGGTTGACAGAGCAGTGGACGAGCCGCAGCCACGTACCCGAGCATACCTTTAAAGCATTGGACAGCCTCCCCGTCAATACCCACCCCATGACCCAGTTCTCGGTTGCCATTGCTTCCATGCAGACTGAAAGCTGCTTTGCCCGCCGGTACGACGAAGGCATACAAAAATCGGATTACTGGGACCCGACTTACGAAGACACGATGAACCTCATCTCCCGCCTGCCGCGGGTTGCCGCTCATATCTATCGGCGGACTTACCACAACGGAGACCATATCTCGCCGGATATTTCCCTGGACTGGTCAGGCAACTTTGCTCACATGCTCGGCATCGAGAATGACGACTTCAAAAACCTCATGCGGCTGTACCTTACCATACACGCTGATCACGAGGGGGGCAACGCTTCGGCGCATACCACCCACTTGGTCGGCTCTACGCTAAGTGATGCTTACCTTTCCCTGGCCGGCGGCATGACTGCTCTGGCAGGGCCTCTGCACGGCCTGGCCAATCAGGAGGTAATCCGCTGGATATTCCGTATGCTGGATGCCTTGGGTACCCGCAATCCGAGCGAAAAGCAGATAAAAGACTATGTGCACAGCACGCTTTCTTCCGGCCATGTGATACCAGGCTACGGGCATGCTGTGCTGCGCAAGCCTGACCCCCGATTTGTGGCGCAAAAACGCTTTGCAGAAGAGTACATCAAAGACGATGAAGTGGTGAATGTGGTTTGGAAATTATTCGATGTAGTACCGCCTATCCTACAGGGGTTGGGCAAAGTGAAAAACCCCTGGCCAAATGTGGATGCACACTCCGGATCGCTGCTGGTTTACTACGGGCTGAAAGAATACAGCTTCTACACCGTGCTCTTCGGCGTTTCTCGTGCCCTTGGGGTGCTCTCCGCGCTTTGCTGGTCCCGCGCGCTGGGCTTCCCGCTGGAGCGGCCAAAATCCGTGACGACGCAATGGGTCAAACAGCATCTGGCTGAGATGGAGCAAGAAGCTTAACCCTATACACAGCGCAAGATAAAACAGGGAAGGCTGCTGCAGTACGATGCAGCAGCCTTTTTAGGACAGAAGCATATGAAAAAAGCATCAATCGTCACCGGCTCGCTGCTTGTTTTGCTGGCTGGGCTGTTTCTTTTGGGGCCCAAGCCCGCTGCACCGGTATTAGAGGCTGATTTGCCCGCCGTACATGGAAAATTGTCTGCTCTGGCGGATAGCATTGAGCGCGCGGAGCGGGCGGTGGCGGAGCTTAAACCCAACAATCAGGCTCGGATTATCTGGGCGGATTCCGTACCCAAGGCCACTCCCTGGGCGCTAGTGTATTTGCCGGGCTTTACCGCCACCTACATGGAAGGAGAGCCCATACATCGGGAATTCGCCGAACGTTACGGCTGCAACTTATACGTTCCCCGCTGGCGGGATCACGGTTTGGAGGTGGAAAATAAGCTACTGCATTACCATCCGGACTCTGTACTGGAAACGGCTGCCCACGCGCTCGCTGTCGGGCAGCGCTTGGGAAAAAAGGTCATACTGATGAGCACCTCTACCGGCGGAACCCTTTCGCTCTTGCTGGCTACGCAGCTCCCAGAACAGGTGGACGGCATCATCGCTTTTTCCCCTAATGTGGAGATCAAATCGGGCAGCGCAAAAATGCTGACTATGCCCTGGGGGCTGCACATCGCCCGTTGGATGATGGGCGGCAAACAGCGTTCCTTTGAGGCAAAGGCTTCGTTTAAAAAGTACTGGTACAACCGGTATCGCTTAGAGGGCTTGGTACAGCTGCAAAATTTGGTGGAGCACAGCATGTTGCCCGAAACTTTCCAGGCAGTGCAAGCCCCTTTT
This sequence comes from uncultured Phaeodactylibacter sp., assembly GCA_964397205.1. Taxonomy (GTDB): domain Bacteria; phylum Bacteroidota; class Bacteroidia; order Chitinophagales; family Saprospiraceae; genus Phaeodactylibacter. The sequence goes on along the minus strand of CAYNIT010000033.1, from coordinate 10,837 downwards.
TTTCTAGGGTATTACTATAAAAATGAAGCGGAGCAGGACGAAGTGGTTTCCATTCCTGCCATGCTGGACATGTACGAGCAACTGAGTACCCCGGATACGCTCAAGCGCCAAGTTGCCTTCACCCATGTCGCCAACCATGCTCTAGCCTCCGAGGTAGTTTCCAAAGACCTGGAAAGCGTGCGCCGGGAGGTTTTTCGTTTTGCAGAAGAGACCTTGGGCTTGTCGCCGCTGCCCCAGCGAGCCCGGCCACTGCAGAAAGCGGCCCAATGAATGGGTCAGGTCAAGCCTATGATAGCCAAGGCTACCAGGGAGGCGACAAAAATCCAGAAGAAAACGCCGAACATGGTTATGGCGGTGGTGTCCTTTTTGCTTTCCGCCACCAAGTCTACCTCCTCTTCTTCCGAGTAGGAGGAACGGGATACTGTCGGGTACCGCCCCGCTCCGCTGGCAGCGCCTACCAAAAGCACAAGCAAAAGCCCGATTACGAGCAAGTCCACCCAGGCCACGCCGTACCATATTGGCCCGGCGGGAGTCAGCCAGATGCTGGCTACCCAGATGCTGAGGCCGAAAATGACGAACAAGGCCCAGAAGTGGCTCTTTGGCCCCGCCCCTTTGGTCAGGCCGGAAAATAAAAGCGCTAGTAAGAAAGCCAGCACCAGCGAGTAAGCAAGTGTGTAGAGCATCATAAAATTGGTTTTTTGTTTGTCATGAGTTTGTCATACAACGATCGGAAGGAAGTGATGTTCGGCCCGCCTGTTACCGCCGCAGAGCGCAGCAGCGGTAGCTGTTCTACAATAAAAAAGGGCTCGCCCGGAGGTGGTTTCCCTCCGCGCCAACCCTTCCGTGCAGCGGCTTGACAGGCGATCCTGCCGCTGCGCTCAACCTAATTGGCAATCATCCTTTGCTTATGCTTCTCTTCTGTGGTTATAGGTTGTGGTCCTCTTCCAGTTCTTGCAAGCGCCCTTCCATGCCTTCCCCCTTGGGAGGTTGGCGCCGGCGAAAGCCGCCGCGGTGGGAAGCAGAGTACAATTCGAACAACCATGCTGCTGCTCCTAGGAAAATCAAGTTGCCAATAATGCCCAGTTGGCCCATGATAAGCAGGGCAAACCATATGGCAAAAACCATTACTCCTATAATGGTGAATATTGTATTGGTGATATGGGCTGAATTTTTCATAATCGCCTGTTTTATTTGGTAAGCTCAAGGTGAGGGTTGAGCATCAGAGTTGAAATGACTTAGAGCACCGGCGGCGGGTGATTGTTGTCAGCAGAGAACGCGGAAGCAAAAACAAAAAGACCTCTTGAAGATTTCCTTCAAGAGGTCGAAATTCTCCCAACACTTATATAATTACGTCTTTGTGTTCATTTGATTATTGGCTAGATTGCTGCAAAGTAAGGGCCTGTAGTGCATCCTGAGAAGGGGTGGCAATGTGAAAAATATGTGTAATCAAAGCGGCATCAGCATTTCGGTTCGGAAAAACCTGCATACGGCCAAGGGGGTACGGCCGTTGAACGTCCACCTAGAGCTGCACAAAGGGGCGTTTTTGGGGGTGACCGGCAGCTCGGGGAGCGGCAAAACCACGCTTCTGCGCCTTATTGCAGGCTTGTTGCTTCCAGAGCGGGGGCGCATCGAGCTGGGAGGCGAGCTGTGGCTGGATACTGAGCAGGGGGTCAGCTTGCCCCCACAGCAGCGCGATATAGGCATTGTGTTCCAAGATTACGCGCTATTTCCCAATATGAACGTCCGGGAGAATCTGGTTTTCGCATTGGGAAAAGGAGACAGCCCTAAAATCATAGAGGAGCTGGTTGAAATAACCGAACTGCAGGGGCTGCTCGCCCAGTATCCCCGGCAGCTATCCGGCGGACAAAAGCAACGAGTAGCCCTGGCGCGTGCCCTAGTGCGGCGCCCGCGGCTCCTGCTGCTGGACGAACCGCTCTCCGCATTAGACCCCCGCATGCGCGGGCGGCTCCAGAATTATGTATTGGAGGTGCACCGGGCTTTCGACTTAACCACCGTGATGGTGAGCCATGATCACAGAGAAATCTTTAAGCTCGCCGACCGGGTAATCGCCCTGGAGGATGGGCAGATTATTAAGCCTGGCCTTCCGGCGGATGTGCTGTACGCCGATAATTCGGAAGGGCGCTTCAGGCTCAGCGGGGAAGTGCTTAGTTTGGAGGAGGAAGGTACTGCTGTCGCTGCCAAGGTGCTGATTGGTTCTAATGTAGTCCATGTGCCACTGCCCTCTCGGGACTGGCAGCGCTTTGCTCCTGGAGACAGGGTGGAGGTGCTGTTCGAGGCCTTCCAGGCTCAGCTACTGGAGCCTGGAGAGGAGTAGGGCGGCAGCATATCGGTAAGCTGTAGCGTATATATGATAAAGAACTGCCGTGAAGCTATCCTTGATTCTATTCTGTTTAATGACCCTGGCTGCCACTTGCAGCCCTACCCGCTCTGGCGAAGGCGGCCTTGAGGAACTGACGGATTTTGGAGAAAACCCTGGTAACCTCAAAGCCTGGCATTACGTTCCTAAAAAATTGCCGGAGGGTGCTGCCCTGGTACTGGTGCTGCACGGCTGCGGGCAAAATGCGGCGGAGATGGCCCGGCTTTCGGGCTGGAATGAGCTGGCGGAAGAACATCAGTTCGCACTGCTTTACCCGGAGCAGCAAGTCAGCAATAACCGCCAGAATTGCTTCAACTGGTTTTTGCCCGCAGACATGCAGCGCGACAGCGGCGAAGCCTTTTCTATCCACCAAATGCTGCAGCATATGTTGCAGGAGTACCAACTGGATGAGGAGCGGGTGTACGTTACCGGAATCTCTGCCGGCGGCGCTATGGCCGCCGTAATGATGGCATCCTACCCCGGGCAGTTCGAAGCCGGCGCTATCCACGCCGGGGTGCCCTACGGAGCTGCACGAGATTTGCAGACGGGCCTGCAAGCTATGCAGGGGCAGGTTGTGCTTCCTCCTAAGGAATGGGCCGATAAAGTGAAAGCCCAGTACCCGTCTTTCGATCAAGCATATCCTTCCTTAGCCATATTTCACGGCACCGATGACCCGCTGGTGAGCCCCGTCAATGCCTCTGAACTGGCCAAACAGTGGGGATTTCTCCACGGCATCGATTTTTCCAACCCCATGCAGCAGCCTGGCTTTAAAGGCAATGAAGGGGTAACACGCCTGGCTTTCCAGGGGGCAAACGGGGCGGTGGAATTGGTCAAGTATGACATACCGGGGCTGGGCCATGCCCTCGCCGTCGACCCCGGGAATGGGGAGCAGCAGGGCGGTGCCACCGGCAGGTTTGCCAAGGATGTCGACTTCTTTTCTAGCTACTGGACGGCTGCATTTTTTGGTCTGGCAGAGCCGTGATCTGCTCCTGATGGCCGGGCTTCAACTTAAGCTCGTACAGGTCCTGGCGCCGGTCTTTCAAGGTATTGACGCTGCCGTACTCGTGCAGTTCCTTCAACAGCTCCAGGTTGACATCAGCTATGACAGTCATCTCGGTATTGGGCGTTGCTTCGGAGCGTATGGCATTGGTAGGAAATGCAAAATCGGAGGGCGTGAAAATAGCCGACTGCGCGTAGTTGATGTCCATGTTATTGACCCTTGGCAAATTGCCTACCGCACCGGCGATTACTACATAGCATTCGTTTTCGATGGCGCGTGCCTGTGCGCAGAGGCGTACCCGGTTGTAGCCGTTTTGGGTATCGGTAAGAAACGGTACAAACAGTATCTGCATGCCCTGATCAGCGTATATCCGGGCCAGCTCCGGGAATTCAACATCGTAGCATATCAAAATGCCGACCTTGCCGCAGTCCGTATCGAATACCTTGAGCTCGTGCCCGCCCTTCATGCCCCAGGCATCGCGTTCCGATGGGGTGATATGGATTTTTCGGAAGGTATCCCAGCTGCCGTCGCGGCGGCAAAGGTAAGAGACGTTGTACAAGTGGCCGTCTGCTTCCACCTTCGGCATGCTCCCGGTGATGATGTTGACGTTATAAGAAACGGCGAACTCCGTAAATTTTTCCCGCAGCGCATTGGTGTAGCCGGCCAGCTCCCGTATGGCGCGGGCTTCGCCCAGATGGTTGTAATCTGCCATGAGTGGCGCTTCGAAGAATTCCGGGAACAGGATAAAGTCCGACTGATAATCGCTCACAGCGTCCACGAAGTACTCCACTTGCCGGATCAAGGCATCAAAGTTGGGGAAGAGGCGCATTTGCCACTGCACGATGCCCACCCTTACCTCTGACTTAGGCATATTGATGAGCTTCTCCTCCTCCTGGTAGTAAATGTTGTTCCACTCCAGCAGCGTAGCGTACTCGCAGGAGGCTTCGTCCTCGGGCAGATATTTCTTCAGGATTTTCCGTACGTGGAAGTCATTAGACAACTGAAAGGTGAGGGTGGGGTCGAAGATTTCCTTTAGTTTTACCTGCTCGATGTACTGCCGGGGAGTGAGTTCATTGGCGTAGTCCCGATACTTGGGGATGCGGCCGCCTGCAATGATGGAGCGCAAGTTGAGCGATTCGCAGAGTTCTTTTCGGGCATCGTAGAGGCGGCGGCCCAGGCGCATGCCCCGGAACTCCGGATGCACAAAGATTTCTATGCCGTAGAGCACATCGCCCTTTGGGTCGTGGGTATTGAAAGTCTCGTTGCCCGTGATTTGCTCGTAGGTATGTTTGTCGCCAAACTTATCGTAATCTACGATAATGGATAGGGCACAAGCCGCTACTTTGCCATCTACTACTACGCACAATTGTCCGTCCGGGAAAATATGCAGCAGCCGTTCGATAGCTGCTTTATTCCAATGCGTGACGCCACCTCCAGAGTAAGCCTGTATCATGGCTTCTTTTAGGCCGATGTAGTCCTGTAGCGTAAGGTTGCGGAGTTCTATTTTTTTAGCGGCTACTTCCATATTCTGTGTTTTTTCAATACGCGTATAACGTCAGGGAGATCAGCTAAGTTTTTCGGCCGCTGCCGACAAAGTTCAGGCACTGCTTTCTTGCAGCGCGTAGCCTCGTCCGTAGGCGGTGGTGATCATAGCGCCTGCTCCTGCTTCCTTGAGTTTTCGGCGGAGGTTTTTGAGGTGAGCGTAGAGAAAATCGTAGGAAGCCAGCTGCTCGCGGTTTTCTCCCCACAGGTATTCCACAATACTTTCCTTAGAAACAATTCTGCCGCGCTGCCGGGCTAGATAATACAGGAGGCTGAATTCTTTGTTGGTCAGCTCCAGCGCTTTTCCGTGGGCCTCTGCCCTGCCAGCCTCCGGGAGGATACGCAGGCCTCCTAATTGAAAAACTTCCTGCGGGTAGTCTGCTTGCCGCCGCCATATCGCTTGCAGGCGTGCCCTGAGCTCGCCCGGATGGGCCGGCTGCTGCAGCACATCGTCGTATCCGGCCTGCAGAGCGTTGATGCGCTGCTCTGTACAGTCTTCCGTCGCTAACAGCAGCATGGCTTCCTTTGCGCCCGAGCGGCGCAGGCGGCGGGCCCAGTCTAGTACCTTATCAGAGGCTTGCGCCGCAATGACCAAGGCATCGTAATCGTAAAGTGCTGTTTTGCGCCAGAACGCGTTTTCGTTTTCGGCCATTTCGCAGCGCCAGCCCTGCCGTTTGAAGTAGTGGTGGAACTGCTCCCGCATGCGCTGCTGTGGGCTGGCTAGCAATAGCTTCACAGATTTTTTTACAAAATTCAGGATTTATTCAGTTTTTGGAAAGTAATTGTCGGAAAATTACAAAGCACTATGATAAAACAGGGCATCAGGCAGGAAGAGGAACAATTCGAGCGGGCGGTAGGCAGCATGCTTAGCTTGGGCTACGCTATTATAGATGACTTTCTGTCAGCTAAAGAAGCGCGTGAAGCCCTTTGCGCCCTGCAAGCCAATTTTCGGGCCGGGCAATTCGGCCGGGCAGGCATCGGGAACAAGCATTCCTACCAGATGAACCAGGCCATTCGCCGCGACCGGATACAGTGGCTCGACCACCGGCAGCCGATGCCCGCCTGCCAGCCGTTCTTCCAGCGCCTGCAGGCCTTGGTTGATTATTTCAACCGTACTTGCTACCTCGGTGTACGGGATTTGGAAATGCACTTTGCTTTATACCCACCCGGCGGTTTTTACAAGCGTCATCTCGATGTGTTTCACCGCAGCCAGTCCCGCAAGCTTTCCGCCATTTGTTACCTCAATTTTGATTGGCGCGAAGAGGACGGCGGTGCTTTGCTGATGTACCTGCCGCAAAAGGGCGGCAGCGAGGAAGTGGTGAAAGTGCTGCCCAACGCGGGCAAGCTCGTTCTTTTCAACAGTCAAACAATGGAGCATGAGGTGCAGGTAGCTCAGCGCGAGCGTTGCAGCATTACAGGCTGGCTAAAGGACGAGGCTGCTCTTTTCTATAGTCTGACAACATGAGATTTGTGAAAACCCGCCTGCCTTACCGGCAAGGTGGGCAGGCGGGTTTTCACAAATCTTGCGTTGTTAGACTATAAACCAGCTCACGCCTCCTCCCCGGCTTCCACGGCTCTGCGCAGGCTCATAGCGTAGCCCAGGTGCAAGGCTTCGTGCATGTTGTTGAAGGCGATGGCCTGTTCGAGCGATTCCAGCGTGATGCCGTAGCTCGTGGAGTAGGCAGTAAAAGCTTGGAATCTCCCCGCCGAGTAGTCTTCTTCAAACTGTTGCAAGGTAGATTGGGCGAGCTGCTTGAAGTCCTCAATTTCAGCTCGGGTGTACACTTTCTCGGGCCGGCTGCCCTTGCGGAAGGCATCAATCATAGGAGTGGGCAAGGATGGCTCTAGCTTGGCCAGTTTGTAAGTCAGCAGCTGTTGGGTGACGATGCAGTGGGCATAGTTCCAAACAATATTGTTGCTGAAGCCGGCCGGTATGTAGTTGGCAGCTTCAATGCTCAGGCGGTCGAGCAAGCTAGTGAAGTTGCGGCGGGTTTGACGAGTGTAGTCTAGGTTTGGCATAGATATTTGATCGTTTAAGTATGGTGATGAAAGTATCGGTTACGCTCTCTTGCTGCTACAATATACTCTTGGATCCAAGAAGAAATCTAATAATCTGGTTCTAAATAGCTCCCCTTTCCACTGTTGGCGCTCTGGGCTTTGGAAAAAAGTCCGGCCAAACATGGTTTTCACAGCTGGCTCTTTCACGGCTCCCATCCCTTTAGGGAAGACACCCTCCTATTCAACATACGGTAGCGGAGCACATGCTCTTCGGGCTCAGCTTGGGCGGGTTTCGATCGATATCAGGGACCGCAGCCGCTCCGGCGGGCGCAGGGCCGCCCGCAAACCCACCAAGCCCCCATGCCAGCAGCCAGGATAAGCAGTGCAGGTTGCACGCTTGTTGGCGTAAATATCGCTCAAATCCACGCCGCTACTCCATAGGACAAGCCCCGCAAAATGCCTACCTTTGCCCCTTCTTTCAGAAAGTTGGAAAAAATACGCTTAGCATGTACCGTACCCACACCTGCGGCGAACTCCGCCTCTCGGACGTTGGCCAGGAAGTAACCTTGAGCGGATGGGCGCAAACTGTGCGCGATAAAGGCTATATGGTCTTTATCGACCTGCGCGACCGCTACGGCCTTACCCAATTGCTCTTCAACGAAGACATTTCCTCCCCGGAGCTGCTGGAAAAAGCCCGTAGCGTCGGCCGCGAATTTGTACTGCAAATCAAGGGCAAAGTAGCCGAGCGAGAGTCTAAGAACGATAAAATCCCCACCGGCGGGATTGAGATTGAGGTATCAGAATTGGACGTGCTGAACACTTCCAAGGTGCCGCCCTTCACCATCGAGCCAGAGAGCGACGGGGGCGACGACCTGCGCATGAAGTACCGCTACCTCGACCTGCGCCGGCAGCCGGTGCAACAGAACATTATATTCCGCAGCCGCCTGGGCATCGAAACCCGCAAGCACCTGGCCGACGAAGGCTTTCTGGAAATCGAAACCCCCTTCCTCATCAAGAGTACGCCGGAGGGCGCCCGCGACTTCATCGTGCCTTCTCGTATGAATCCGGGGCAGTTCTACGCTTTGCCGCAGAGCCCGCAAACTTTTAAGCAGATTCTGATGGTTTCCGGCTTCGACAAGTACTTCCAGATTGTGAAATGCTTCCGCGATGAAGATCTGCGGGCCGACCGGCAGCCGGAGTTTACCCAGATAGACTGCGAAATGGCATTTGTGGGGCAGGAGGAGGTGCTGAATACCTTCGAGGGCCTGACTAAACACCTCTTCGAGGCTCTGAAAGGCATCGAATTGCCCGATTTTCCGCGCATGACCTACGATGAGGCGATGCGCCGCTACGGTTCCGACAAGCCAGATACGCGATTTGGCATGGAATTCACGGAGCTGAATGACCTAGCCCAAGGCAAAGGCTTTAAAGTCTTCGACAGCGTAGAACTGATTGCCGGCATCTGCGCTGAGGGCTGTGCTAGCTACTCCCGCAAACAGACCGACGAGCTGACCAAATGGGTGCAGCGCCCGCAGATTGGCGCTAAGGGACTGGTCTACGTCAAGTACAACGAAGACGGCAGCTTCAAGTCTTCCGTTGATAAATTTTTCTCGCCCGAAGACCTCAAAGGCTGGGCGGACAAAATGGGTGCCAAGCCGGGCGACCTGCTCCTCATCCTGGCTGGCGAGACGGACAAAACCCGCAAGCAGCTCAACGAATTGCGCCTGGAGATGGGCCGCCGCCTCGGCCTGATGAAAGAGGGCGATTTCAAACCGCTTTGGGTGGTGGACTTCCCGCTCTTGGAATGGGAGGAAGAAACCGAGCGCTTCTACGCCATGCACCACCCCTTCACTTCTCCCAAGAAAGAGGACGTGCCCCGCATGCTCGATGCCGATAGTTATCGGAACCACGAAACGATGAAAGCCCTGCGTGCCGATGCCTACGATCTGGTCATCAACGGCGTAGAAATCGGCGGGGGTTCTATCCGTATCCACGACCGCGCTCTGCAAGAGCGCAACTTCAAGCTGCTCGGCTTCACTCCAGAGGAGGCGGAGGCGCAGTTTGGGTTCCTCATGGGGGCATTTGAGTACGGCGCGCCGCCGCACGGTGGCATCGCCTTCGGCTTCGACCGGCTGTGCGCGGTCATGAACGGGCAGAACTCCATCCGCGATTTCATCGCCTTTCCAAAAAATAACATGGGCCGGGATGTAATGATCGACGCGCCAGCCCCGGTACATCAGGAACAGCTCGACGAGCTGCACCTGGCGCAGACCAAAATTGAAGAATAAAACCAAATCTAAACCATGGATACCACCTTTCTCCAACAACTTGGACTGAAAGACAAAAACGCCGGCACGAGCACCGGCTTGAAAGATAGCGATTCCGGGCAGTACCTGCCCTCTACTTCTCCAGTGGACGACGAGCTGATCGGCGAGGTCAGCCTAACCACCCGGGAGGAATACGAGCAGGTCATTGCCACAGCGCAGGAGGCCTTCAAAACCTGGCGGATGACGCCCGCGCCGGCCCGCGGGGAAATTGTCCGGCAGTACGGTGAAAAGCTGCGGGCCAACAAAGATGCTCTCGGCCGTTTGGTTTCCTATGAGATGGGCAAGAGCCTGCAGGAAGGCTGGGGCGAAGTGCAGGAGATGATTGACATCTGTGACTTTGCGCTTGGGCAGTCTCGGCAGCTCTACGGCTTTACCATGCACTCCGAGCGCCCACAGCACCGCATCTACGATCAGTACCACCCTCTAGGCATCGTAGGCGTGATTTCTGCCTTCAACTTTCCGGTAGCCGTTTGGTCCTGGAACACCATGATCGCTCTGGCCTGCGGCGATGTAGTAGTTTGGAAGCCCTCTGAAAAGACCCCGCTTTGCTCCGTTGCCTGCCAAAATCTTATGCGTGAGGTGCTGCGCGACAACGATGTGCCGGAAGGGGTGTGCAACATCATCAATGGCGATTACCAGGTAGGGGAGTTCATGACAAAAGATGAGCGTGTGCCCCTAATTTCTGCTACTGGCAGTGTGCGCATGGGCAAAATTGTTGGCCCCACCGTAGCCAAGCGCCTGGGCAAAACCATCCTGGAGCTGGGCGGCAACAACGGCATCATCGTCACGCCCAGCGCGGACATGGATGTTGTGCTTACTGGCGCGCTCTTTGGCGCAGTGGGCACCGCCGGGCAACGCTGTACTACCACCCGCCGACTGATCGTGCACGAGGATGTATACGAAGAGGTGAAAGAAAAACTGACCAAAGCTTACGGCCAGCTGCGTATCGGCAACCCGCTGGACGAAAACAATCACGTCGGCCCGCTTATCGATAAAGAAGCCGTGCAGAATTACCTCAATGCGCTAGATGCCGTACAAAAGGAGGGCGGCCAGCTGCTGGTAGAGGGCGGTGTACTCGAAGGAAAGGGCTACGAAAGCGGCTGCTATGTCAAGCCCTGCATTGTGGAGGCGGAGCACGACTACGAGATGGTGCATACCGAGACTTTCGCGCCCATCCTTTACCTTATCAAATATAAGCATTTGGACGATGCCATCGCGTACCACAATGAGGTGCCACAAGGCCTCTCCTCCGCTATTATGACCAACAACCTGCGCGAGTCTGAGCGTTTCCTCTCTCACGAAGGCTCCGACTGTGGCATCGCCAACGTCAATATTGGCACAAGCGGTGCAGAGATCGGCGGAGCCTTCGGCGGCGAAAAGGAGACCGGCGGTGGCCGCGAGAGCGGCTCCGATGCCTGGAAAGCCTACATGCGCCGTCAGACCAATACGATCAACTACAGTACCGAGGTACCGCTGGCGCAGGGCATTAAGTTTGATCTGGACTGAGGGATCGCAAAGGAATAACTCTGTCTATTCTTAGTAAGGGGTCGCGCAACAATAACTTACCGATTTAGACTCGTTTTTTTGCACGCT
>CAYNIT010000032.1:0-25997 GCA_964397205.1 uncultured Phaeodactylibacter sp. | reverse complement strand
AAAGCGGTCATTGCTTTCGTAGCCGGTATCGTTGATCCAGTAGTTAAGGGAAAGGGCGCGGTTAGTAAAGCCGCTCACGTCCACCGTACTAAATTGCAGCTGCAATTCACCGTCGCCATCATTGAACTGAAAGTTTTTGTTCGTGCCTACGGAAGTGCCATCTGCTCCGACATCCGGAGCGCCACCTCCACCGAAATCATTGACTCCGATGAAGTCCCCGCTTTCGCTGCCATCTCTGGGGCCGTTCCCTATACCACGAGTATCGACCCAAATAGTCTGAAAAGCCTCCAGGCCAGTGCCGGTGGAGTTGAAGGAGCTGGCATTTGTCAGAGCAGAACCGGAGCTCACTTCATCATCTGTAAAAGAGTTCGATGCATCCAAGCTGTTAAAGTCTTGGCTTGAAATTACCGTTTGCGCATGTACGCTGCTAAAGGAAAACAGCGCCAGCAAAAAAAATAAAGTAAAATGTCTCATACGCTTGAGGCGTTTTTTAGTTATTGAAAAATATAAGGTCAAATTGTAAGTAAAGGCTGATTGATGCGGGGGGAGGGGGTTGCCTGTTTCGGCTCAATCCGCTGTAGAGCCAAAAGGACTTCATCATGTAGTAGTAGGCTTACTAGTTTGCACAAAGGAACAGTATAGTCCGATGGATTTGGTATGCTCTAGCTCACTCTCGAAGATAACCGGGGGTAAGATTTTTTAATCATCTGAGGTGTCAAATATATAGATTATGTTCCGATTTTTCTTCTGAATAACGGGCTCATTATCGCTTATTTACAAAACTTAATACTGAATTAACGAAGGCCGAAGGAGGAGCCGGTTTGCTGCCCCTTTTCCTCGCAAAAGAGGCGAGCATAGCATACTTTTGCAAGAAAAAAATGGCATCCACATTTGAGGCGTATCTAAGGCTGGGGTTCAGCCATATTGCCGACCTGCAGGCCTACGACCACATTCTGTTCATCCTGGCCTTGTGCGCCATCTACCGCTTATCGGAATGGCGGCAAGTAGTGCTTCTGGCGACGGCATTTACGATCGGGCATTCGCTTACTTTGGCGCTGGCCGCTTTGGGTATCCTACCGGTCAATACGGCCTGGATCGAATTTCTTATTCCCGTGACAATTATGGCAACTGCTTTGTATAACGTTGCGGCTCATCAGCATCAGCAGCAGTTTGCAATCGGCAGCCGGGCTATGCGCTGGAATTATGCCTTTGCCCTGCTGTTTGGCCTGATACACGGCATGGGTTTCTCTAATTTTTTGCGTTCTACGCTGCTGCCCGGAGAGGAGGATCAGCTACTCACCCAGCTTTTGGCATTCAATATTGGGGTGGAGTTAGGGCAGCTCGCTATCGTAGCAGTCATCCTGCTGCTATCCTTCTTTGGTTTGAATCTGGCGGGCATACGACAGCGCTCCTGGAACCTCTTTATCTCTGGAGGTGCTTTTGGCATCGCTTTGATTATGGCGCTGGAGCGTGTGCCGGCTTAGTTTTTATTTGCGGATAGCCTTGAGGCGCTCCGTCAGTTTTATCGAGTTTTTTCGTATTTGCCCCTGAACCAGAAAGCAGGCATCCGGCTTGTATCCTGATCTTCGTAGTATCCCCAGCCAATGATGTCGTAGCGGCCTTCCCGGACGGTTTCCCGGAAGTATTCGACCCTCTGGGGGTTCTGCTCGTTGCGCTGCCAAATGATGGTGTGCTCCCCCTCGAGGCTGCCGCGATGGATAACCGTTTCCTCCGGTTTGCGCACTACGCACCACATTTGGCCGTTTTGCACTTTATTGACTCCCTCGCTCTCCACGGTTTTGCCGTTTTCGGGATAGGTGTCCCAGATTTTCACCTTTTGAAAGTAGGGGCTTTGGGAGGTATACCTTTGGCGGACCCGCAGGCTGTCGGATAGCTGAAGCGGAAGTTGCGCAAGGGCGCTTTCGCTAAAATGGAAGAGCAAGTCGTTAGAGCGTTCTTTCCGGGCGGTGTCCCGGTAGATGTAGAAGGTGCCCTCCCAGCTGCCGTCGAGTGTACGGTACACGCCCGCATAGGCCGTATCTGCGGGCTCCACTTCCGGCGGCTGCGTAATGTTATTGATGGGCACTGGCTGTCGCTGACAGGTCAAAAACAGGCATAAGAGGAGGAGGCAGCAGTTTCTCATTTTCCAAATACTTTTCTTCCCCAGAACAACACCTGGAAGCCGTAGGTGCCCATCCAATATCCCAAAGCGGCAAATGAAAGCATACCCAGCGCTACATATGGTTTAACGGACCGCATGTTGATATCCAGGAATTCATAGAAAATAAAATCCGTCAGAACGAAAACAGTATGTATGATGAAGAGGATCAGCAGTACCCGGATTAAGGTGCGTAAGTAGAGTATTTTGCGCAGCTCTTTGGTTTGCCTTTTGCCATAAGCCTCCAACCGGCGTTGGCGTATATAACGGTGCGAAAAGTAGAGATAGGCGTAGAAGGAAAGCAGGTACAGCCCCTGTTCCAGCGCACCGTAGAAGGGGTTGTAGTACACCCGGCCCAGCTCCGATTTGAAGCTCACGGGTTGCAGGAATACGAAAAGGAAAAACAAGAACTGCCCAACGGGAAGCAGGAAATGCTTGGCATCGGTCCACCGTAGCTGGTAGGAAGGGTAGAGGCTCAGTTTGGCATGAAAAAACAGAAAAGCCGGAAAGGATAGAGTGTAGTAGATGGGGAGAAAGTAAAGAGCCGGATAGAACTCGTACAGGCCGACAAAATTGAAAATATTGTGCAATAAGGTCAGGCCAAAGGTCAGGAGCAGCATCCCGAAGCACCAGTTGGACCGGCGATCGCCAGAGCCCTTGAAAAAAAATAAACCGCCTACGGAGAGCGCCTGTAGCACACCGGCGGAGAGGAGAAACAGAAGCAGGTAAAAGAAGATGCTCCGGTCGCCGGTCACTAAAAAATCCATACTTAGCTGTTGAGGCGTACTTTAATTTGGTTCCAAAGCGTCTCGATGGCTTCTTTTTTGGAAATGGGGCCTTGGATGGTAATGAGCATGTAGGCGCCATTCAGCCGCCACATGCGTATGGCTTCGACTTCTTCTCCGCCAACCAAGACAGCCCGAAAGCCCTCTTCATCGGTCTCCAGGCGGAGTTCCCTGGCTTCGCCATCGTGGGTAGCGGCGAATTCTTCTTTTTCAAAAGCGTACAACTTCTCCGTACTCCAGTCCATGACGTTATGCGAGCCGGATATGTTGACTACAATTTCGCCTCTGGCTGCTTCCAGCATAATGCCATCGGCGTTGACCGGCCGGTCGGCTGCCAGGTGCAAGTCTACCGGGTATTGTACACAGAAACCGAAGCGATTGTTGCAGTACTCTAGGGATTGTTGAGCCAGGAGCAGGCCGGGCAGCAGCGCCAGCGCCGTCAGGAGGAATAGCTTAGTGTTTTTCATATTGATTTCGATTTGGTTACTATAACAACGATTGAGATTCCTAAATCGTTAGAAGTAGGTCTGTCCATTATACGCTTTTTCCAGCAAACATGCTGTAAATTTGCTCCAAAAGGCATGCATAAGCATTTATACGGGCTTTGCCTCTCGCTGGCATTCTTTGTGCTGCCCCTTAGCCCAGCGGCGCAGGAGGCGGCTGTAGATACCACCACCCAGGGCTATCAGATCGGCTACAAAATCGGCAGCTGGCTGCCCTTTATCATCATTTTCACCCTAGCCCTAATGGTTATTATTCGCTCCTACCGCTTATCACGAAAGGATAATTCAACTTCTAATGGACCCCTTGACCACTGAACCCACGGCTACCGACATCGAGGCGGCCCACCGGGCGATTGGCCCGATGATTCATCGCACCCCCGTACTGCGTTGCCGATCCATTGACCGGATGGCGGAGGCAGAGCTGTTATTCAAGTGCGAAAATTTCCAGAAAATCGGCGCCTTCAAAATGCGCGGAGCCAGCAGCGCCGCAGTACGGCTGAGCGAAGCCGAGAAAACCCGGGGCCTGGCGACGCATTCCTCCGGCAATCACGCACAGGCTGTGGCTCTGAGCGCAAAAATGCTAGGGATACCGGCTCATATCGTCATGCCCAAAAATGCGCCGGCGATCAAACGCAAAGCCACCGAAGGGTACGGGGCCATAGTCTACCCCTGCGAGAACACGCTCCAAGCCAGGGAAAATACCCTGGAAGCAGTCGTAGCAGAGACCGGCGCCACTTTCATTCACCCCTACAACGATTACAACGTCATTGCTGGGCAGGCCACCTGTGCCAAGGAAATGCTAGAGGATTGCGAGGGCCTGCATGCGCTTATTGCACCCATCGGGGGAGGCGGGCTCATCAGCGGTACCGCACTCAGCGCGCGTTGCTTTGCGCCGGGGGTGCCGGTGTACGGAGCAGAGCCCCAAGCGGTTGACGATGCCTGCCGGTCTTTCAAGAGCGGCCAACTGCAGTACAATACCAGTACGGACACCATCGCGGACGGCCTGCGGACAAACCTCGGCGACAAAACGTTCCGTATCATTCGGCGGGAGCTGGAAGATGTATTTACGGTGGAGGAAGCAGCTATCGTAGCTGCGATGCGGCTGGTTTGGGAGCGCATGAAGATCATCATCGAGCCGAGTTGCGCCGTTCCTCTGGCAGCTGTCCTGCAGCAGCCCGAGCTATTTGCGGGCAAACGCATAGGCGTGATTTTGACCGGAGGCAATGTAGACCTGAGCAAGCTGCCGTTCTGAGTAACAATTACGGCAAGCCCGCTGTTACCAAAAGAAAAAAATGAAAAAAATACTTCTCCTAGCCAGCCTGAGCGCGTTGGCCTTTAGCTGCGCCAACTCCCAACAGCCCGCCAAAAACGATGGGCTGGATGAGCAGCAGAAAATCAATTTCCCGAAAGGGGTAGTGCCCATAGCTGAAATTGATCAGCCCTACGAAGGGTTTTCCAAGGCGGTCTTTGCAGGCGGGTGTTTTTGGTGCGTAGAGGCGGTGTTTGAGCGCGTGGCCGGAGTTAAAGAGGCGGTGTCCGGCTATGCGGGCGGCTCTTCCCCCAGCCCAACTTACCGGAAAGTCGCTTCCGGCAGCACAGATTACGCCGAGTCGGTAATGGTATACTACGATTCCACTGAGGTCAGCTACAATGATCTGCTGACGGCATTTTTCTCAGGGCACGATCCCACACAGCTCAACCGGCAGGGGCCGGATGTAGGGCCGCAGTACCGCTCCGCTGTATTCTACGCCGACGAACGGGAGAAAGAGCTGGCAGCGGCTTACATTCAGAAATTGGAGGACAGCGGCAAGTACGAACAGCCCATCGTTACCAAACTGAGTCCGCTGCAGACGTTCTACGCCGCCGAGGGCTACCATCAGGATTACGTGGTACACAACCCGAACCAACCCTACGTGGCCGGTGTCTCCATGCCCAAAATTGAAAAATTCATGAAGGCTCATCCCGAGCTGCTGAAAGAAAAGTACAAGAAATAATCGATCAGCGGGCTGCCGTTCTCAGCTGAGGCGGCAGTTCGTTTTTGGCTTTTGTATATTTTCCCTATCTTACAGATCATCCCCCCTTGCTTCTTGTCAAAAAACTAAGCCTACTATGAATTACCGGATTGTCATTGCCTGTCTTTTGGTCGTCTTTTGCGGTGCCTTAACGCCAGCGGGTGCTGCAGTGATAGTAAAGCCGGAGGCTCAACCAACGGAAGAAAACCTGAGCCGGGCGGAAAAACGTCAGTTGCGCAAACAAAAACGGCAGGAAAGACGGGTCGAGCGCTGGCAGAAGCGGGTGGAAAAGTGGACAAAGGACGAGAAAAAGTCCCGGCCCTGGCTGCTGATAATCGGGTTGTTGCTGCTCTTGGGCGGCTTGGGGCTGGGAATCGCTGCTTTTTCGGCTCCCCTCGGCGGCTTTTTCTATTTCCTGGCGGGGCTGATGACATCGGGTGGCTTGGTCACATTAGTGTTCCGCTTTGTCAAAAAGCGCCGGGAGAAAAAGAAGCAGAACAGTTAACCGCCGGTTTCCTTGCGCAAATCTTCCATTTGACTCTCCCACAGTTGCTTTTGATCGTCAACTTCGTCCTCGTCGCAGAAGTCAGTGATGAGCAGTATCGTTTCTCCGGTAACGGGTGATTTGGAGAAGTCGAACTCGAAGTATTCTTCCTCCCCCTCGGCATCCTCCCACTGGAAGCGCAGGCGGCTGTTTTCTTCATCCTCGATCAACTTGGCTTCTTCGGCGGAGCCGCTCCAATAGAAGGTAAAGCTGTTGTCCTGTATGTCTACTTCATCGCAGAACCATCGGACGAGGCAGGAAGGGGTGGTGAAAAACTTGTATAGGATAGGAGGGGAGGCCTTGAAGAGGAACTCTATCGTGTACTTTACTCTTTCCATTGTGGTTCAGATAGCTTAGAGTTGTAGTTGTGTAGCAAAACCGGATTGATTTGCCCTGTAATGGATACACCGAGCGGTTCCCCCGATAGCTATCGGGCCATACCGTTGCAAAACGCCTTGAAATGCAAGGCACGGTATGAGGGTCAGGCAGCTGCCGCTCGTGCTAGAATCGCCTACCCACAATAAAGAAGAAAAAAATGATTTTTCCAAAAAGAATACGCTTGGGCATTGCCCGCGAAAGCTGTCGGGGAGCAATACGAAATAATGGCGGCCAGATGGGCGCTCCCAACAAATTGCCTGCGGCAGCTTGCCGGGCTAAGGCCTCGTAAGTTGGAATGCCCTGGCTGCTGCAGCCGCCCTCTGCAAAGGCTTTGACTTTTTGAAACGGCATGAAACTATATCTGGGAACACGCTGTTGGTGAGGGTAAACATTAACTAAATATTACCCGCCTATTGACTGTAAGGCTGAAAAGCCTTACTTTTGTTGGCTGTAAACGGTAATCTAAAGGGCAATTGCAAACCTGGGCAAATACCATGCGAACCTGTTTTTTGCTCGCTTTACAAGCGGAGCATCCTCTCCGCCGCGCCCCAGCTGAGTCCATCTTCGTCCTCCCTATTAACCGTTCCCCAATTTGTCACCAGACAAAGATCATTGCTAAAACTTTAAATTAAACTCGCGTACATGAGACAGCTTAAGATAACTAAGTCTATTACCAATCGTGAAAGCCAGTCCTTAGAAAAGTATCTGCAGGAAATCGGCAAAGTCGACCTGCTGACACCGGAGGAAGAGGTTGACCTGGCCAAGCGGATCAAGCAGGGTGATCAGGCAGCATTGGAAAAGTTGACTAAAGCGAACCTAAGATTCGTAGTTTCAGTAGCGAAACAATACCAAAATCAAGGGCTCTCCCTGAGTGACCTTATTAATGAAGGCAACCTGGGCCTCATCAAAGCTGCACAGCGTTTTGATGAAACCCGCGGTTTCAAATTCATCTCCTATGCCGTGTGGTGGATTCGTCAATCTATCCTGCAAGCATTAGCAGAACAGTCCCGCATCGTCCGCCTGCCGCTCAACAAGGTAGGCTCCCTCAATAAAATCAACAAGGCATTCTCCGAGCTAGAGCAAGAGTACGAGCGCGAACCTTCCGCCGATGAACTAGCCGATACCCTGGAAATTGCTACCGAAGAAGTTGAAACTACCCTCGGTGTCGCAGCTCGCCACGTGTCTATGGATGCTCCCTTCGTAGAAGGGGAAGACAATTCTTTGCTCGACGTGCTGGAAAACAGCAGTACCCCCAATACCGATGCCAATCTCGACTACCGCGAGTCCCTGCGCCGCGAAATCGAGCGCTCCCTCAGTACGTTGACTAACCGGCAGTGCGATGTGATTAAGCTGTACTTCGGCATCGGTGTGGAGCACCCGATGTCTCTGGAAGATATTGGCGAAAAGTTCGAGCTGACCCGCGAGCGGGTACGCCAAATCAAGGATAAGGCCATCAATAAGCTGCGCTCTGCTAACCGCAGCAAACTGCTGAAAAATTACCTGGGCGCTTAAGCACTTTTCAGAATATAGACTTAGTCGGAAACCGGAGAAACATAGCGTCTCTCCGGTTTTTTTTACTACTGGCTATGTGGCAACTGGCCTAGTGCGGCTAGCCTGAATTAATTGCTAGTCTTTTGGGCCCTTGCCGATGCTGCCCCGATGAAAATCGGGGGGCATTTGCGGCTCCATTCACTAGTATGCAGTGTACTAGCGCTGCTGCATCAACACGAGCGCTTTAGCCCAAAGGAATACTACGGGCTTCTAACAATTCGTTCAGCCCCTGAGCCTACTAGGCATCTCCTTTCCAGTTGATGCCAAACCGTGCCAAGCCCATGCTTCCGGGCATCAGTTTCCACAACCCCTCGCCATTGTTGAAAGCATCGATGTTGCAGCTCATCGGCTCCACCGCGAGGCTGCGGCGATGGGGCGGCGTAAACAACTGTAAGAACGGGAACTTGCCCTCGCCGACTTCCTGCCAGTATTCCAGTTCCTGCCCCTGGCCCCGCAGCAGCAGGCTGATCTGCCCCTGCTTCTGCCGTAGAGCAAAACAGTTATCGAGCACCTCCGGGCCGACGCGGCGCGAACGGGTGAAGGTTGTATACTCATACCGTTTGCCGGTCGGGATCATTTCAGCATCCACCCCTACCATATCGCAGGGCGGTAGCTGCAGGTACAAATCGTCCACCTGTTCGGTGAGCTGAAAGTAGGGGTGCCAGCCCATGCCGAAGGGCAGGCTCTGCTGGCCGGTGTTCAAGGCTTTCATCTCGACTGTTAAGCCGCTGGGCGAAAGGATAAAGGTCAGTTCCAGCTCGAAGGGGAAAGGGTAGGCTTCTAACTCCCCTCCGTAGCGGAAGGCAGTTACCAGGATCGCTTTATCCGGGCCTGCGCTCGATTGTACTGCTTCCATGGGTTTGTCTGCTCCGAAGCCGTGCAGGGCGTTGTTGGTCGGTGCATCGTTGATGGGAAACTGGTAAATCTGCCCTTCCCAGCGGTATTGCCCGTTTTTGAGCCGGTTCGGGAACGGGAACAAAAAGACATTCTTCGCCCAGCGGTTGATGTTCATCTCGTCCGCTGTCTGGTAAGCATCCAGAATGTCCCGCCCGCCCAAGCGCAGGCCGGCCACACAGCTGCCGAAGCCGGGGACGACTTGCAGGGCACTCTGCCCGTCGGCGGATTGCAGGCGGATCATTTCGTAGGCTCCGAAGGGAGCCCGTTGTATTTCAAACATAAGTATGCGTTATTCCGATTCTTGGCTGAGCAGGCGCAGGAGCACTCCATTGGTCCATCCAAACCCGTCTTGTACCGGGTATTCTCCTCCGCCGGCCTCCAGGCTCAGGTCCTCTACATTGTATTTTTCTACCATTTTACCGCTGTTCTCGTACACCTTTACATTAAGGTAAGCCCAGCGCTCGCTGATTTCATCGGCCAGCTCTCCTTCATCGTACTGCCGCAGCCCCTGAATGGCAATCCACTGCAGCGGAGCCCAACCGTTGGGCGCGTCCCATTGCTGCCCAGTATTCAAGGGAGTACTGACCAGCCCGCCGGGGCGCAGAAAGGTGTCCCGCAGGGTTTGTGCTGCTGCTTCAGCCTGACTCTGCGTCGCCATAGGGAAAAAAAGCGGGAAAGCCCCCGCCAGCGAGAGCCGCGGGGTGAAAGCCTGCTGCTTGAAATCGTAATCCCGGAACCAGCCGGTTTCCGCATCCCAACACAAACTAAGCAAGGCAGCCTGCCGGTCGGCAGCCCGCTGCGCGTAGTACTGCGCCTGATCTTTCTGCTCGGCGAGGCGGTGCGCCCGCGCCAGGGTCCTTTCCAAATTGTACAGCAGCGCGTTGAGGTCTACGGGAATGATGCCAGTCGTATGGATGGTTTCCAGCCTTTGCGGATCCGCCAGCCAGCGGCTCGAGAAGTCCCAGCCGGATTCGCAGGCGGAGCGGATATCTCGGTAAACCTGGGCTGCAGGGCGGCTGGAGCGCTTCGCCGTTTCGATGTCGTCGCGGTACATCTCCGCCCTCGGATAATCGCCGGCATCCCAGTAGCGGTTGAGGATTTGCCCATTGGGAAGGCGGACTACGTGCTTCACCGCCGGGTGCTCTGGCGAAACCGTCTCCGAACCATTCATCCAGAATTCGTATTCCTGCTCCAGGTACGGTAGGTACCGGCGGTATACGCTATCCCCTTTTTCTTCCGCCAGCAGGCTTACCATAGCAGCGAAGAAGGGAGGCTGCGACCTCGTCAGGAAGTAGTCCCGGTTGCCGTTGGGGATGAAGCCCACGGTATCCATGAGATAGGTAAAATTATCGATCATGTTTTCGATCATGCCTACCTTGCCAGCCGTCTGCAGCCCCAGCATGGTGAAGTAGCTGTCCCAGTAGTAAATCTCGCCGAAGCGGCCGCCGGGCACGATGTAGGCATTGGGCAGTGGAATCAGGCTGCCCCGAGTGCTCTGGCTGTCCGGCTCCCGTGTGAGCACTGGCCAGAGCGCATTGATGTGCTCGGCAGCGGAGCGGGTTGTATCAGAGGTGAAGCCCGAGGCGTAGTTTTTGGGCAGGGCGAAGTATTGCTTAACGAAAGCCGCTAGGTCAAAGCCGATTTTGTCTCGTTGCTCCTCGTAGGCAGACAGGATTTCCTCATCCGGCGCTTTGGGGGTGCAGTCTACAAAGGTTTTGCCATCCGGGAAAACTTGGGCCATCTGCACATCTACGAACAATGCTCCCCAGCGGTCCGAAGGCGGCAGGAAGGGGTCGCTGTTGCGGCTGCCTGGCTCGCTGCCGCCTGTGCCGGCAGAACAGCCGGCGATCAGCAGGGCGAGGGCAAGCAGCCAGTTGAGGGGCTTGGGCATATTTCGTTGGTTTTGGTGTAGACGCAAAAGGTAATAAAATTTATCCTTTTCAGTCCCGGTGGGGATGCTCAATCAGCTCTTCCTGTTCCGATTCGGTTACGACCGGCAAGCCCAGGCGTTCTAACAGGACGTAAAGCAGAATGAGGGCTGCGATGATGACCCACAGCCAGTCCCAGCGGGACAACAGGCGCCGTTTAGGTTTTTCTTCTGTCATAGCGATCTAAAATTCCATCCGCATGCGGAGGTTGATCCGCCGCGAGGTTAAGAAATTGGGAATGGCGTATTGCTGTTCAAAGACGGTTTTGATCCAGGTGTTGCCGGCCTGATTGCGTACCTGCATAAGGTTGAATACCTCTAGCCGCAGCCAGGTGTTGCGGGTAAAGCGCAGGAAATGATCGGGTTTTTCTTTGCGCTTTTCCTGATCGAACAACTGCAGGCTGAAGCCTATGTCTATGCGGTGGTAGGGAGAAAAACGATAGGTATTGCGGTAGACCCGATTGTTGCCCTGCAGGCCGAAGGGCAGGCCGGTGCCTACCGTAAGATTGAGGTACATGCGGAAGCGGTCGCTGCGCGGCAGGTAATCCTGGAAAAACATGGAAAGGTTCATGAACTGATCGGTGGGCCGGGGTACATCGTTCACCGGCTGGCCCTCTTCTTCCCCTACCTCTCGTACTAAGTGCTGCACCCCCAGCAGCTGCTCCCGCGCCCGCAGGAAGGAAAGGTTGATCCAGGATTCGGCACCGGGCACAAACTCCCCGTTCAGCCGGAAGTCAATGCCCGCTACGTAGCCTTCGGCATCGTTCTGCCCCGAATAGCGGATGCGCACGTTTTCGATTTCGTAGGAGACCAGGTCCCAGAGCGATTTGTAATACGCTTCGGTAATGAAGCGGAACTTCTTGGGGTTTTTCTTGCCCATGTAGAAATCCAGGGTAAGGCCGCCGACGATGTGCGCAGATTTCTGCGCCCGCAGGTCTGTATTCACATTACCGTCGAAGCCCCGCATTTCCCGGTAAAAGGGAGGCTGGAAGTAAAGGCCTCCTGCCAGCCGGTAGGAAATATCCCGTTTGCCGGCTAGCGGTTTGTACAGTATCTGGGCGCGCGGGGACAACAGGAATTCTTGGTTGAGGTCCCAGTAGGAGGCTCGTAGCCCGGCAGAAATCCGCAGCTCGCCCTTGGACTCATTGCGGTAGGTGTAGGTGTCCTGCAGGAAAGCCGAGAATCGGTAGGAGTTCAAGTCGTTTTCTGTTTTGAGTACGTTGAACAGCTGTACGGCATCGGCATCGTAGGGCAGGGAATAGCCAGCGGAGTCGAGCCGTTCCCACTCGTTGATCTGATCGCTGATGCGTTCATTTTGGATCTTAGCGCTCCACTGCAGGAAGTGGCTGCTGCTCACCTCGCTCTTGTTGGGGTCCATCTGCAGTTCTATGCCACCCTTGTGCTGGAAATTGGTCAGTTGTATGTTGAGAAAATTGCGGACGAACTGCTGCTGGGTGCCGCTCCCCAATTCCGCGATGACTTCGCCGAAGTTGTCGCTGCCCAGCCCTGTTTCAATTTGCCGCAGGCTGTACTGCCCTATGATGTCGAAGCGCTCATTTTCGTCGCTGCGAAAAGTGGAGGCCAGGAACTTCAGGAAAAAAGGATTGCGCTTGCGGTCGGGCAGGTAGGTCAGGGAAAGCCCGCCCATAGAGGTGGTGAAGTCGTCTACTTCTTGCCCTTCGAAGGTGCTGAACAGCTCCAGCGCAAAGTCGATCAGGCCGAGGGCCGTGCTGCGCTCGGTGGGAGCAAAGTTGTACTCTGAGCGGTTGTAGTTCGCCAGCAAACCCAGCTGCCAGTTGCGGGTAAGGTCGTAGGTGAGGTAAGTTTGGATATCGGCAAAATTGGGGATGTACTCGCCCTGAATATCCAGGGTGCCCAGCAGGTAGCGGGTTGTTTTGTAGCGGGCTCCCGCCAGGTAGCGGAATTTCCGGTAGCCGTCCTCGCCCACATCTACACTACCCTCCACATGGGCGGAGCCGCCCAGGAAGCTGCCCTCAATGGATGCCCGCAGGCTGTCGGGCCGTTTGTACTTGATGTCGAGCACAGAGGAGAGCTTGTCGCCGTACTTCGCTTCAAAGCCGCCGGAGGAAAAAGAGAGGTTGCGGGTGAGGTCGAGGTTGGCAAAAGTCAAGCCTTCCTGTTGCCCGGCGCGGATAAGCTGGGGGCGGTAGATTTCGAAATCGTTGACGTAGACCAGGTTCTCGTCGTAATTGCCGCCGCGCACGTTGTACTGGGAGCTCAGCTCGCCGCCGGTCCCGCCGCTTGCGCCCAGAGCGATGTGGGGCAGAATACTCTCCAGGTTGCCAGTGGTTGTCGGCAGGAGTTTGAGCTGGTCGACATCCTCGCGGATAAGGCCCGCATCCTGTATTTTGCTTTCGCGCACGATGACCTCCAGCTCCGAATTGACCGGCACCAGGGAAACATCCACCTGACGGCTGGTACGGGCGGGCATCGCTGCTACTTCCGCCCGCGCTTCCTGGTACCCGATGCGGGAAAAAACCAAAACGAAGGGCTCCTCGGCGGGCACTACGATGCTGTAGCGGCCACTTGCGCTGGTTTCCACCGCCTGGCTGGTGCCATCCATATAAACGGTAGCAAACTCAATGGGCGCCTCGCTGACGGCATCGAGGACCAAACCGGTGACCTTGGCTTTGGATCCTTCCTGGGCAGCAGCTGGCAGCAGGGCAGACAGCAATAAGCAAGCGGCAAGCAATAGTGGCTTCATAACGATAAGTTGAGCGATGAAAGGCAGGGTCGAAGAACGGCAAAAAGTCCGATTTTCCTTAAGCAAAACGCTGTATTTCTCCTCCAATGTCTTTCAGGCGATCAATCGCCTGCTTTGGGTTTTGTGCTTTGAAAATGCTGCTGCCCGCCACCAGTACATCCGCGCCGGCCTGTAGTACCTTCTCTGCATTCTGCAGGCCCACGCCGCCGTCTACCTCGATCAGCGTCTGGGCATTCTTAACCGTTATCATATCCTTGAGGCGGCGCAGCTTGGGAATGGTGTTGTAGATGAATTTCTGCCCTCCGAAGCCGGGATTGACCGACATGAGGCAGACGAGGTCCGCCAGTTCCAGTACATCCTCCAAAAGGGCTGCCGAGGTATGGGGGTTGATGGCGACCCCTGCCTTTGCGCCAGTGCCCTTGATTTGCTGCAACACCCGGTGCAGGTGGGGGCAGGCTTCGTAATGTACAGTGATGACTTCGGCGCCCGCCTTCCGAAAGTCTGCTACGTACTTTTCCGGCGAATTGATCATGAGGTGCACATCGAGCGGCTTGGCGCTCAGGCGCTGCGCTGCCTCCACGAGTATCATCCCAAAGGTGATATTGGGGACGAAGTGGCCGTCCATAACATCTAAGTGCAGCCAGTCGGCGGCACTGTCGTTGACCATCTGTATTTCCTCCGGCAGGCGGGCAAAATCGGCCGCTAGCAGGGAAGGAGCTATCTTGTGTTGCATGGGCAGTTCTGATTGATGGGGCGAATATACGCAGGATTACGGGCTTTGCCCAACCCCTCCTTAAAGCCGGCAATAGCGTGCAGCCTGGGGGGCAGGCTTTGCCATTTGCCGACAAAGCGGGCGAAATGGAGCGTTGGCGAGGCTGGAAAACTTCTAATTTTTCTCTATTTGCATTCTGACCAACACAAATATGTAGAATGACGCCTATTTATCAGTTCATGGTAGACTTTACGCTGCCCGAAGAATTGCCGGATGAATTCATGGATTTGATGCCGTACCAACGCGCTGTGATCGAGCGCTACTTATCGGAAGGCAGCCTGGTGAACTACGCGATGGCTATGGACAATGCCAAGCTTTGGGCTATTTTCAACGCCAATTCTGAGATGGAAGTCCGGCATATGCTGGCTGATTTCCCCTTGACTAAGTTCATGCAGCTGGAGGTCAACCTCCTGACCACTTTCAATACCGTGGAAGCGGAGCCTTCCTTTTCTCTGAATTGATGCGCTTCGCGGGCTCAGGATTTTTCTTTCTGCCCCATACCTCCTAAATTGCTGGTATGGAACGCATCAAAAACGTACAGTTATCCGGTGCCGCTGGCCGGCCTTTTCTACTGGACATTTACCTGCAGCGGGATCAGCAGCCCAAGCCCATCGTTCTCTTTGCCCACGGCTTTAAGGGCTTCAAAGACTGGGGGCATTGGCACCTCATTGCCGAACAATTCGCCCAGGCGGGTTTCCTGTTCATCAAATTCAATTTTTCTCATAACGGCACCACCCTCGCGGCACCCACTGACTTTGCCGACCTGGAAGCCTTCGGGCACAACAACTACAGCAAAGAGCTAGCGGATGTCAACGCGCTTATGACCTGGCTGCACCGGGGCAGCAACGAGCTACCCTCCGGCGAATTTGACCTGCGCTACCTCTTTCTCATTGGCCACAGCCGGGGCGGCCCTATTGCTATGCTGCACGCTCTCGAGGACCCGCGCATCACCGCAGTGGCGGGCTGGGCCTCCGTCAGCAGCCTGGCCTACGCCTGGAACGGCCAAGAAATGATCGAGCATTGGGAAAAGCAGGGGGTGTACCAGGTCGTCAATGGCCGCACAGGGCAGGAGATGCCGGTTTACTACCAAATGTACCAGGACTTCCTCGCCCGGCGGGAGTTCTTCAACCTTAAACGTCGCTTGCCGCAGATGGAGCAACCCCTGTTGTTGGTGCACGGTACCGAAGACCCGGCAGTGCCAGAGGATGCAGCCCACAAGCTAAAGCGCTGGAAGGAAGATGCCCGAGTGCATCTGATCGAAGGCGCGGATCATGTCTTCGGCGGCAAACATCCCTACGAAAGCGGCCGCCTTCCGGCGCATTCCGTGGAGCTGGCGGAGGTGACTATCGATTTCTTCCGCAGTAGCACCTAGGGCCTGGAAAAAAAAGTTGCCCAGCTTCTTGGGAATGGAAGCCGGGCGCAACCTTAATATTAGAGAACGTATCCGGGGTTGGTGATTCGGGGTCAAACTGTTTTGGGCAATTGGGATTTACAAGCCATGGGTCATACATTAGGATTTAGGAATATTTGTCATTTGGTCTCCTGTAGCTTGTTTTCAATACCTTAGATGGAGCTGGCCCTGATTTTCCACAGACCAAGGCCGGTTTTTTTATAAAAAAAATTGGCAGTTTGATAGTATTCTGGTTATCAGCAGGTTAAAGAATCGTTTTTTGCTTGGTTGAAAACGGCGCTTTTTCTAGAGCTGTGCCGCTGCTGCCAATTTCCTTTCGCCTCGCTGCTGTTGGGGTATTTTTTTGGTACATTTGAGGATAAAAGCAAGACGAGTCAGTGTTAACCCTATTCAGAACCAACCAGCTCTTTGCCAGCGTATTGCTGGTTTTTTACATAGCTCTGCTGCGGGCTTCGGCTTTTGTAATTCCCTTCAGTACCGAGCCGCTGGGAGCTGGTCTTTTTGCGGAATGGGTTTACGGTTGGATCGGGCATGAGGGCTTGACCCCCAGTATTGTAGCCATGGCACTTTTGCTGATTCAGGGCACCTACCTCAATGTTTTGGTGAGCGAGCACCGGCTGGCCAGCGAAGTGAGCCTATTCCCGGGTTTGTTCTATGTTTTTGCCTGCAGCGTGCTGCCGGAATTCCACTACCTGTCGCCGGTCCTGATGGCGAACACCTTCTACATCGTAGTACTGGGCGAAGTATACGGCACTTATCGCCGGTCTGAGGTGTCGGGGCGTATTTTCAACATAGGCTTTTGGACGGGGGTCGGGAGCTTGTTCTACCCTTCTTTTGCTTTGTTCCTGTTGTTTGGCTTTGTGGGCCTCAATATTTTCCGGGCGTTCCGCTTTCGGGAGCGTTTGATGATGATGATAGGGTTGTTGGTGCCTTACTTCCTGGTCGGCACCTACTATTTTTGGATGGATCAGCTGCCTTTTTTCATGCAGGCAGTCGGAAGCGGCTTTGAGATGCTGGATTTCGTGCCGGCCCCTGCTACATGGGTGTACCGTAGCTTGGGCGTAATGGCGATACTGCTGCTGGTAGTATTATTCAGCCATCGCTCTTATCTGCTCAAGCAAATCATAGAGGTGCAGCGCAAGATCAACCTCATTTACTGGGGCTTGCTGATATCCGCTTTTACCATCTTGGTTCAGGCGGGCATTCAATTGGACCACCTGATGATCCTGGCGGTCCCGCTGGGTACGCTGCTGTCGTTTAATTTCATTCGTATGTCAGCCCGTCAGGCGGAGGTGCTGCACCTTTTGATGCTGGCCCTGGCTTTGGGGCTGCAATTTCTGCCTATGATTTTTCCTGGGGGCTGAGCGGCCCCCTCCGCATCTGCCCGCTGCCGATAGGCGGGCAGGCACAGAAGCTGTTATCCCCCTTAAGCCATATGCTGTTTAGCAAAATCCTTGGCCAAATAGGTAATGATCACATCTGCACCCGCCCGGTGCAAGCTCAGCAGCGTTTCTGGCATCGCCTGCTCGTAATCCAGCCAGCCTTTTTGGCAAGCCGCTAGCAGCATGGCGCATTCTCCGCTGACGTGGTAGGCGGCAATGGGCAGCTCAAAGTGCTGTTTCATGCTCCAGATCACATCCAGATAATGGAGCGCCGGTTTTACCATCAGGAAATCCGCTCCTTCCAGCGTGTCGAGCTCCCCTTCCACCAAGGCTTCGCGGCGGTTGGCGGGGTTCATCTGGTAAGTCTTTTTATCCTTCGGAATATCTTCCCCCTCCACCGGTGCACTGTCGAGCGCATCCCGGAAAGGGCCGTAGAAGGCGCTGGCGTACTTAGCCGTGTAGGACATGATGCCGGTATTGCAAAAACCGTTCTCCTCCAGCACGATGCGCAGCGCCTCTACGCGCCCGTCCATCATATCGGAAGGGCCGAGGATATCAAAGCCAGCTTCTGCCTGGGCTAAGGCTATTTTCTGCAGGACATGCAGGGTTTCATCGTTCAGGATTTCGCCTTCGTAAACCACCCCATCGTGCCCGTCGATGCTGTAGGGGTCAAGCGCTACATCACTGATGAGGGTAACTTCCGGGAACTCCGCTTTGATGCGGCGCGCGGCTTCCAGGTAGAAGTTGTCGGGATGGAAACCGTAGCCCCCACGCTTATTCTTGTACTTGTCAGGGATTTTGGGAAACAGTATGAAATTGTGCAATCCCAGCCCGCGGCATTCTTCGATTTCCCGCAGCGCTTCATCGGTCGAAAAACGGAAGGAGCCGGGCAGAGAAGCGATGGGTTCGCGTACGCCCTCGCCCTCGGCCAGGAACAATGGTTGTACCAAATGCCGGGCAGTCAAGTAAGTTTCCTCTGCCAAGCCTCTAATGGCAGCAGAGCGGCGGTTGCGCCTTGGCCTTCTAAGCATATCAGGAGTGTTTTTTTGGATTTTTCGGAACCGGATCGTACCCGTGCGGCCCCCAAGGGTGGCATTTGAAAATGCGGCGCAGGCCGAGCCACGTACCCTTCAGCACGCCCCATTCCTTAATGGCTTCTACGGTGTAGTAGGAGCAGCTGGGCGTAAAACGGCAGGTAGGCCCAAGCAGGGGGGAGATGGCCAGCTGGTAGAAACGGATGGGAAGTATGAAGAGCCGCTTGAGCAATCGGTTCATTTTTGCATGTTTTATATTTGCACCATGGAAGTTAGCCCGTATGGCGCTAACCTATCTGCTTCCGTATAATAAACGGCGCAGGCGGGCCTGCGGTTGCCGCCCCGCCGCAAAAAGCTGCCGCGTTGCATCGTCACAAAATCTACCCAAAAGGTGGGGAAACCGCCCGGCCTTGAGTTTCTTTGCATCAGCATCAAATGATAAGGCATGGCAAGCGGAGCTATCATTACCATCGTGGTCATCTTGGCTGCGATTGTGCTTTTTGCAACAGAACTGTTGTCCATCGACTTGGTGGCGATGCTCATCATGATCAGTCTGGTCGTTACGGGGGTCATCACGCCGCAGCAGGGAGTAGCGGGCTTCAGCAATGCCGCTACCATAACGGTCGCCTTCATGTTCGTGCTCAGCGCCGCCCTGCTCAAGACGGGCGCGCTGCAATCAGTCGCCCACCGGCTCTCTGCGGTATTCCGTGAAAATTACCGAAAGGGTATGGTCCTGATGATGCTTTTGATGGCCTTGATTTCCGGCTTTGTCAACAATACGCCGGTGGTGGCGGTCTTCATCCCGGTCGTCATCCAAATCGCTTACGCTTCTGGCCAGCCGCCCAGCAAAATGCTGATTCCGCTTTCCTACGCTTCCATTATGGGCGGCATGTGTACATTGATCGGCACCTCGACCAACCTGCTCGTCAGCGGGATTGCCGAGCAAAGTGGGTTGTCCGGATTCGGCATGTTCCAACTGGCGCCGGTGGGCCTGCCGCTCTTGATGGTGGGGATGGTTTTCATGCTGCTGATCGGCTTACGCATTCTGCCCGCCCGGGAGCGCGACAAGAGCCTGAGCGAGCGCTTCGGCATGCGGGACTACCTGACGGAACTCGAACTGCTGGAGGGCAATGAGCTGTCCGGCCAGCGCATCATGGACTCCGCCCTGGTCAAGGAGCTCGACATGGACATCATCGAGGTGGGGCGGGGCCGGCAGCGCTATACCCTGCCGCCCGGCGACTTTACGCTGCAGGCGGGCGATTTGCTGAAAGTCCGCTGCGACGTAGCCAAGGTCAAAGCCCTGAAAGAGCGCGTTAAGGTCATCGACGACAACACCCTGAAAGTGGGCGACAACTACCTGGGCGAAAAGAACACTGCTTTGGTGGAACTGGTGGTTACGGCCGGCTCCGCTTTCGCCAACCGCACGCTGAAAAGCCTGGATTTCCGCCGCACCTTCCGGGCTATCCCGCTGGCCATCCGCCACCGCAACGAGGTGCTGCACGACCACCTGTACCAAATCCCTCTCGTAGCCGGAGATGTGATCCTGGCAGAGGTCAAGCAGCACTACATCGCCAACCTCAAGCAGATGGAGGCGGATCAGGAAGCGCCTTTCGTCCTGCTGTCGGAGGATACCCTTTCGGACTTCAACCGCCGGCAATTCGCCATTGTCATGAGCGTGATCGCTTTCGTGATCATCATGGCTACTGTGGGCGTGCTGTCGATCATGGTGGCGACCATCCTCGGGGTGCTCGCGCTGGTGCTCGCGGGCAGTATGAGCATGAAGGAGGTCTACGAAGCCATCAACTGGAAAATCGTCTTTCTGCTGGCCGGGGCGCTGAGCATGGGCGCAGCCATGAACAATACTGGCCTGGATCAGCGCATTGCTGAAGGCTTGGTTGCTGGATTGGGGCAGTGGGGGCCGGCGGTGGTCGTGGCTGGTTTGTACCTGACCACTTCTCTGCTCACCGAGCTGATGTCCAACAACGCGACAGCAGCGCTGCTGGCACCCATTGCCATCGCTACTGCCCATCGGCTCGATGCTGACCCGACTCCCTTCCTGATTGCGGTGACCATAGCCGCTTCGGCCAGTTTCATGACCCCCATTGGCTACCAGACCAATACGATGGTCTACAGCGCCGGCGACTACCGCTTCCGGGATTTCTTCCGGGTAGGGGTGGGGCTGAACCTGTTGTTCTGGATTGTGGCGAGCTTGGTGATTGGGGGGCTGTATTTTTGAGGGGGCAGGCTATATTGCCTACACTTTTTGATTCGTCCACCGGCTAGCGGATGTTGCCGTTGTATGATGCGCTCAAAAATCCACCCGCCGCAGCTCCCGCCCTTTGCTGAACAGCAGGGTGCCGGTGTCCTGGCCGGGCAGGTCGATATTGGCAAGGTTCTTCTGATCGTCGTAGGTGTCCATGAGGAGGCTGTAGCGCAGTTCCAGGGATTTCAGTTGGGCGATCGGTTTTACCTCCAGGTAGCACCAAACGGCGGCGAGGTCATCTGAGATTTCTTTGCCTTCAAAGCTGAAGGACCGGTCTGCCCCGTTGAGCTTCAACTGGAAGGTTTCCCGGAGGTAGTCGATGAGGTAGGATTCGGCCTGTTCGGCTTCTTTGTCGGTGCACAAAAACAGTTTATCGTGCCCGCGTTGCGCCAGGGCCAGTTCGAGATCGTCCAGAAAAATATGCAGGCTCATTTGCAAAGACTGCTTAGCGGGCCGGTAGTGGATCAGGCATTTGGAAACATGGAAAGGATGGCCGAGGGGTGCTTGGCTAAGTGAAGTAGGGGCATTTGCCTCTGCTACCAAGCTTTGCCCTTGCACATTAGGCGTTGTTGGCAACGTATTCCAGTGAAAATGGGCGAAACCGCCCATCTCAATCAGGCTGGCGAAAAGCAGCGGTAAAGTAGTAATGGCATTCATGGCCGCTGCATTAATCCTTGTTCTTATCATCGCGCTTGAAGTCTCCGTCCTTCCAGGAGTCGAAGAAGCGCTTCCAGGCCACCGGGTTGAAAATATTCATGGGGGGCTGCTGGCCAATGTGGTAGAATTCGCGCGACTGCTGCCGCAGGTAGTACTGGGAGTTTTCCCGGCCGTCGGTGGGCACTTCGTTGCGCATGCGGCGGAGGGTTTCGTTGGCCAGATTTTCGGTAGCGCGCTGCTGCAATTCCGGGGTGACATCCATGGCTAGGAACTCGAGTTTAAAGTGCTCCCGGCTCGGCCAGGGGAACACGACGGTTTCCGGCAGGTTGATGGCATCCTGCGTCATGAGCTGCACGATGGAGTAGCGGTTGTCTTCCAGGTCTTCTGGTATGGTGTACTCCACTGTTTTGTAGCCGATGGCGGAAAATTCAATGACATCGCCTTTTTCTACTACGATGGAGAAGAAGCCTTTGAGGTCGGAATAGGTACCGCGCCCCTTGCCCTTGACAAGGATGTTGGTGTAGGGCACGGGGTACAGCTCTTGGTCGGAGCCGTCGAGTACCATACCGGAGAACTGCACCAGCTTTTCTTTGTCCTTGTCCTGTGACCACAGGGAGGCGGAACAAACAAATAGCAGGAAAATGATCAGGCGAAACTTCATGGTTGACCGATTGTGTAATTTGTTGCCACTGCCTAAAGGAACAACCCCTTGCCTTATTTAGACCTGATGCCCCCGGCAAAGGTTTGTTAATGGCTTGCTAAATGTAAAAAAAATCTGGCAACGGTTAAATATCAATTCCTAAGGTCAGAGCCAGCACCTCCTTTGTACGATCCACGTAGTGAAAGGTCAGCCCTTTGATGTAATCGGGTTTGATTTCCTCCACATTGCGTTTGTTTTCGGAGCAGAGGATAATCTCCTTCATGCCTGCCCGCTTGGCTGCCAGTATTTTTTCCTTGATGCCGCCCACCGGCAGCACCTTTCCGCGCAGTGTAATCTCTCCCGTCATAGCGACGTACGGCTTGACCAGTTTGCCGGACAGGGCGGAGGTCAGGGTAGTCAGCATAGCTACGCCGGCGGAGGGGCCATCCTTTGGGATAGCGCCTTCCGGTATGTGGAGGTGGATGTCCTGCTTTTCGAATTGTTCCGGCGCGATGCCCAGGGCTTCACTGTGGGCTTTGATGTAGCTGAGAGCAGTGGAGGCGGACTCCTTCATCACGTCTCCGAGGTTGCCGGTGAGGGTCAGTTTGCCTTTGCCCTGGCTGAGGCTGGCTTCCAGGAAGAGGATTTCCCCTCCCGTTTGAGTCCAGGCCAGGCCGATGGCGACACCCGGCACCTGCACTTTGGTGTATTCATCTTTGGTATGGCGCTCCGGGCCGAGGATTTCCCGCAGGCTTTGCGGCTTTACGCTTACCTGGTATTCCTCCTCCATGGCTACTTTTTTGGCCACGTAGCGCATGATACCTCCGATCTGACGGTTGAGCGAGCGTACTCCGGACTCCCGGGTATAGGATTCGATGGCCTTCTGAATGGTGGTTTTGCCCAAGCGGATGTGCCCGCTCTTCAGCCCGTGCTCTTTGCGTTGCGCGGGGATAAGATGGCGCTTGGCGATTTCAATTTTTTCCTCGGTGGAGTAGCCGCTGATCTGAATGGTCTCCATGCGGTCGAGCAGTGCGGGCTGTATGCCGTTCAGGGAGTTAGCGGTAGCGATGAACATCACCTTGCTGAGGTCGTACTCTAGCTCGAGGTAATTGTCGTAAAAAGTAGCGTTTTGCTCTGGGTCAAGTACTTCGAGCAGGGCAGAGGAGGGGTCGCCCCGAAAGTCTTTGCCCACTTTGTCGATCTCATCGAGGATGAAGACCGGATTGGAGGAGCCAGCTCGCTTTAGCGACTGAATGATGCGCCCCGGCAGCGCGCCGATGTATGTTTTGCGGTGCCCGCGGATTTCCGATTCGTCGTGCAAGCCGCCCAAAGACATGCGCACGAATTTGCGCTTGATGGCCCGGGCGATGGAGCGCCCCAGAGAAGTCTTGCCGACGCCCGGCGGGCCGACGAGGCAGAGGATGGGCGCTTTCATATCGCCCTTGAGCTTCAGTACGGCGAGGTGCTCCAGAATGCGCTCTTTGACCTTTTCCAGCCCGAAGTGGTCCTTGTCGAGTACCGCTTTGACCTTTTTGAGGTCAAAATTGTCCTTTGTGAATT
The DNA here is from genome assembly GCA_964397205.1 of uncultured Phaeodactylibacter sp. Taxonomy (GTDB): domain Bacteria; phylum Bacteroidota; class Bacteroidia; order Chitinophagales; family Saprospiraceae; genus Phaeodactylibacter. The sequence continues at coordinate 2,798 of CAYNIT010000032.1, read as the reverse complement.
CTTGCCAGGGCAGGTCCAGCAATAATTCGAGATAGGTAAGCTGTATGGAAAACTCCGCCACCTGCGGATTCATGCGGCGCAATCGGTTGATTTCCTTGTCGAAGGTCTTAGCTACCGCATCAGGCCATTGTTTCTTTTTGGCGCGGGCCACCATGTTGTTGATTTCTTCTTCCTGCGGGTTTTGCCCGAGTTCTTCCTGAATGGTTTTCAGCTGTTGGTTAAGGAAGTAGTCCCGCTGCTGCTTTTCGATGTCGACACGGACCTTGTTTTCGATTTGGTCCTTGAGTTCCAGCAATTGCAGCTCGCTGTTCATCTGTTGCAGCAGGGCTTTGCCCTTCTCGGGCAGGTTGCTCATTTCCAGCAGGTCCTGTTTTACAGGCACTTTAGCGCCCAGGTTGGAAGCGATGAAGTTGAGCAGGAAGGAAGAGTTTTGGATGTTCTTCAACATCATATTGGCTTCGGAAGGGATGTTGGGGGACAGCTCGATGATCTGCTGCGCCCGCTCCAAGATGGAGGAGATGAGCGCTTCGAATTCCAGCTGATTATCGACTTCCTGGTATTCCAGTGGTTGGATGCGCCCTTCCATGTAGGGCGATTCGCTCGTTAGTTCCAGCAGCTCAAAACGCTTGCGGCCCTGCAGGATAGCGGTGGTCGTACCATCTGGCATGCGCAACAGCTTGAGAATGCGGGCGATGCTGCCGATTTTGTACAAATCCTGTACAGCCGGCGACTCAATTTCGCTGTCGCGTTGGGATAGCACTGCTACCAAACGATCGTTATCGTAGGCTTTGTTGATGGCTTTGATGGACTTGTCCCGCCCCACAGTAATGGGGATAACAATTCCTGGAAAGAGCACGGTATTTTTAAGGGCGAGCAAAGGCAGTAGGTCGGGATAGACTTCATCAGGATTTTCTTCCTCCTCTTCTTCTACCGAAAGGAGAGGCAAGAAATCGCCATCGTCATCAAAACGCTGCTGCGAGAAAAGCTCTTCAAACATGCTTTGTATGTTTACAGCTAAGCCGATGGGGACGGCAAAGGCCGAGCCTCCTCTAGAATATGGGCTGCCCCGGCAGAGCTGTCATTTCTTCAAATTGCAAAATTACCAAACGTGCAGGGGAAGAGCAAGTCTATTGCCTTCGCAGAACTGCACCGAGAAACGAAATACCGGCAAGTTTCGTGCCACCTTAGCCAATTGGGGGGTAAACCTGCCGTAGCGGCACTTAAGTGGACAAAACGTCAGGAGGCGAAGGTTCAGGCTTCGGCCACTGCTACCGTTCGGTCTTCCAGAGCAAGTTGCTCTTCCTCTTCCTCCTCCAGCTCGTCTTTTTCCACCCGCAGGTTGTCGATGATGAATTCCTGGCGGGAAGGCGTGTTTTTGCCCATATAGTAGGACAGCACATCGTCGATGTCGGTATCCTCATTGAGGATGACCGGCTCCAGGCGGATGTCCTCTCCGATGAAATCCTTAAACTCGCCGGGAGAGATTTCGCCCAGCCCCTTGAATCTCGTCACCTCGGCTTTGCCGCGCAGTTGGTTGATGGCGTTCTGCTTTTCCTCTTCACTGTAGCAGTAGAAAGTCTTCTGCTTGTCGCGCACCCGGAACAGCGGGGTGTCGAGGATGAACAGGTGGCCGTTGCGCACGAGTTCGGGGAAGAACTGCAGGAAGAAGGTAAGCAGCAGCAATCGGATGTGCATGCCGTCTACATCGGCATCCGTCGCAATGACTACGCGGTTGTAACGCAAGTCGTCCAGGCCATCTTCTATATTGAGAGCGTGCTGCAGCAGGTTGAATTCCTCGTTTTCGTACACCACCTTTTTGGTCAGGCCGTAGCAGTTGAGCGGCTTGCCCCGGAGGCTGAATACGGCTTGGGTTTGCACATTCCGCGCTTTGGTTATGGAACCGCTGGCGGAATCTCCCTCGGTGATGAAAATGGTGGTCGCTTTGCGGTCTTCTTCGGCTACCTTTCGGGCGCTGTCGCTGAAGTGGAGCCGGCAGTCGCGCAGCTTTTTGTTGTGCAGGTTGGCCTTTTTGGCCCGCTGATTAGCCAGTTTTTTAATGCCGGCGATTTCTTTGCGCTCCCGCTCGGATTGCTTGATGCGCTTTTCCAGGGCCTTGACGGTCTCCGGGTTTTGGTGGAGGTAGTTGTCCAGTTTTTCTTTGACAAAATTCACAACGAAGGTGCGCACCGTGGGGCCGTCCGGGCCCATTTCGCTGGAGCCCAGCTTGGTTTTGGTCTGGGATTCAAAAACCGGTTCCTCGACCCGGATGCTGATGGCGGCGATAACGGAGCTGAGGATGTCCCGGCGGTCATAGTTTTTATTCAGGTGCTCTTGCACTGTTTTAACGATCGCCTCCCGCAGGGCATTAAGATGGGTGCCGCCCTGCGTGGTATTTTGCCCATTGACGAAGGAGTGGTACTGCTCTCCGTAGTGGTTGCCGTGGGAAAGGGCAATTTCCAAATCTTCGCCCTTCATGTGTATGATGGGGTAGCGCAGATTTTCATTGCTGGTTTTGCGCTGCAGGAGGTCGAGCAGCCCATTGCGGGAGACCAGGGTTTTGCCGTTGAAGTTGAGCTTGAGCCCTGCATTGAGGTAGGCGTAGTTCCAAAGCTGGTTTTCGACGTACTCGCTGCGGAAGCGGTATTTTTTGAAAATGCTCTGATCGGGCTCGAATTCCACCAGCGTCCCATTGGGCTCCTTCATGCGCTTGACGCGATGGTCTTTGATGAGGTCCCCCTTTTCAAAGGTGGCCACCTTGGCTTTGCCGTCGCGTACTGCCTTGACTAGGAAGCGGTCGG